>NZ_JBIAWP010000011.1:0-43075 GCF_042895785.1 Streptomyces sp. NPDC001380 | reverse complement strand
CGCCCAACCACCACTATCCCCCCCCGGGGCGGCGCCCCCCCCCCCGCCCGCGGGCCCGGGGGCCCCCGGGGGCCCCGGCGGCACCCGGCCCGGCGGGCCGCCCGTGCGGCGGCCCGCCGGGCCGGTGCACGTAGGCTTGCGGGACGACGGGGCTCCGGTACGGCTGCGGGCCTCCCGCAGGACGAGGACGAGGAGAGCACCACCCGTGGCACGCCACATCTACGCATGCCCGATGCGCTGGTCGGACATGGACGCCTTCGGCCACGTGAACAACGTGGTCTTCCTCCGCTACCTGGAGGAGGCCCGGATCGACTTCATGTTCACCCAGGCCGCCGAGGCCGGGGCCGGGGAGTTCGCGGGCGGATCGGTGGTGGCCCGCCACGAGATCGACTACCTCAAGCCTCTCGTCCACCGGCCCGAGCCGGTCACCGTGGAGACCTGGGTGACCCGGCTCGGCGCAGCCTCGCTGCACGTCTCCTACGAGGTCAAGGACACCGACGCCGCCGGCCGCGAGACGGTGTACGTCCGCGCGTCCACCGTGGTCGTCCCCTACGACCTGGCGGCCGGCCGCCCCCGCCGGATCTCGCCCGTGGAGCGCGCCTTCCTCAGCCGCTTCATGGACGGCGCCGACGACGACGCCGGCGTGCGCGCCGGTGCGGCCGAGGGGGCGGCGGCCTGAACACCGCACCGGCCCCCACCGCGTCCGACGCGCGCACACCCGCCGCCTCGGGCGCCGCCGCCTCCGCGGAAGCCCCGCGGACGGGCGGCAGGCCCGCCGTGACCGCACTCCGCCTCGCGGACGCCGGGGAGGGCGCCGACCTGGCGTCGTTCCTCCAGCGGCTGCTCCGCTACGACCGCGCGGCGGCGGTGCGGCTGCAGGCCGCCCCGGTACCGGCTCCCGGGCCCGTCCCCGGTCGTGCCCCCGCCCCCGGGTCCGTCCCCGCTCCCGGGCCCGCTCCCGCTCCCGGGCCCGCTCCCGCTCCCGGGTCCGTCCCCGGTCCCGGGTCCGGCTCCGCACCGGGCGGGGACGCCCGCCCCGGCGCCGCCGGAACGCCGACCGGAACGCCCGCCGGAACGCCCGCCGGGGTGCTCGCCGTCTTCGGGCGCCTGCCCCTGGGGGCCTCGGGCACCGTGGCCGTCCGCGCCGTCCGCCTCGCCGGGCCCGTCGAGCCGCTGGACGCCACCGTCTCCGCCGGGCAGCTGCTGGAGGCCGTCGACGAGTCCGGCCCCTCGCTGTCCGTCCCCCCGGGCGTCACCGGACCGGCCTGGGCGGGCATGCTGCCGCCCCGCGGCGGCTGGCGGCCGCTGGGCGGTCCGCTGCCCGGCGAGCGGATCGCCGCATCCGTCGCGGCCGCCGTCGCCGAGTTCCGCGCCCGCAGCGAGGCCCTGGCCCCGGAGGATCGGACCCGCGCGGCACTCGACGCGCTGGCCGACGAGATCTGGTCCCGCCCGCTGGAGGACGCTCCCGAGCTCCCGCTGCGGGCCGCACACGCCGCCCGGGTGCTGGGCTTCGTCCGTCCCGGGGCCCCGCTCGGCGCCTTCGCGTCCGGCGCGTGGCTGCGCCTGAGCGCCCCCCACGGGTCGGTCGCGCTGCGCCGCGCTCCCGCCCCGGGCAGCGGCCTGGGCCTCACCCCGCTGGGCTGACCCCGCCGTCCCGGCCCGCAGCCCCGTCCCCCGTCTCGCGCCCGGCGCCCCCGCCTGCTGGCGCCGCCGGGGGACGCCGGGGGAGGGCCGAGGGCGCCGGGGCCGCCCCGGCACCCGCACCCGGCCGCCCGCACCCGCCCGCTCCGACCGGTCGTCGGGCGGGTCCGGGCGGGCCGGGTGCGTCAGCCGGGGGTGTTGACCATCGAGGCGGCCGCGTAGGTGAGGTAGTCCCACAGCTGCCGCTCCTGTTCCGGGGCGAGCCCGAGGCCGTCGAGGGCGGTGCGCATGTGGCGGAGCCAGGCGTCGTGGGCGGCGCGGTCGACGCGGAACGGCACGTGCCGCATCCGCAGCCGCGGGTGGCCGCGGCGCTCGCCGTAGGTGCGCGGGCCGCCCCAGTACTGCATCAGGAAGAGGGCCAGCCGCTCCTCGGCCGGGCCCAGGTCCTCCTCCGGGTACATGGGCCGGAGCAGGGGGTCCTCGGCGACGCCCTGGTAGAAGCGGTGCACGAGGCGGCGGAAGGTGTCCTCGCCGCCGACCGCGTCGTAGAAGGTCTCCTCGCCGGTGGTGCCGCGCCCGATCTCTGTCACCCCACCATGGTCGCAGAAGCGCCGGGCGGGCCGGCGAGGGCGTCCCTCCCCGGCCCGCCCGCCCGCCCGTGCGGCGGCACCGGTCAGGCGTCCTCCCAGCTGAAGAGGCGCCAGGCGATCCCGGTGAGCACGGCCGCGAACAGCAGCAGGCCTCCCATGGTGGGCAGGGCGTCGCCGAAGCCGCCGCCCCGGGTGAGCACGCTCTGCACCGAGGTGACCAGGTGCCGCAGCGGCAGCACCTCGGAGATCCCCTTGAGCCAGGAGGGCGCGTCGTCCATGGGGAAGAACGACCCGGACAGGAACGACATGGGGAGCACGATGCTCTGCGCCATGCCGTTGGCCGCCTCCTGGGTCTTGGCCACCGCGCCGACCACCAGACCGATCGACATGAACGCGATGATGCCGCAGACCACCAGGGGGACCGCCAGCCACCAGTGCCCGGTGAGCCTCAGCCCGAAGAAGGGCAGCGTGGCCACCGAGACGAAGATCGCCGTCTGCACCAGCCCCGTGAGCAGGCTGACGCCGACCCGGGAGGCGACGATGGCCCCCGCGCTCACCGGGGCGAGCCGGAGCCGGCGCAGCAGCCGCTTCTTGCGCCAGGAGACCAGGGTGAGCGCGGCGCTGAAGACGGCGCCGGTGGCGATCGCCCAGCCCAGCAGGCCCGGGGTGAAGAACTGGATCGCCTTGATCGACTCGTCCTCGACCTGCGCGCTGCGGAGCCGGTACGCCGGGGGCCTCCCGCTGGCGTCCTGGTTGGCCTGCTGGACGAGGGCGTTGACGACGCCCTGGACGGCGCCCGCGCGGACCTGGTCGGCGGCGCTGAAGCGGAGCACCACGGTGCCGGAGCCGTCCTGCTCGATCAGGGCGTCCAGGTCGCCCTTGCGGACCTTGCGCAGCGCCTCGGCCTCGTCCGGCATGCGGGTCACGGTGAGGACCTTGTCCAGGTCCTCCCTGGCCGGGCCCTTCAGCGAGTCGACCACGGCCACCGGGCCGACCTGGGCGACCTTGGCGTGGGGGCTGGAGGCGCTCTTGAAGAGGGTGCCGAAGAGCACCAGGAACATGAGCGGGAAGAGCACCACGAAGAAGAGCGCCGACCGGTCCCGCAGGAAGGCGACGACCATCACCTTCGAGAGGCTCCCGAAGGCGCTCACGCCACCGCGTGAGGCGCGCGGCGGGTGCGGGTCGCGCGGGGCGGGCGGGGCCGGGGCGGCGGTCCGGCCGTCGGGGTCGGGCGCCCCGGGGACGGGCGCCCCGGGGACGGGTGCCCCGGGGGCGGTGGCGGCGGCGGGTGTGCGCGCGGCCGGGAGGCCGGCCGCGCCGCGGGGGACGGCACCTCCGGGGGCGGCGCCGTCGTGGGTGTCCCTGCCGGGCGCCGTGCCGTCGGGGGCGGCGCCGTCGGCGGGGCCCCGTACACCGGTCCGGTCGTCGGTCATGCCCGGTACTCCCGTCCGGTGAGGTGGAGGAAGACGTCCTCCAGGGTGGCGCCGCGGACCTCGAGCCCGCGCAGGGCGTTGCGCTCGGCCAGGGCGGAGAGCACCGGTGCGGGGGTGCGGGTCGAGGCGGAGAGCGTCGTGCCGTCGTCCTCGACGCTGACGTCCCCGGCGCCGGCCGCGGCCAGCGCCTCGCGCAGGGCGTCGGCGCCGACCACCCCGGACTCCACGCTGACCCTGACCTTGTCGTCCAGCTCCCGGACGAGCGCGGCCGGGGCGCCGGTCCGCAGGACCCTGCCGTGGTCCATGACCGAGACGCGGTCGCAGAGGATCTCGGCCTCGTCGAGGTAGTGGGTGGTGAGGACGACGGTGCGACCCTCGGCGTTGATGCCCCGCAGCAGGTCCCACAGGTTGCGCCGGGCCTGCGGGTCGAGGCCCGTGGTGGGCTCGTCCAGGAAGACGAGTTCCGGGTCGTGGACCAGCGCGCAGGCGATGGAGAGGCGCTGGGCCTGGCCGCCGGAGAGCTTCTCGGCGCGCACGCTCCCGAACCCGGCCAGCCCGACGCGGTCCAGCATGGTGTCCGCGGCCCCGGCCCCGACCCCGTAGAGGGAGGCGAAGGTGCGGATGGTCTCACGCGCCGTCAGGCGCTCGAAGAAGGCGGAGGCCTGGAACTGCACGCCGATGCGCGGCAGCAGGCGCGGGTTGCGCGGCCACGGGCTCTCGCCCAGCAGCTCGACGCGGCCCTCGTCGGCCTCGCGGATCCCCTCCAGGATCTCCAGCGTGGTGGTCTTACCCGCCCCGTTCGGCCCCAGGATGCCGTAGAACTCGCCCGACTCGACGGTGAGTGACACACCGTCGACGGCCTGGATGTCCCCGTACCGCTTCCGGATTCCCTCGGCGGCTATTGCAGCTGTCATGACACACCACCCTAGGGGCGCAAAGTGACCACCGATGGTTTTTTGCCCGGCCTTCGGGACCACTTCGCGGCAACGCGCCGCCGGGCAGCGCGGCGGGCTGCCGGAGGTGCAGAGTAGGGCCCATGAAGCAGCGGTCAGGGGAGGCCGGCGGGGTGCGGGAGCCGTGGGCGGGGCTGGTGGCGGAGCTGGCGGCGCAGGGCGCCCTGGACGATCCGGCGTGGCGCACGGCGTTCGAGGAGGTGCCCCGCCACGCCTTCGTGCCCGCCTTCCACCGGCCCCTGCCCGGGCAGGGCTGGGTCCGGGCCGCCGCGGACGACCCCGACCCGCGGCGGCGCGCCGACTGGGCCCGGGGGGTGTACGAGGACACGGCGCTCGTGCTGCGCCTCGACGGGGGCGCGGCGGCGGCGTGGTGCCGGAGGCCCTTGCAGACCGCCCGGCTCCTGGACGGCATGCAGGCCGGGGACGGGCAGCGGGTGCTGGAGGTCGGCACCGGCAGCGGGTACGGCGCCGCGCTGCTCGCGCACCGGCTCGGCGCGGAGCGGGTGTTCACCGTCGGCCCCGGGCCGGCCGAGGAGCCGGCGCGGCGGCTGGCCGACGCCGGGTACGGCGGTGTGACCGCCGTGTCCGGGGACACGGCCAAGGGGTGGCCGGCCGGCGCCCCGTACGACCGGGTGGTGGTCGCGGGCGACGTGTCCGGGCCGGCGGCCGTCTCCGCCGACTGGGTGGCGCAGTGCCGCCCCGGGGCCGCCGTCCTGGTGCCGGTGGGCGGCGCGCTCGTCCGGCTGCGGGTGGCGGCCGACGGGACGGCCGCCGGGCGCTTCCTGCCCGTACCGGTGCGGCTGGGACCCCTGCACGGACCGCCGGGTGCGGGCGGCGGCGCGGGTGCCGGCGGCGGCCGCGACGGGACGAGGGCGGCCCGCCGGACCGGCTGGCTGCGGGCGCGGCGCTCGCGGACCGGCATCCGCCCCGAGGGCCCGGCCTTCCTCTTCGCCCTGGGACTCGCGCGGCCGGAGCTGGAGGCGCGGGCCGCGTACGACCGCGGGCGGCGCAGCACCTGGCTCACGGTGGCGGCGCCCGACGGCTCGACGGCGCGGGCCGCGCCGGACGGCGCGGTGAGCCGGACCGGCCCGCAGGAGGTCTGGCCGGCCGTGGAGGAGCTGCACGACCGGTGGACGGCCGAGGGCCGGCCCGGGTGGGAGCGGTTCGGGCTCACCCTGGCCGGGGACCGGCAGTGGGCGTGGCTGGACCGGCCGGACCGCGCGTGGGCGGCACCGGGGCGGCCCGGGGCGCCCTGAGGCGCCCGGGCTCCCCGCCGCCCCCGGTCCGTCCCGTGCCCCGGTCGGCCCCGTGGCCCCGGTCCGCCCCGTGGCCCGGCCGGCCGGGGCACGGGGCCGGTCAGACGCGGTGGACGGTGATGGTCGTCCAGGCGCCCACGTGGATGCGGTCGCCGTCCCGGAGCGGGACCGCGGTGTGGGGGGACACGGGATCCGCGCCGCCGTTGACGGTGGTCCCGTTGGTGGAGTCCTGGTCGACCAGGATCCAGCCGCCGTCGGGCTGCTCCTGGAGCAGGGCGTGCTGGTGCGAGGCGCCCGGGTCCTCCGGCGGCACGGAGAGGTCGATCTCGGGCACGGTGCCGCGGTGGTGGCTGCGGCGGCCGATCCGCAGCTGCCCCCGGCCCGTCATCGGGATGCGGCGCTCGGGGCAGTAGGGCGGGAAGTACAGGCCCTGCGCCTCGGGGCCGCTGCGGGCCATCATCTGCTCGAAGTACTCGCGGTCCGCGCTCACGACCGCGACCCACGCGGTCCTGGCGGGCTGCGGGGGCTCGGGGGTGTGGTCCGGGCGGTCCGGGCGGGACGCCTCCCGGGGCTGCCCGTACTGCCCGTAGCCGTCGGACTGCCCGTACCGGTCGGACGGCCCGTACGGCTCCGGCCGCCCGTACTGCTCCGGCCCGCCGTACGGGTCGGCCTGCCCGTACTCCCCGGGCCGGCGCGTGGGCGGGACGAGGCGGAAGTCGGTGTCGTGGCCGCCGTAGGAGGGGGCGGACCCGGGCACGCCGGGACCGCCGGCCCCCGGGCCGCCCCTGGATCCCGCGCCGGGCGCCTGCGCCGGGGCGGCCGGCGCGCCGCGGTCCGCGTAGGGGGCCGCACCGAACGGGTCGGCGGCGGGCTGCCCGGGCTGCCCGGGGTGGCCGTAGCCGTACTCCGGCCGCTCCTGCCGCCGCGGGGGCTCGGCGGCGGGCTGCCGCGGCGGCGAGGAGAGGTCGTAGTCGTAGCCGCACTCCTCGCAGTACCGGCCGCTCTGGGGCGTCCGGCAGATCGGGCAGGTGGCGAGGACGTCGGTGGCCTCGGGCTCGGCGAACGGAGGGGGCGCCATCGCCCCGGCGGACGGCGGCGGTGCGGCCGCGTAGGACGGCCCGCCCCGGCCGCCCTGGGCCATGGGGAAGCCGCAGACGTCGCACCAGTCCTCCGCGTGCGAGTCGTGGCCCCGCGGGCAGATCGGCATCAAGGCCCCCTGTTGCTTCTTCACACGTACGGTCTTCGTCGAGCGGATGCCGGGGCCCCCGGACCGGTCCCGCCCGCATGCTTCCGGAACCGAACGGTACCTTCCCGGCCCCCGGCCGCGCCGACCAGCTCGGACGGTGGGCGGAAGGCGTGCCCGCCGCCCGGGGCGCCGCCGGGCCCAACCCCTCAGCCCGCAGGGCCGGTTGGCGGATCAGGGCCACCGTGCCGGTGCGGCCCGGCGCCCCGCGGACGCCGCCCCGGCCGGGACCCCGGCCGGAGTCCGTCCCGGACCCCGGCCGGGGCCGCCGCTCAGGCGGTCGGCGGCTCCGCGACGGGGAGGTCCACCAGGGTCGGCTCCGGCGGCGTCTCGGGACGGCGCCCCGGGGCGGGCGGGAAGGGCAGGACGGCCACCGTGATGTTGTCGTGCCCGCCGCCCGCGAGGGCGAACCGCACCAGCTCCCGCGCCGCGTTCAGCGGCTCGGTGCGGGCGTCGGCGGGGACGGCGTCCGCGAGGTCGGTGGCGGCCTCGGCGTAGTTCCACAGGCCGTCGGTGCAGACCAGCACCACACCGGGGACGTGCGGCGTGAAGCTGACGGTGTGCGGGTCCGGCTCGCCCGCGTCGGCGCCGAGCCAGCCGGTGATGGCGTGGGCGCGGGGGTCGGCGTACGCCTCGGCCTCCTCCATCAGCCCGGCGGCGACCATGCGCGCGGCCCACGAGTCGTCCTCGGTCAGGCGGTAGGGCTCGGCGGACTCGCGGTCGTCCGGGATCCAGTAGGCGCGGCTGTCGCCGACCCAGCCGATCGTCACCGCGCCGCCGGCGGCGACGGCGCTCACGCAGGTGCAGGCCGGGGAGTTGCGGCCCGGTTCGGGCTCGCCGCCGTCACGGGCCAGGGCGTCGACGGCGCGGGCCGCGTCGAGGAGCGCGTCGTGCATGGCGCGGACGGGCCCGGTACCGGACTCCAGGGCGGTGAGCAGGGACTCCGATGCGGTGTCGGCCGCGGTCCGTGACGCCTCGTCGGGGCGGGTGGCGGAGGAGACGCCGTCGCAGACCACGGCGACCACGGCGGAGCCGCCGTCGGGCAGCGAGGTGGCGGCGACGGCGAAGGAGTCCTCGTTGCGGTGGTGCCGCAGGCCGCGGTCGCTGACCCCGGCCACGCCGTCCAGCGCCTGCTCCGTGCGGTCCCCGGAGCTGCCGGGCGCGGTGCCGCAGGCGCCGCACCGGCCGTCGGCGGCGGCGCGTCCGCCGCACCGCGGGCACGGCGGCCCGTCCGCGGCCTCCTCCCGGTCCCGGCCGGACGCCGCGGCCCCGCCGTCCTCCCCGTGCGCCGCCCCGCCGTGCGCCGCCCCGCCGTGCGCCGCCTCGCGGTCGCGGTCGTGGTCCCCGTCGCGGCCGCCGTCCTCGTCGTCCTCGCCGTCCTCGTGGTCGAGGAGCAGCCGGGCTGGCGCGGCGAGGACGAAGTCCCCGGTGCCGCCCCGGGGCGCGGCCGGAGGCGCGGACGGAGGCGCGGCGCCGGCCAGTTCGGCTCCGCACGCGCCGCAGAACGCGTCGTCGGGCTCCAGCGGCTCCGCGCAGGAGGGGCACACGGTCATCTGCGGCATCCTTGTCACACCCACGTCCTGGGCCGGGTACGGTCCGTGCGCTCCACGAGGACGGACCGGGTCTCCTGCCGGTCCGCCAACCGGGCCGGCACCCGGTAGGAGTCCTTTGGGGCCCTGCGCAGTTCCCGCTGCGGGGCGGAACCTCCCCGCAGGGCGGGGGGCGTGCCCCGGCCGGGGGCCGCCGGAGGCGCGGCCGCCGCACCGGCGGCGGCCCGGCCCGCGGTCCGGGCCGGATGCCCGATGGCGGGGTGCCCCGTGCTGTGGTGCCCGATACCGGGGTGTCCTGTGCCGGGGTGTCCTGTGCCGGGATGCCCTGTGCCGGGGTGCCCGGGGCCGCCGCGCACGGCGCCCCGGGGGGCAGGCCCGCGCCCGGCGCGGCACCCGTCCGTGCCGGCCCCGTGCGTGCGGCCCGCCCCTGCTCCTGTCGCGCCCATGTTCTCCTTCCCCCTGTTCCCCCTGGTCCGGGCGGTTCCCCTGCCCCGGACGCCGTGCGGCCAGTCCCGTGCGCGGCCGGCCCCCCGGGTGCCGTCAGTCCGCCGGCCCGCCCGCACCCTGCTCCGCGACAGGCTCCGCGACAGGCTCCGCGACAGGCTCCGCGACAGGCTCCGCGACAGGCTCCGCGACGGACTCCGCGGCGGGCTCCGGCACCGGCCGCAGCGCCTGCTGGTAGCGCGCCACCGCCGACTCGGCGGCCCGCAGGTCGCACGGCGCGCTCCACAGCAGCCGGCGCGCCTTCTCGTACCGCTCCACGATCTCCGGGTCCCCGGAGAGCCCGAGCCGGGCGGCCACCGCCCGGTACGCGTCCAGCCGCCCGCGCAGCTCGGCCCGGACCGCCAGCGGCCCGGTCACCGCCGTCAGCGCGTGGCGGGCCCGGACCAGCTCCTTGGCCGCCGCGTCCTCCAGCGCGTCGAGGAGCGGCGCCAGCCGGTACCACTGGCCCTGGCGGCGCAGTCCGGCCGCTGCCGCCACCCGCTCCCGGAGCGCCGACGCGGGGCCGGGCACCGCCGGCACCTCGGCCCCCGCGATCCGGGCCAGCACCTCGCCGCGCGCCCGGCGGGCCTCCGCCAGCGTCGCGTCCGCGCGGACCAGCAGCTCGGCGACCTGCTGCAGGCGCTCGTCGGCCTCGTCGCGCACCCGGAGCAGGCCCTCCAGCTCCACCCGCAGGTCGTCCAGCGCGCGGGCCGCCCGGTCGAAGCGGGAGGTGTCCACGGTGCCCGGGAGGGCGCTGCGCGGGTCCCCGGGCCGGGGGCCGCCCGGTGCCCACAGCGCCAGCGGGTCGCGGGCCACTTCCGCCCGCAGGGCGGCGAGTTCGGCGCCGAGGCCGTCCAGGGCGTCGCCCGCGGGGTGCGTCCCCGGCAGCACCCCCACGGAGCGGGCCAGCGCCTGGACCCGCTGCAGCTCGGCCGCGAGGAGGTCGATGCGGGCGGCCAGCGCGGACCGGACGGCGTCGGCCGCGGACACCACGTCCGCGACGGCCGCGCACCAGGCGTTCATCCGCTCGACCAGCCCGTCGAGGGTCAGCTGCTCGCTCGGCCGGGCGGAGCCGGCCAGGGCCCGCGCCGCGTCCGCCGCACTGCCGGGCGGCACCTGGCCGGCCGGGACGGCGACCCCGGCGCCCCGGAGCAGTCCGGTGAGCTCCGCCAGTTCGGTCTGGCCCGGCCTGCCGCGGCGCGAGCGCACCGCGCGTGCGGCGGCCAGCGCCTCCGCGTACCGGTCGAAGAGCGACCAGAGCAGGGCCAGTCCCTGCTCGGCGACGGCCCACCGCTCGGCGGTGCGGCCCTCCAGGACGGCGCCCTCGAGCAGGCGCCTGCCCGGATGGTCCTGCAGCGCGAGCAGCGCCGCCTCGACGGCGTCGCGCTCCGCGCCGAGCCGCACCAGGGCGCGGTCCGCCTCCTCCCGGTTCATCACCGGGCCCGCAGGTCCCGTCAGCGCCATGCCCCGCCTTCCTCGTCCGTCCGTCCGACCCGGAGCCGTCCGGCCCTACGGACGGTACCGTGCCGCCGACGGCACGGCGGACGGCCCGGACGGGGAGGGGGCGCCGGCGGGACACGCCGACGGCCGTGCGCGGTCCGCCCCCGCCCCCGCCCCCGCCCCCGTGCGTGAGGACCGGTCGGGCCCGCCGGCCGCCCGCAGGAGGGCGCCGGCGTGCCCGAGGGCATCCTTCTCCACCGCATCCCGCGCCGTCGAGCCCCCGGGCGGGGCGTCCGGCCCCCGCGCGGACGCGCGGGGCGCCCGGCGGGCCGCGGACCGCCGGGCGCGGGACGCCGCCCGGTTGCTCAGCGGAGCCGGGAGGCCACCCTGCCCCCGGCGATGTGCGACAGCTTCGCGATCTCGTAGGCGCTGTAGGAGCCGCCGGCGAGCAGGGAGAACTTCACGCCCTCCCGCCCCTCGGGCCGCCGGTGCCCGGCCGGGAGGTACCGCCGGTGGTGGTCGGCCGCCGCCCGGAAGAACGCCTGCCGGGACGCCCGCGGCACGCAGCCGCCGAGCTCCAGGACGAACAGGCAGTGCCGGACCATCCGGTCGAAGAGGTGGACGCGCACCGGCTCCGCCGCCGGACCCAGCGCCTCCACGTGGGCGAAGGCGCGCTCGTACTGGCCGAAGATGTCGAAGTGGCTGCTCCCCGGCGACCCCGCCGGGTGCAGGGTGTGGCGCCGGTGGAGCTCGACGCACTCGCGGGGGAGGACCGCGGCGCTCCGCGCGGCCAGCATCGCCCGCACCACCACCGGCACCTCCTCGTACAGGCCCTCGGGGAAGCGCAGGCCCTCGCGCACCCACAGCTCGCGGCGGACGAGCCGGTCCCAGCTGTGGGCGGGCGCCCCGAACAGCTCGGGCCGCTCCAGCGGGGCGAACGTGCCGGACGCCGCCGCTTCCAGCAGTTCCGCGGCGGCTCCGGGCCGGCGGCCGGCGTGCAGGTGGGCGTGGCCGAACAGCAGGACGTCCGGGTCGCCGGCCTCCCGCAGCCGGTCGGCCAGCGCCTGCAGGGCGCCGTCGGCCAGGGTGTGGTCGGCGTCGAGGAAGAGCAGGTGGCCGCCGCGGGCCCGGTCGGCGCCCGCGCTGCGGGCCTGCCCCACGCCCACCGCCGCACCGAGCCTGAGCACCGCCACCCGCGGGTCGCGGGAGGAGGCGGGGAGCGTCTGCGGTGTCTGGGGGGAGCGATCCTGTACCACCAGGACCTCGACGTCGGCGAAGGACTGCCGCAGGACGGAGTCCAGGCAGTCGCCGAGCCGTCCGGACTCGTCGTGGGCGGGGACGACGATGCTGATCAGCGGTGCGTGCACGGTCGACGACCGTAGGCCGAGGCCCGCCGTCGGGCAAGTGCGCGCAGGCCGGCGGCGGGCCTTCCGCGCCGAACGTGCCAGCGGCGGGCACGGGACCTTCACCGGCGGCGGGGCGCGGGGGCGGGGGCGACCGGCGGCGGGCCGGCCCCCGCCGAGGCGGGAACCGGCCCGTGAGGTGCCGTCAGGTGCGCGGGCGGCCGCCCGCGCCGCCCGGTCACATGTGCCAGTACAGGCCGTTGCCGCTCATGGCGGCGATGCCGACGATCGCCAGCACGGTGGCGATCGCGCCCAGCACCAGGCCGACCACGGCCATGGTGTGGTCGCCGCCGCGCGCCCCGCGGGTGCGGTTCATCGCCAGGTAGCCCGTGACCACGGCCACCGGGCCGAGCACGATGCTGAAGACGATCAGGCTGAGGATGCCGGTGATGAGACTGGCGAGGGAGAGCGCGTGCGCGTTGCCCCGTGTGACGTGGTTGCGGTGCCCGTAGCCTGCCATGTCGTGCTCCTCCCGGAGGTTCTGCGGGACCGGGCCGCCGGTGGGGCGCCTGATCCGCGGTCAGGTGGTGTCCTCCACGCGGCTGCCCCGGGAGCGCGGCCGTATGCCTGCGCCGCCGCGCCCGCCCCGGCACCCCGCTCCTCCCGGCCCCCGCTCCTCCCGTCCGCCCCCGCCCGCTCCCGCCTGCGCCGCCCGCCCACCGCTCTGCCTGCCCCGGCCGCCCCGTCCGCCCTGCCCCGCCCGCCGCCGGAGGCTCCCCGTGACCGCACGGCGACGCACGGTGAAAATGTGCCGCGGGTCACACTCGCTGACTCTCCGTCACGCACCGCGTGCGGAGGGTGCGGAAAATGCGGGGAGAGGGCATTCGGGAGCGCATTCACCGCTACCCAACGTCATAGATTCTTCAGGATTGAACATATGACCAGGAAGGTCGGTTTGACGGGGGACCGTCAGCAGTGAAGGATCTCCGTTGTGCCGCCCGCCGGACCAGTCCGGAAGCGGCACGAGGAGTGCGGACGGTCGTACGGGAAAGCCCTTCGGGCCCCCGGCCGCGTGTATCCCCGGGCAGTTTCCGGCCTGCCCGGTGACAGCGCGGTAAATACGGCAGACCGCATATCCGGGAACCGGCGCGGCGGAACCCGGGAAAGGGGTGGATACGGCTGCCGCCGCCGCTCCGCACTCCGACCGGTCGCGCGGCGGGCCAGTTCCGGGCCCGCCGCACGGCCGGCGCGGCGCCGGCCGGGGGGCCGGTCGGCGCCGCACGCCTCCCCGCTCGCATCGAGCGGACAGCACGCGGCCCCGGACCCCTCCACGGGGTCCGGGGCCGCGTCGCATGCCTCTGCACGCCTCCGCGCGCGCCTCTCGGGCCGGCGGGGCTCAGCCCTTGCCCGCCTCCTGGCCCGCGGACGGCTCCGCGCGCGGCACGGGGGCGTCCCCCGCGGGCACCGCCTCCGTGACCGCCACCGCCGCCGCTGCGGCCCCGTCCGCCGCGTCCGCCGCCGGCACCGCGGTCACGCCCTCGTCCTTGAGCCGGATGCCCGCCGCGTCGAACGCCGCCTTCAGCCGCGCCCGCAGCGTGCGGCCGACCAGGCCCGCCCGGCCGGGCATGGTGCGGGCCTCCACCCGCAGCACCACCGAGTCGGCGGCCACCTCCTCGACGCCCAGCACCTGCACGGGCTCCCAGAGCATCTCGTCCCACGGCGCGGACTTCGCCATCTCCTCCGCCGTCGCCAGGATGACCGCCTGCACCCGGTCCAGGTCCTCGCGGTAGCCGACCTGCACGTCCACGGCGGCGGTCGACCAGCCCTGGCTCATGTTGGCGATCCGCTTCACCTCGCCGTTGCGGACGTACCAGATCTCGCCCCCGGCGCCGCGCAGCTTGGTCACCCGCAGGCCCACCTCCAGCACGGTGCCGCTGGCCACGCCCGCGTCGATCTCGTCGCCGACGCCGTACTGGTCCTCCAGGATCATGAAGACGCCGGAGAGGAAGTCGGTGACCAGGTTCCGGGCGCCGAAGCCGATGGCGACGCCCGCCACGCCGGCGCTGGCCAGCAGCGGGGCGAGGTTGACCCCCAGGGCGGACAGCACCATCAGCGCCGCGGTGCCGAGGATGGTGAAGGACGCCACGCTCCGCAGCACCGAGCCGATCGCCTCGGACCGCTGCCGCCGCCGCTCGGCGTTGACCAGCAGCCCGCCCAGGCGCCCGGCGCCCGCGGCGCTCTCCTCGGCGCCCCGCGTCATCCGCGCGATCAGCTGCGTGATCATCTTGCGGACCACGGCCCGCAGCACCAGGGCCAGGACCACGATGAAGATGATCTTCACGCCGCCCGCGACCCAGCCCTGCCAGTTCTGGTCCACCCAGCTCGCCGCCTGGTCGGCGCTCTGCTGGACCTGGGTCAGGCTGGTGGGGGTGTTGCCGAGCAGCCCGTCGGAGGAGGGGCTCGGGGACGGGGACGGGCCGGCGCCTGCGGCGGGAAGGCCGGCGCTACCGGACGGTGGCACGGTGGAGACCCTTCGGTTCGGGGGCGTTGGGACCCCTCACCCTACCGGCGCAGCCCGCGACGCCCGCCCGGACCGGGACGCTCGGTGAGCGTCCGGACGCGGAACGGCGCCGGTCGGGGGCGATCGGGGGTGAACCGGGCCGCTCCGCGGGGCATACCGCCTGTGGGAGAACACACACCTGGTCCGTTACACGGGATTGGTGGCGCCGTGGCCAGGCATGCGGCGACACTGAGGGGAGATCGCGCAGCGATGCGCGACACCCGCTCGTCCCGGCGCGAGCCACGCGCCGTAGGCGTACAAGGAGGCATCCGTGCCGCATGTCCTCGTCCTCAACGCGTCGTACGAGCCGCTCGGCGTCGTCTCGATGCGCCGCGCGCTCATCCTCGTCCTCAACAACAAGGCCGTCAGCCTGGAGGACTCGGGGATCACCCTGCACAGCGCCACCAGCGCCGTCACGGCGCCGTCCGTCGTCCGGCTGACCCGCTTCGTGCGGGTCCCTTTTCGAGGTCCCGTCCCGCTGACCCGCCGCGCGCTCTTCGCCCGCGACAACGGCCGGTGCGTCTACTGCGGGGCCGCCGCCACCAGCGTGGACCACGTGGTCCCGCGCAGCCGCGGCGGCCAGCACCGCTGGGACAACGTGGTGGCGGCCTGCCGCCGCTGCAACCACGTCAAGAGCGACCGCCACCTCTCCGAACTCGGGTGGCGGATGAAGCGACCACCCGCGCCACCCACGGGCCTCGCCTGGCGCATCATCGGCACCGGGCACCGGGACCCGAGGTGGCGCCCCTACCTGGAGCCGTACGGCGGCCGCGAGCAGTTCGACGCGCCCGACCGCCCCGGCCTCCCCGACCGACCCGACCTCCCCGGCCTCGCCGACCCCTCCGGCCGGCCGGCCGTCCCCCTCGACCGCTCCCCCCACGGGCGGACCCTCCACGACCACCGCGGCGAGCCCGCACAGCAGCTCTCCGCCTGACCCGCTGCCGTCCCCCCGCCCGGCGGGTCACGGCACGGCACGCCTCATGGGCCGGCGGCGCGTCCCCGACGGACGCGCCGCCGGCCCTCCGCGTTCCGGCCCGGTCCCGGTCCCGGTCCCGGACGGTACCGCCCCCGGCCGCTACGGCGTCCGCGGCAGCTCCGTCGCCTCCGGCGACGGCACCTCCGCGTCCGGCGACACGGAGGCGAACGGCGAGGCGGGGACGGACGGCGTGGCCGGGGTGTACGGGGGCGCGGGCACCGCCGGGGGAGCGCCGTCCCGCTCCGGGGCGGGTACCGGGGCGGCCGGCTCCCGGCCGGCCGGCGCCGCGGCCCCGTACACCTCCACCGAGGAGAGCGAACAGCCGAACCGGTTGGCGGCCAGCACCCCCTGGACCCGTACGAAGCGGGCGTCCGACGCGTCCAGCCGCACGGTCTCGGTGCCGCCGTGGCCGTCCTCCACCGAGGCGGCGGTGGTCCAGGAGACACCGTCGGGCGAGGTCTCCACCCGGTAGGCGACCGCGTAGGCGTTCTGCCAGCCGAGGACGGCGTCGTCCTGCCAGTGCAGCACCACCGAGCCGAGCCGGGCGGCCTGCGGCAGCTCCAGCTGCAGCCAGGAGTCGTCGCCGCCGGAGGAGGCCCAGCGGGTCGCGGGGTCGCCGTCGACGGCGGCCGAGGCCGGGTGGCCGTCGCGGTCGCCGGACGAGGTGGCCGCGGCGCCGCGGGCCAGGTCCGGGCCGGAGACCGGCGGCACCACCCTGACCTGCAGCTCCTCGCCCACCGTGCGGCCGTCCGCGGTGAACTCCACCGGCACCCGGTACACCCCGCTCGGCGTGCCCGCCGCGGCGGACACCGCCAGCGGCACGGCCAGCCGGCCGCCGCGCGGCACCGTCACGGTGGCCGGCGCGGAGGCGGTCAGCCCCTTCGCCCCGGCCGGGAGCCGCAGGGTGAAGCGCCCGGAGGCCGCACCGGCCCGGGTCGCGCTCAGGACGGCGCCCGCCGTGGCCGGCCGCGGGTCGCCCGCCACCACGTCGAGCACGCTGCGGGACACCTCCAGCCGGGCGACGGGCGTGTCCGCGTACCAGGGCACGATCTCGTTGACGACCGGTGCCTCGCTGCCGTCGGTCCAGGTCAGCCGGACCGCGTCGGCGCGCTCGCCCCCGGCGGCCAGCTCGGTGTAGCCCGGCCGCAGCGACCCCAGCCGGGTCCAGGCGCCGCCCGGCCGCCGCACCTCGACCTCGGCCTCCGCCCGGACGGAGGGGTCGGTGAGCACCGAGACCCGGTCCAGCGGGCGGTCGGCGCCGAGCTCCACCACCAGCCGGCGGTCGGCGGGGGTCGGGGCCGCGGCCGCCCGGTAGGCGGTGTCCGGGTCGCCGTCGACGGCGGCCGAGGCGGGGGAGCCGGGCACGGCGGGCGGGCCGCCGTCGGCGGTCGGCTCGCCGGCGCCGGGCGCCGTCACCGTGAACTCGCGGACCGCCACCGTCTCCTCCTGGCCCTCGGTGGCGCGCAGCCGCACATAGCGGGCGACGGTCCCCGGCGGCAGCGCCGCCGAGACGGTGCGGGCGTCGGAGACCTCCGTGACCCGGTGCCAGCCGCCGTCGCCGTTGGAGTACTCCAGCACCGCGTGGTGCAGGTAGCCCTCGTCCACGTCCTCCCCGGCGGCCGAGTCGGCGTCCGCGTCGGAGGACGGGTCGCCGGACGGGTCGCCGCCCGGACCGGCGGCCGCGCCACCGGAGGGGGCGGCAGAAGGGACCGCCGCGCTTCCGTCCGCGGCCCCGTCCGGGTCCGCGGAGCCCATCCGGACCGTGATCCGCCCCACCGGCCGGTCCGACCCCAGGTTCACGCCCACCGAGTCGTCCCGCTGGGGCGGCGCGTCGCTCCAGAAGAAGGTGTCCGGGTCGTCGTCGGTCATCATCGCCGCGCCGTGGCCGGGCTCCGGGCCCATGGTGGTGGTGGCCCGGCCGCCCGCGCCGCCCGTGCCCGCCCACGCGTCGCCGGTCCGCAGCACCCGCCTGAGGAACGGGTCCAGCACCCCGGCGCCGACCGTGGCCGACCCGCGGGCGATCTCCGCCGTCAGGCCGCGCAGCTCCAGGCGGGCCCGCCAGGCCGCCGCGCCGTCCCCGCCGCGCTGCGCCATCAGCATGTCCACGGCCGCCCGCCCGGCGCGGCCGTAGCGGCCGAGCTGCTCCAGCCACGGCCCGGCCTCGTCGGCGAGCGCGCCGCCCGCCACCGGCCGCAGCGCCTGCTGGGCCCGCTCCATGGCGCCGAAGGCGTCGCGCAGCGCCCCGGCCGCCTGTGCCAGCTCCGCGTCGCCGCCGCTCCGCGCCGGTGCCTGCGGCCCGGCGGCGGCCTTCCCGGCTGTGGCCTTCCCGCCGTCGGCCCTCCCCGCGGCGCCGGCTTTTTCGCCGCCGGGCCGCCGCTCGTCCGACGCGGCGACGGTGGGCTCCAGGGCGGCCCAGAAGCGCCGCAGCAGCGGCTGCAGGTACGCCGACTCCCGCCCGTCCAGCGGCGAGGAGGCGCTGTTGGCCGCCAGGGTCCGCAGCGCCTCGCCGGCCGCCGCCCCCGAGCCGTCGGCCAGGGTCCGCAGCGCGCCGCGCCACGAGGCCGCCGGGTCGTACCCGACGGGGTTCCAGGCGTAGTCCGCGGCGGTGGACAGGGCGATCCGGGAGGCGACGGGCTGCTCCATCGCGTTCACCAGCAGCGCCGCCGAGCCGGTGGCCACGCCCGCCTCGCGGCCGGTGTACGGGCCCAGGTAGAGCCGGTCCTCGGACCAGTCGTTGACCGGGTAGTTGTCCATGGTGACCAGCGGGTGCGCCAGGACGGCCGCGGTCCCCCGCAGCTGGTCCGCGCCGATCCGCCGCGGCACGACGCCGACGCCCGTCCACGCCACCTGCACGGACGGCGGCAGCTCCTTCGCCAGCGCCCTGCGGTACGGCGTCGCGCCGACCTGGTGGTACTCGGTCGGCATCACCGTCAGCGGCGCGGCCCCCTGCCCGCCGTGCACCGCCGCGAGGCCGTCCAGCACCCGCCGCACCAGCCGGCCCTGCGCCCGGGCCGCCGCCTCCGGGCCGGTCCCGTAGGCGGAGCGGTCGGCGCGGCAGTGCCACTCGTCGTACGACACGTCCGGGAACTGCAGCTGGAACGACCGGAAGCCCAGGCCCCACAGCGACTCCAGCTTGGCGACGAGCGCCCGCACGTCGTCGTCGGAGGTGTAGCAGAGGGACTGGCCGGGCGCGAGGGCGTACCCGGGCACCACGTGGTTGCGGGCGGCGCGCTCCGTGAGTGCGCGCAGCTCCGCGGCGCGGGCCGCCGGGTAGGGCTCGCGCCAGCGGGAGACCCGGTAGGGGTCGTCGCCCGGCGCGTAGAGGAAGGCGTTCTGCTTGGTGCGGCCCAGGAAGTCGATCTCGGAGAGCCGCTGCTCGGCCGTCCACGGCTGCCCGTAGAAGCCCTCGACGGTGCCCCGCACCCCCGTTGACGGCCAGTCGCGGACGGTGACGCCCGGCAGGCCGCGCCCGGTGCCCCCGTCCCGGCCGCCGGAGGGGACCGCGGTCACCAGCTGGCGCAGGGTCTGGGCGGCGTGGAAGGTGCCCTCGGCGTCGACGCCGGCGAGGACCACGGCGCCGTGGGAGCCGCCGCCGGGCAGGGACAGGCGGCCCGCCGACAGCACGTAGCCCCCCGCGGGCAGCCCGGCGGGGGACGGCGCCTGCGTGTCGGGGCGGCCCGCGGCCGCGGCCAGTTCGCGCAGCGTCCGGTCGGTCGCGCCGTCGGCGTCCTCGGCCGCGCCGCCGACCAGCACGGTCAGCCCGCCCGCGACGGGGGCGGGCGCCTGCGGCACCACCCGGACGTCCCGGGCCCCGGCCCCGAGCAGCACCTCCCGCACCGCGTCCACGGCGCCGGGGTCGGCCGCGGGCGCGGCGACCAGCACGACCCGGCGGGGCACCGGCACCGCCTGCCCGCCGGCCCGCACGTCCTGCGGGCGGGGCAGGACCTCGGGGACGGCCGGCGCGGTGTGCCCCTCGCCGGTGACCACCGCCGCGCCGTCCGCGGCGACGGCCGCCGCGCCGCCGTCCCGCCCGGCCGCGGCGGCGGGCTGGGCCCCCGCCACCAGTCCGCCCACGACGGCGGCCGCCGACAGGGCGGCGGTGGCGCGCAGGGTGGCCCGCCGGCCGCCCGCCCGGGAGCGGGGGAGGGGCCGGCCGGGCGCGGTCGCGGCACGCTCCGCGCGGACCTCCTCCAGCAGCGGGTCGGTGCCCTTGAGGTCCGCGATGAGCCGGTCGGCGGTGAGCGGCGCGATCCGGCGCGCGGTGCGGGCGGTGGTGCGGCGGGCGGCGAGCGCCGCGGGGTGGTGGACGACGTCGCGCAGGACGGCGCTGCGCTCCAGCCGGCGGCGGAGCTGGACCCCGGCCGCGGCGGGCACCGAGAGGCGGGTCTGCACGGGTCCTCCTACCAGCGGGTCGTCCGGCGGCCGGTGAACCCGGCCACGGCTGACCCCGCGGCCTCACGGGCCGCGTGCGCGCCGCGCGGATTCGGCATGAGCCCACCATTCGGACGGCGGGGGTGTCAACGCCTCCGGCACGTATGTCCTTTTTGTCGCCACCGATCGACCGGCCGCGCCGCCCGCCCCGCCCCGGCCGCGCCGCCCGCCCCGCCCCGCCCCGGCCGCGCCGCCCGCCCCGGCCCCCGGCGGGCCCGGGCCGCTCACGGCCGTTGGACCGGAGCGGCGAAGAAGCGCCGGCGGCGGGCGCGCCGGAGTGCCGCAGGCGGGCGGGCGGGGTAGGTGTCTTCCCGTCACCCGTTCCCGCACGGCGTCGCCGACCCCCGAGGAGCCCGACGTTGTCCGCATCCCTGGACAGTGCAGCAGCAGGCAGTGCAGCAGCCGACGGGGCGGCGTCCGCCGGCCCCGGCGCCCCGCCGCCCGACGGTGCGCTCGCCGAACTGGCCGCCGCCCACCGGGTCCACACGGAGTACGACCCCGGCAGCGGCCCGGTCGCGGTCTCCCGGGACACCCTGGTCGCCGTCCTCGCCGCGCTCGGCGTCGACGCCTCCACCCCCGAGGCCGTGCGCGCCGCCCTCGAGGAGCACCGCCGCCGCGCCGCCGCCCGTCTGCTGCCGCCGTGCGTGGTCGCCCGCGCGGGCCGCCAGGTGTCGGTCGCCGTGCCCGCCGGGGCCGAGCTGTGGGTGGAGCTGGAGGACGGCGGCGTCCGCCGGGTCGCGGCCGGCGCGGGCACCCCCGCCCGGGTGCTGCCGCCCGACCTGCCGCTGGGCCGCCACACCCTGCACGCCCGGCTGCCCGACCGCACGGCCGCCGCCCCGCTCGTCGTCGCACCCGCCCGGCTGGAGCCGCTCCCCGGCCGCAGCTGGGGCTTCCTGGTGCAGCTCTACTCGGTGCTCTCGGAGCGCTCCTGGGGCATGGGCGACCTCGCCGACCTCGCGGACCTCGCGCAGTGGTCCGGCCACGCGCTGGGCGCCGGGTTCGTCCAGGTCAACCCGCTCCACGCCGCCCTGCCGGGCACCCCCTCCGACCCCTCGCCGTACCGGCCCTCCTCGCGCCGGTTCCCCGACCCCGTGCACGTCCGGCCCGAGGCGGTGCCGGAGTACGCGTACCTGCCGCCGAAGGAGCGGGAGCGGGCCGACCGGCTCGCCGCCCGCGGTGCCGCGCTGCGCGACACGGTCCTGCTCGAGGAGGGCCTCGTCGACCGCGACGCCGTCTGGGAGCTGAAGCGGGAGGCCCTGGAGCTGGTCCACCGGGTGCCGCGCTCCGTCGGCCGCGAGGCCGCCTACCGGGCGTTCCTCGCCCGCGAGGGCGGCCGCCTGGAGGACTACGCCACCTGGTGCGCCCTCGCCGCCCTGCACGGCGGCGACTGGCACCGCTGGCCGCAGGAGCTGCGCGACCCCGCGGGCCCGGCCGTGGCCCGTGCCCGGGAGGAGCACGCCGAGGCCGTCGAGTTCCACCGCTGGCTGTGCTGGGTGGTCGACGACCAGCTCGCCGCCGCCCAGGACGCCGCCGCCGGCGCCGGGATGCCGGTCGGCCTCGTCCACGACCTCGCCGTCGGCGCGCACCCCGACGGCGCCGACGCCTGGGCCCTGCAGCGGGTCCTCGCCGAGGGCATCTCGGTCGGCGCCCCGCCGGACGCCTTCAACGCCCACGGCCAGGACTGGGGCCTGCCCCCGTGGCGGCCCGACGCCCTCGCCGAGGCCGGCTACGCCCCCTACGCCGACCTGCTGCGCGGCGTCCTGCGGCACGCCGGGGCGCTGCGCATCGACCACGTCATGGGACTGTTCCGGCTCTGGTGGGTGCCCGCGGGCCTGCCGCCGACGCAGGGCACCTACGTCCGGTACGACAGCGAGGCGATGCTCGGCGTGCTCGCCCTGGAGGCGCACCGGGCGGGCGCCGCCGTCATCGGCGAGGACCTCGGCACCGTCGAGCCGGGCGTGCGCGAGGAGCTGGCCGACCGGGGCGTGCTCGGCACCTCCGTGCTGTGGTTCGAGCGCGACTACGCGCCGGACGGCTCCGGCGGCCCGCTGCCGCCCGAGCGGTGGCGCGAGCAGTGCCTGGCCACCCTCACCACCCACGACCTGCCGTCGACCGCCGCCCGCCTCTCCGGCGAGCACGTGGAGCTGCGCCACCGCCTCGGGCTGCTCGCCCGGCCGCTGGAGGAGGAGCAGGCCGCGGACGACGAGGAGCGCGAGGAGTGGCTGGGCGAGCTCGCCCGCGAGGGCCTGCTCTCCGTGCCGCCGTACGGGGAGGGACCGGCCGCGGACGAGGACGCGCCCGGCACCGGCCCCCACCTCCCCGACGCCGTCGCCGCGCTCCACCGCTACCTGCTGCGGACCCCGGCGAAGCTGCTGGGCGTCTGGCTGCCGGACACCCTCGGCGACCCGCGTCCGCAGAACCTGCCGGGCACCTGGGACCAGTACCCCAACTGGCGGCTGCCCGTCGCCGACGCCGCCGGACGGCCCGTGACGCTGGAGCGGCTGGCGGCCGCGCCCCGCACCGCCGAGCTGGCCGCGGTCATGGCGGGGCTGCGCGGCGGCGGGGACGGGGGGACACGCTGAGCCGCGGGGCGACCCCGGCGCGCGGCTCCGGCCGCGAGGGGTCTACCTTTAGGGGCGTGGACAAGAGGAATGCCCTGCGTGCCGGTGCGGTCTCGGCCGTCGCCACGCTGATGATGCTGATGTCGTCCCCCGCCTTCGCGAACATCCGGGACGACGGCGACGACCCGGGCAGCGGCCTGAGCGTCGTCGAGACCGTGGGCCTGTACGTGGTCATCCCGGTGGTGGCGTTCCTGGTGATCGCCGGCCTTGTGATGCTCCCGTCGGTCAGCGGCCGCAAGAAGCGGTCCTGACGGACCGTGACGACTGCGGCGGAGCGCCGCCGGGCACCCGCCCGGCGGCGCTCCGCCGCATCCGCGTCCGTCCGTGCGGGGCGGCCCGAGCCGGGCTGTCCTGAACCGCGCCGTCCTGAATCGCGCCGTCCCGAGCCGGGCTGACCCGGACCGGACCGCCTGCACCGGACCGCCCGTACGGGCCCCGCACCGGTCCGCCGGGTCAGGCGGCCCGCCCGGCCCCCTCGGCCCCCTCGGCCCCCTCGGCCTCCGCCGCGGCCCCGGCCCCGGCC
Organism: Streptomyces sp. NPDC001380; assembly: GCF_042895785.1. NCBI lineage: Bacteria > Bacillati > Actinomycetota > Actinomycetes > Kitasatosporales > Streptomycetaceae > Streptomyces > Streptomyces sp. NPDC001380. The sequence goes on along the minus strand of NZ_JBIAWP010000011.1, from coordinate 20,032 downwards.
TGCGCCGGTCCGACGAGGCCGCGCAGCACCTCGGTCCGCCGCTGCGCCTCGTCCTCCGCGAGGAGCGCCGCGAGCACCGCGATCCGGGCCTGCCCGGCACGGAGCGTCCCGGTGAGGACGGCGCCCGCCGCCGCGAGGTCGACCGCCCCGCCGCCGGTGTAGAGCGGGACGACCGGACCGGCCGGCACCCGCGTGGTGACCGCCACCAGCACGCCCGCCCGCACCGCGCGGGCCACCGCCTCCGCGAACTCCGGGGTGGCGTTCCCCGCACCCGTCCCCACCAGCACCAGGCCCTGCGCCCCGGCGGACACCGCCGCCTCCAGGAGCAGCGGGTCGGCATCGCTGTGGTGCATCACGATGTCCACCCGGGGCGTGGCCGCGTCCGCCGGGGGCAGCGGCAGCCGCGTCCGGCGCTGCGCCGGCGGCAGGGGGCTCACCGCACCGAAGCCGACCTTGCCCAGCGGGGGCCCGGACGGGTCGCAGAACGCGTCCGCCGCCACGGTGTGCGTCTTCACGGTGCCCCGGGCGGCGTGCACCATCCCGTCGAAGACCACCAGCACGCCCGCGCCGCGCGCCCGCGAGGCCGTCAGCAGCGCGTCGTGGAGGTTGCCCGCGGCGTCGCCGTCGGCGTCGTCCAGCGGGCGCTGGGCCCCGGTCAGCACCACCGGGCGCGGGTCGTCGTGGTGGAGGTCGAGCAGGAAGGCCGTCTCCTCCAGGGTGTCGGTGCCGTGGGTGACCACGACGCCGTCGACCCCGGGGTCCGCCAGCGCCTCGTGCACGGCCCGCACCACCGCGAGCTGGTGGGCGGTGGTCAGCCGCGGGCTGTTGACGGTGAAGAGGTCGACGACGCGCACGGCGACGCCGTCCGGCACCGGGGCGGAGGAGAGCACCTCCTGCCCGGGGGCCTCGGCGGCGTACCCGGTGCCCTGCCACCTGCTGGCGATGGTGCCGCCGGTGCTCACGACGACGACGGTCTTCTGGTCCACGTGTTCCACATGGGCAAGAATATCCGTTTCCTCCTGGCATAGGCTTGCGGAAGGAGCCCCCTGCGGGCCCGCAGCGTGGCAGAAGGGTGCGTCGTGGACGCGATCGACAGAAGGATCCTGCGCGAGCTCCAGGCCGACGGGCGGCTGACCAACCAGGAGCTCGCCCACCGGGTGGGGCTGTCGCCGTCCCCGTGCCTGCGCCGGGTGCGCCGGCTGGAGGAGTCCGGGGTGATCCGCGGCTACCGCGCGGAGGTGGACCCGGCGGCGGTGGGGCGGGGCTTCGAGCTCTTCGTCACCGTGGAGGTGCGGCGCGACCGCGAGGCGGTGGAGGCCTTCGAGGCGGAGGTGGCGGCCATCCCGGAGGTCGTCGAGGCGTACCGGCTCTACGGGGCGCCGGGCTGCCTCCTGCGGATCGCGGTCGCCGACAGCGACGCCTTCGAGCGGTTCTGGATCGAGCGGCTGACGGCCCTGCCGGGCGTCCACGAGGTCAACTCGCAGATGATCATGAAGCGGATCAAGGAGCCCTCCGGCATGCCGGTCGACTGAACCGGCCCGGCCCGGCCCGGCCTGTCCCGTCCTGTCCTGATCCGCGCCCGACCACCCGCGCACGCCGGACGCCCCGCCCCGGGGCCGCCCCGACCCCCCCGGGCCGCCCCGACCCCCCCCGGGCCGCCCGGCCCCCCGGGACCGTCCCGGCCGCCCGCACCGCCCGGCCCGCACGCCGGAGGGGCGGGAGCACGCACCGTGCTCCCGCCCTTCCGGGTGCGCCCGCAGCCCGCAGCCCGAGCGGGCCCGCGGCCCGAGCGGGCCCGCGGCCCGAGCGGGCCCGCGGACCGACGCGTCAGCGCCCGCCGGCCGCCCGGTCGGCGGCCTGCGCCCGCAGCGCCCGCTCCACCCCGGCCCGGGACTCCACCACCATGCGCCGCAGCGCCGGCGCCGGCTCGGCGGAGGCCAGCCAGGCGTCGGTGGCGTCCAGCGTGGCCTGCTCCACCTGCAGCGACGGGTACAGGCCCACGATGATCTGCTGGGCGATCTCGTGCGACCGGGACGCGAAGACGTCCTTCGCCACGCCGAAGTACCGCTCGGTGTACGGGGCCAGCAGCTCCCGCTGGTCGGTCTGGACGAAGCCGCCGATCACCGCCTCCTGCACCGCGTTCGGCAGGGTGTCGGACTCGACGACCGAGGCCCAGGCCTCCGCCTTCGCCTCCGCGGTCGGACGCGAGGCCCGGCAGGTGGCGGCGTAGCGCTCGCCCGCGGCCGTCCGGTCGCGCTCCAGCTCCGCCTCGACCGCCTTGTCGTCGGCGGTGCCGGTGGCGGCGAGCCGCTGGAGCAGCGCCCAGCGCAGCTCGGTGTCGACGGTGAGGCCGTCCACCGCCTGCGACCCGTCGAGCAGCCCGGCCAGCAGCGCCAGGTGCTCCTCGGAGCGGGCGACGGCGGCCAGGGCCCGCGCCCACGCGAGCTGGTGGTCGCCGCCGGGGGCGGCGGCGCGCAGCTGCTCCTCGCAGGCCGCGGCCCAGCGGGCGAGGCCCTCCTCGCGCCACGCGGGGTCGGCGTACAGGTCCAGCGCCAGCTTCACCTGCCGCTGCACGGTCTGCACCACGCCGATGTCGGACTCGCGGCCGAGGCCGGAGAGCGCCAGCGCCAGGTAGTCCCGGGTCGGCATCTCGCCGTCGCGGGTCATGTCCCAGGCGGAGGCCCAGCACAGGACGCGCGGCAGGGAATCGGCGAAGTCGCCCAGGTGCGCGGTGACGGCCGCCAGCGACTCGGCGTCGAGACGGACCTTGGCGTACGACAGGTCGTCGTCGTTGAGCAGGAAGACCGCGGGCCGTGCGCGGCCGGCGAGCTGCGGGACCTCGGTGCGGGCGCCGTCCACGTCCAGCTCGACGCGGTCGGTGCGGACCAGCCGCCCGTCCTGGAGCTCGTAGCAGCCGACCGCGATGCGGTGCGGGCGCAGCACGGCCTCGCCGCGGGCGCCGGCGGGCAGGGCCGGGGCCTCCTGGAGCACGGCGAAGGAGGCGACGGTGCCGTTCTCGGCGAGGGTGACCTCCGGGCGCAGGACGTTGATGCCCGCGGTCTCCAGCCACGCCTTCGACCAGGCCTTCAGGTCGCGGCCGGAGGTCTCCTCCAGGGCGCCGAGCAGGTCGGTGAGGCGGGTGTTGCCCCAGGCGTGGCTGCGGAAGTACGCCTGCACGCCGCGGAAGAACTCGTCCTTGCCGACGTACGCCACCAGCTGCTTGAGCACCGAGGCGCCCTTGGCGTAGGTGATGCCGTCGAAGTTGACCTGGACGTCCTCCAGGTCGTTGATCTCCGCCATGATCGGGTGGGTGGACGGCAGCTGGTCCTGCCGGTACGCCCAGGTCTTCATGGAGTTGGCGAAGGTGGTCCAGGCGTGCGGCCAGCGGCTGCCCTCCGCCTCGGCCTGGCAGATGATCGAGGTGAAGGTGGCGAACGACTCGTTCAGCCACAGGTCGTTCCACCACTCCATGGTGACCAGGTCGCCGAACCACATGTGGGCCAGCTCGTGGAGGACCGTCTCCGCGCGCAGCTCGTAGGCCGCGTCGGTGACCTTGGAGCGGAAGACGTACTGGTCGCGGATGGTGACGGCGCCCGCGTTCTCCATCGCGCCGGCGTTGAACTCCGGCACGAAGAGCTGGTCGTACTTGGCGAAGGGGTACGGGTGGTCGAACTTCTCCTCGAAGTAGGCGAAGCCCTGCTTCGTCACCTCGAAGATCTGGTCCGCGTCGAGGAACTCGCGCAGCGAGGGACGGCAGTACACGCCCAGCGGCACCGTCCGGCCGCCGTCCTCGTAGGCGTCGAAGACGCCGACGTAGGGGCCCGCGATCAGGGCGGTGATGTACGAGGAGATCCGCGGGGTGGGCTCGAACGCCCACACCTGGGTGCCCTCGGCCGTGCCGGGGGACGGCTCCGGCGTCGGCGCGTTCGAGACCACGGCCCAGCCGGCCGGGGCGGTCACCGTGAAGCGGAAGGTCGCCTTGAGGTCCGGCTGCTCGAAGGAGGCGAAGACGCGCCGGGCGTCCGGCACCTCGAACTGCGTGTAGAGGTAGGTCTCGCCGTCCACCGGGTCGACGAAGCGGTGCAGGCCCTCGCCGGTGTTGGTGTAGGCGCAGTCCGCGACCACCCGCAGCTCGTTCTCGGCGGCCAGCGACGGCAGCGCGATCCGGCTGTCGGCGAAGACCTCCGCCGGGTCGAGCGCGGTGCCGTTGAGCACCACCTCGTGGACGGCCGGGGCCACCAGGTCGATGAAGCTCGACGCCCCGGGCTCGCGGGAGGTGAACCGGACCACGGTGGTGGACCGGTAGGTGCCTCCGTCCCGGGCCCCGCCCAGGTCGAGCTCGATGTCGTAGGCGTCCACGTGGAGGAGCTGGGCCCGGGTGCGGGCCTCCTCACGGGTCAGGTTGGTGCCAGGCACGTCGCGTGACTCCTTCGTCGTCGTTCCCGGGCATCCTCCCACGCGGGCCCCTCCCGGCCGCGGGCCCCGCGCCTCCGCCCTCCGCGAACGCGTCCGGCCGCCCCGCCCGCCCGGCCCGCGCTGCGGGGACCGGGCACGCGGGGCGGCCGGGGCGGGGGCCTACGCGGCGGCCGCGTCGCACTCCTGGGCGCGCAGGGCGCGGGCCAGGTCGTCGCGGGCCTCCAGGACCAGCCGGCGCAGTGCCGGGGCGGCGTCCGGGCGGCCCTCCAGCCACGCGTCGGTGGCGGCCAGCGTCTGCGGCGTGGTCTGCAGCCGGGGGAAGAGGCCGCTGACGATGCGCAGGGCGATCTCGATCGTCCGCTTCTCCCAGACGTCCTCCAGGACGGCGAAGTACCGCTCCGCGTAGGGCGCCGTCAGCTCCCGCTGCCCCGCCTGCTGGAAGCCGCCGATCTGGGCCTCCACCAGGGCGTTCGGCAGCTCGTCGGACTCCACGACGGAGCGCCACGCCTCGGCCTTGGCCTCCGCCGTGGGGCGGGAGGCCAGGGCGTGGAGCTGCAGCCGGCGGCCGCTGGCGGTGTCGTCGCGCTGCAGTTCGGCGGCGAGGTCGGCCGCGGTCGCCGCGCCCGCGGCGGCCAGCGTCTGCCACAGCGTCCAGCGCAGCTCCTGGTCGACGTCGAGGCCGTCGACCGCCTCCGTGCCGTCGAGGAGGCCGCGGACCAGCCGCAGGTGCTCGGGGGAGGAGGCGACCCGGGCGAGGAACCGGGCCCAGGCCAGCTGGTGGTCGCCGCCGGGGGCGGCGGCGCGCAGTTCCCGCAGGGCGCCGTCGGCGAGCTGCCGCCCGGCCTCCGCGCGGTGCTCCGGGGCGACGTACACGTCCAGCGCCGTCGCGGCCTGCTGGTGCAGCGACTGCAGCACGCCGATGTCCGACTCGCGCCCGGCGAAGCGCAGCACCAGGGCCAGGTACTCGCGGGCGGGCAGCACGCCGTCGCGGGTCATGTTCCACACCGCGGACCAGGCCAGGGCCCGGGCCAGCGGCTCGGCGACGTCGCCGAGGCCCTCGCGCAGGGCCGCGAGCGAGGCGTCGTCGAAACGGACCTTGCAGTACGTCAGGTCGTCGTCGTTGACCAGGACCAGCTCCGGGCGCGGCTGCCCGGCCAGCTCGGCGACGACGGTCCGGGCGCCGGTGACGTCGAGCTCGGCGCGGGCGGTGCGGACCAGGGCGCCGGAGGCGTCGCGGCCGTAGAGGCCGACGGCGACCCGGTGCGGGCGCAGCCCGGGGTGGGAGGCGGCGGCCTCCTGGACGACGGCCAGCTCGGTGATCCGGCCGTCGCCGTCCACCGCGACCTCGGGGGTGAGGGTGTTGACGCCGGCCGTCTGCAGCCAGGCCCGGGACCACTCCGCCATGGCGTCGGCGCCCCGCCCGGAGGTCTCGCCGAGGACCGCGAGCAGGTCGCCGAGCACGGTGTTGCCGAAGGCGTGCCGCCGGAAGTAGCGCCGCGCGCCCTCGAAGAAGGCGTCCCGGCCGACGTACGCCACCAGCTGCTTGAGCACGGAGGCGCCCTTGGCGTAGGTGATGCCGTCGAAGTTGAGCTTGGCGTCCTCCAGGTCCCGGATGTCGGCGGTGACCGGGTGGGTGGTGGGCAGCTGGTCCTGCCGGTACGCCCACGCCTTGCGCCGGTTGGCGAAGGTGGTCCAGCCGGCCTGGTACCGGGTGGCCTCCACCAGCGCGAAGGTGCCCATGAAGTCGGCGAAGGACTCCTTGAGCCACAGGTCGTCCCACCACTGCATGGTGACGAGGTCGCCGAACCACATGTGCGCCATCTCGTGCAGCACCACGGTGGCGCGGCCCTCGTACGCGGCCTCGGTGACCTTCGAGCGGAAGACGTACTCCTCGCGGAAGGTGACGCAGCCGGGGTTCTCCATGGCGCCGAGGTTGTACTCGGGCACGAACGCCTGGTCGTACTTGCCGAAGGGGTAGGGGTAGTCGAACGCGCCGTGGAAGAAGTCCAGGCCCTGCTTGGTCACGGTGAAGACCTCGTCGGCGTCGAAGTGCTTCGCCAGCGACCGGCGGCACAGGGCGCCCAGCGGGATCTCCAGGACGGTGCCGTCCGGCAGCTCGCGCCGGTAGTGGTCGCGCTCCACGTGGTAGGGGCCGGCGACGACGGCGGTGATGTAGGTGGAGATCGGCAGGGTCGGGGCGAACCGCCAGGTCCGCAGGCCCTCCCCGTCGGGCCCGCCGTCCTCGGGGTCGCCCTCGGGGGCCGAGTTGGAGAACACCTCCCACAGGGCCGGCGCGGTCACGGAGAAGGTGAAGGGCGCCTTGAGGTCGGGCTGCTCGAAGGTCGCGAAGACCCGGCGGGCGTCGGCCGGCTCGTACTGGGTGTAGAGGTAGGTCTCGCCGTCCACCGGGTCGGTGAAGCGGTGCAGGCCCTCGCCGGTGCGGCTGTAGGCGCACTCGGCCTCCACCGTCAGCTCGTTGGCCTCGGCCAGGCCCTCCACCGCGATCCGGGAGCCGTCGAAGACCTCGGCCGGGTCCAGCGCGCGGCCGTTGAGGACGACGGAGTGCACGGCGGGGGCGAGCAGGTCGAGGAAGGTCGCGGCGCCCGGCTCGGAGCAGCGGAACCGCACCGTCGTGCGGGAGCGGAACGTCCCCGCCGTCCCGTCGTCCACCGGCACGGCGGCGGAGCGCAGGTCGAGGTGGACGTCGTACGCGTCCACCGTCAGGATCCGGGCCCGCTCGCGGGCCTCCTCGCGGGTCAGGTTTCGTCCCGGCACTGCGGTACTCCCTCGTCCGTGTGCGGCTTGTCCGGCTTGCGGCGGTCAGGTGAGGTCTGGGCAGGTCGCGACCGGTGGGCCGCCCTCCCGCATCCTCCCACGCGGCCCCCTTCCCGGGGGTGCCCCCGGCGCCGGCGCCGTCCCCGGGGGCCGCCCCGCCGCCCCCCGGGGGCCGCCCGCCGCGCCCGCGGGCGGCCTGCTGCCGCCGGGTCCCGGGCCGGGTCCGGCGCCGGGGAATGCTCCGCGGGCGTGTCGCGTTGGGCGTCCTGGACACCGCCGTGCCGACGAGGATGGGAACCGTGACCGCAGAGACCGCGCACACCGCCGAGACCGCAGAGACCGCAGAGACCGCAGACGGGGCCACGACCGCCGACTTCTGGTTCGACCCGCTCTGCCCCTGGGCGTGGATCACCTCCCGCTGGATGCTGGAGGTGCAGCAGGTGCGCCCGGTGCGCACCCGCTGGCACGTGATGAGCCTCGCCGTGCTCAACGAGGGCCGCGACCTGCCCGAGCAGTACCGGTCGTTCCTGGACGAGGCGTGGGGCCCGGTCCGGGTCTGCATCGCCGCCGCGGCGCAGCACGGCGACGACGTGCTCGGCCCGCTGTACACGGCGCTGGGCACCCGCTTCCACCACCAGGGCCTGCCGCGCGACCGCGCGACGATCGAGGACGCCCTGGAGGAGGCGGGCCTGCCCCGCGAGCTGGCCGCCGCGGCTGACAGCGACGCGTACGACGAGGCGCTGCGGGCCTCCCACAAGGAGGGCATCACCCTGGTCGGCGAGGACGTCGGCACCCCGGTCATCGCGGTGCCCGGCGCCGACGGCGAGCAGATCGCCTTCTTCGGCCCGGTGGTGACGCCCGTGCCGCGCGGCGAGGCCGCCGGCCGGCTGTGGGACGGCACGCTCCTGGTCGCCGGCACCCCCGGCTTCTACGAGATCAAGCGCACCCGGACCGTGGGCCCCTCCTTCGAGTGACCCCCGTCCTCCCGTGGCCTGGCCCCGGACCGCACCGCGGTCCGGGGCCCGGCCCGTGTCGTGCACCGCTCGGGCCCGGTCGGCTCGGGCCCGGGCCGGCTCAGTCCCGGGCGCGCCGCCGTCCGCGCACCGCGCCGACCAGCGCCAGGGCGGCGGTCAGGCCCGGCGCGGGCGCCTCCCCGGGCGCCGCGGCCGTCGCGTCCGCCGGGGCTGCCGGGCCCACCGGTCCTGTCGGGCGCGCCGGGCTTTCCGGGGTCGTCGGGGTCGTCGCGGGGGAGTGGGGCATCGGGACGGGTTCAGACGTGGTCGACTGCAGGGCAGCGCCCCGTCCTCCGGACGCCCGGCGGCCCGGCGCAAGGACGAACTGCGCATGCCCGGCATCCGGGACACCCGCTCGCGCTCCGTGGCAGTGCGGAGTGCACAACGCACCGCCCCCCGGCTCTGTCGGCACCTGCATGGGAGCCGCCGCGGCCGCCCGAGTACGTTCACAGGTGTCCGCGTGCGCCCCCGCGTCCGCGGACGCGCCCCCGACCCCCACCACCGGAGACCCGCGCATGAGCACCGCCACCGCCACGACCCGCCCCGGCGCCGTCCTCGCCGACCTGCTGCCCGCCGCCGAGGGCGCCCGCGCCCTGGCCCGCGACGCCGCCCTGGTGGTGGGCGGTGCCGCCCTCACCGGCCTGGCCGCGCAGCTGAGCGTCCCGGTCCCCGGCTCCCCGGTGCCGGTGACCGGCCAGACCTTCGCCGCCCTGCTCGTCGGCAGCGCCCTGGGCGCCCGCCGCGGCGCCGCCTCGCTCGGCCTGTACCTGCTGGCCGGCGTGGCCGGGCTGCCCTGGTTCTCCGAGGGCGCCTCCGGCGCCGGCCTGGCCACCCTCGGCTACGTCGTCGGCATGGTGCTGGCCGCCGGCCTGGTGGGCGCGCTCGCCCGCCGCGGCGCCGACCGCGGCCCGCTGCGCACCGCGGGTGCGATGGCCCTGGGCAACCTCGCCGTCTACGCCGTCGGCGTGCCGTACCTGGCGGCCTCGCTGCACGTCTCCCTCGGCCGCGCTGCCGAGCTGGGCCTGTACCCCTACCTGCCCGGCGACGCCCTGAAGATCGCCGTCGCCATGGGCGCCCTGCCGCTCGCCTGGCGGGTGGCCGGCCGCCGCGGCTGAACCGTCCCGCAGCACGCCGGAGGCCGGCGGCCGACCCCCCAGGCCGGCCGCCGGCCTCCGGCGTGCGTGCGCCCGTCGCGGACCGGGCGGGCTCAGCGCGCCGCGCCGGCGCCCGCCGCGGACCCCGCGGCCTCCGCGGCCTGTGCGTTCCCGCGCCGCCGCCGCTGCACCACCGCCGAGGCGACCAGCACCAGTGCCGCCGCCGCCAGCGAGAGCACCATCTGCGTCCGGCCGTCGTGCGTGGTGAACATGTAGACCACGACGAAGCCGATCAGGCCGATGGCCGCCCAGGTCAGGTACGGGTAGAGCCACATCCGCACGGTGAGGCGCGCCGGGTCCTCCCGCTCGTGGATCCGCCGCATCCGCAGCTGCGAGAAGCAGATCACCAGCCACACGAAGAGCGCGACCGCGCCGGAGGAGTTCAGCAGGAACTGGAAGACGGTGTCCGGCGAGGTGTAGTTGAAGAACACCGCGACAAAGCCGAAGACCACCGACGCCAGGATCGCCACCCGCGGCACGCCCCGCCCGCTGACGCTCGCGAACGCCTTCGGCGCGTCGCCGCGGCGGCCCAGCGAGAAGGCCATCCGGGAGGCCGTGTACAGGCCCGAGTTCAGGCAGGACAGCACGGCGGTGAGCACGATCACGTCCATCACCTGGGCGGCGCCCGGGATGCCGACGTGCTTGAGGACCGCGACGTACGGGCTCTCCGCCACCGAGGAGGCGTCCCACGGCAGCAGGGTCACCACGATGGCGATGGAGCCCAGGTAGAAGACCGCGATCCGCCAGATCACGCTGTTGGTGGCCCGGCTCACGGCCTTCTCCGGCTCGGCGGACTCGCCCGCCGCCAGGGTCACGATCTCGCTGCCCATGAAGGCGAAGACCACGGTGAGCATGCCGGTGAAGACGGCGCCGACGCCGTTCGGCAGGAAGCCGCCGTGCCCGGTCAGGTTGCTCGCCCCGACCGCGTGGGTGCCCGGCAGCACGCCGAACACCGCCAGCGCGCCCACCACGATGAAGGCGACGATCGCCACCACCTTGATCCCGGCGAACCAGAACTCGAACTCGCCGTAGGACGACACCGAGAAGAGGTTGGTCGCGGTCAGCACGCCCATCACGGCCAGGGCGAACGCCCACTGCGGCACCGCGGGGATCCAGTGGTTGAGGATCGTGGCACCCGCGGTGGCCTCCACCGCCAGCACCACCACCCAGAAGAACCAGTACAGCCACCCGATCGAGAAGCCGGCCCAGCGGCCCAGCGCCCGGTCCGCGTACGCCGAGAAGGACCCGGACTGCGGGTCCGCGGCCGCCATCTCGCCCAGCATCCGCATCACGAGGACGACCACCAGGCCGGCCAGCGCGTAGGAGAGGAGGATGCCGGGGCCCGTCGCGGCGATGCCCGCGCCGGAGCCGACGAAGAGGCCGGCGCCGATGACGCCGCCGATGGCGATCATCGACAGGTGCCGGTTCTTGAGCCCTGCCTGCAGGCCGCCGTCGCCGGGGCCGCCCTGGGCGCCCCGGCCGCCGCGGCCCGCGGGCGCCGTGCCGGACGTGCCGGGGGAGGGGGGTGCGCCGGCGTCGGCGCGGACCTGCTTCCCGGGGGTCGTTTCCGTGCTCATCTGCTGACTGCTGCCTTTCCGCGCGGTGGGGACAGCCCTCGGCAGCGGTTGCCCGAGAGCGGGGGACGGGACCGCGCAATTCGGGCAACGTAACCGCTCTGTCCGATTTTCGGAACCCCCTCACCGGAAAGGCGCAGCTCAGCGGTGCCCCACCTGGCCGACCCCGGGCCGCCCCTGCCCCGTGCTCCGTGTCACACTCCTGTACATGCGCGTGTACCTGGGATCCGACCACGCCGGATACGACCTGAAGCAGCACCTCGTGCAGTGGCTGAAGGCCGCCGGCCACGAGCCCGTCGACTGCGGGCCGCACCTCTACGACGCCGAGGACGACTACCCGCCGTTCTGCCTGCGGGCCGCCGAGCGCACCGCCGCCGACCCCGAGGCCCTGGGCGTCGTCATCGGCGGCTCCGGCAACGGCGAGGCCATCGCCGCCAACAAGGTCAAGGGCGTGCGCGCGGCCCTCGCCTGGAGCGACGAGACCGCCATGCTCGGCCGCGAGCACAACAACGCCAACGTCGTCAGCGTCGGCGCCCGCATGCACACCCAGGAGGAGGCGACCCGCTTCGTCGAGGTCTTCCTCAGCACCCCGTACTCCGGGGCCGAGCGCCACACCCGCCGCATCGCGATGCTCAGCGAGTACGAGACCACCGGGGCGCTCCCGCCGATCCCGGCCCACCACCCGCAGGAGTCCTGAGCCCCGAGGACGGACCGGTGCCCGAGGGCCACACCATCCACCGGCTGGCCGCCGCACACCTGCGGGTGTTCGGCGGCCGGCCCGTCCGCGCCTCCAGCCCCCAGGGCCGCTTCGCGGAGAGCGCGGCGCTCGTCGACGGCCGGGTGCTGGAGGAGGCCGACGCCCACGGCAAGCACCTCCTCCTCGGCTTCGGCGCCGCCGGCTGGGTCCACATCCACCTCGGCCTGTACGGGAAGGTCGCCTTCGGCGGCGCGCCCGCGCCCGCGCCGGTCGGCGCCGTCCGGCTGCGGCTGGAGAGCGAGGACGCCCACGCCGACCTGCGCGGCCCGGCCGCCTGCGAGCTGTACACCCCCGCCGAGAAGGACGCCCTGCACGCCCGCCTCGGCCCCGACCCGCTGCGCCCCGGCGACTCCCCGGACCGCGGCTGGCAGCGGGTCTCCCGCAGCCGCACCTCCGTCGCCGCGCTGCTCATGGACCAGAAGGCCGTGGCCGGCGTCGGCAACATCTACCGGGCCGAGGTGCTCTTCCGGCAGGGCATCCACCCGCACCGGGCCGGCCGCGACCTCGATCGCGCCGAGTGGGACGCCCTCTGGGACGACCTGGTGCTGCTGATGCACGACGGTGTCGCGGCGGGCCGCATCGACACCGTCCGCCCCGAGCACACCCCGGAGGCGATGGGCCGCCCGCCGCGGCTGGACGGCCACGGCGGCGAGGTCTACGTCTACCGCCGGGCCGGCCAGCCCTGCCTGGTCTGCGGGCAGCCCGTCCGCACCGAGACCCTGGCCGCCCGCAACCTCTTCTGGTGCCCGGGCTGCCAGCGCCGCTGACCCGGCCCCCCGGCGTATCCCGGCCCTCTGCGTCTTCAGCCCCCGGCGTACCGCCGACCCGGACCCCGGCGCACCCTTTCCCGAGCCGGCCGTCCCCGGCCGGTACGCCCGGCCGCGGGCCGGCCCCCCGGCGCGTGCCGACGGCACGCACCCCCGCGCGCACCCGTGCGCCGCCGCGCCGCCGCAACCCCCCGAACGTCCCGGAACGGCCGAAGACGGGCCTTCCGCCGGCGCCGGACGTCGACGCGTGCGCGGCGGCTGGATAAGGTCGTGCCCCATGGCAGGCAGCAGGCCGGGCACCGCACCCCGGACGACCGCGACGGCCCGGGTGCGCAAGGCGCTCCGCCGGGCCTACCGCAGGCTGCGCCGCACCGGGGTCGACTACTTCCGCGGGGACGCCTCCGACTGGCTCGCCTTCGGCGTCCTGCTCGCCCTCTGCCCGCTGCTGGTCGTCCTCAACATCCGGCAGCCCGTCTGGTGCCCGCCCACCGCCCTGGTCCTGCCCATCCTCGCCGGCGCCTTCCTGCTGCGGCCCAGCAGCCTGGTGCTCCTCTACGCGGCGGCCGCCGCCGGGCTCTCCGTCGAGTCCGTGGTGCACGCCGCCGAGCGCGCCGCCTCCGGGGGACCGGGGTCCTACCAGGCCGGCGTCACCCCGGGCGCGGCGCTGGTCGTCGGTGCCGTCGGCATCGCCGGGCTGCTCCTCGCCCAGTTCCGCAGCCGGGTCGGCGTGCCCTGGCGGCGCGGCGGCTCCATGCTCTTCGACCTGCGCGAGCGGCTGCGGGTGCAGAGCCAGATCCCGCCGCTGCCGGCCGGCTGGCACGCCGAGGTGGCGCTCAAGCCCGCCGGCGGCCAGTCCTTCTCCGGCGACTTCGTGGTGGCGGCCCGCACCGGCCAGGACGGCAGCGTCCTGGAGGCGGTCGTCGCCGACGTCTCCGGCAAGGGCATGGACGCCGGCTCCCGCGCCCTGCTCCTCTCCGGTGCCTTCGGCGGCCTGCTCGGCTCGCTGCCGCCGCACGACTTCCTGCCCGCCGCCAACGGCTACCTGCTGCGCCAGGAGTGGGAGGAGGGCTTCGCCACCGCCGTCCACCTCGCGCTGGACCTCGACAGCGGCGAGTACGAGCTGCTCTCGGCGGGCCACCTCCCGGGCATGCAGATGTGTGCGGGCGCCGGCCGCTGGGAGGTCAAGGAGGCGGCCGAGGGGCCGCTGCTGGGCATCTACGACGGCGCCAAGTTCGCGGGGGTGCGCGGCCGCCTCGACCGGGGCGACGTCCTGATGCTCTGCACCGACGGCATGGTCGAGGTCCCCGGCCGGGACCTCTCCGAGGGCATGGACCGGCTCATGGGCGAGGCGGACCGGATGGTGGCCGGCGGCTTCCGCGGGGCGGCCTGGCGGCTCATCGAGACGGTGGCCAAGGACGTCAACGACGACCGGGCCCTGCTGCTGGTCTGGCGCGCCTAGCGGACCGGCGGGCCGGCGGGCCGGCGGGCCCGCCGGCGGCCCCGGGCCCCGCACGACGCCCCGGTGGCGGCGGGTCAAACGGCCGAGTCGATCTTCGGACAACCTCGGAGCCGTCCGGGACCCCTGCCCGGCCCGGCTCCTCCGTGCACCGCACGCCGCCGGAGCCGATCAACGGCACCTCGCTGATCGGCGCGTTTTCGCCGTGGTGGACGCCGCGTGATGTGATGTGAGCGGTGGGTCCTTTACGGGGCGGGTGCGGCGGACCAGACTGGGTTGCGGGCGGGACCGGTCGGGAACTCGGAAGGGGGGCGTCGCATGCGAACCGGCGGGCGGCGTACCGAGGGAGCGTCACCGGTCGTCCCTGCCCGGGACCGTCGGCACCAGGCCCTGAGCAGTAGCGACCGAGGAAGTGAATCCGGGTGATCTTCTCCGTCTCCGCGTTGGTCCTGTTCGCGATCATTCTGATCATTCTGATCAGGAACAAGTCGATGAAGCTCGGGCACGCCATACTCGGCGCCCTCTTCGGCTTCTTCCTCGCGCAGTCGTCCGCGGCGACGCCGATCCAGCACTTCCTCACCGAACTCGCCAGAACGCTCAACAACCTGACGAGCTGACGGCTGGCGACTGACGAGCCGGCGAACCGGCGGGCGGATCCGTCCGGCCGCCTCCGGTCCGGCCCGCGCCTACCGGCCGGCCCGCCGCGCCCCCCACCACCGCCGCAGCCCCGAGGGCCGCCCGGCGGCGGCCCGCACCCCGACGTCCTCCACGGGGGGCGGCCCCGCGGGCACGGGGGCCTCCTGCTCGGCCGCGCGCACGTCCGCCGCGTCCGCGCCCTCGGCCAGCAGCAGCACGAACAGCCGCGCCCAGGCGAGGCGTTCGCCGCGCGGCCAGTCCAGCGCCCGCAGCGCCGCCGATGCGCCCTCCGACACCTCGCCGTTGACCCGCACCTCGGCCACGTCGTCGCCGGCCCGGCCGCCCAGGAACAGCTTCACCCCGTTGACCAGCGGGTGGTCCAGCTCCGGCGCCAGCGCGGCCGCGAGCGCCGGGAGCACGTGGTTGCCGCCCAGCCACTCCGCCAACTCCCCGGCGCCGAAGCCGAACACGCACGCCGGGCCCTGCACCGCGTGCCACCCCGGCATGCCGCCCGGCCGGTCCGGACCGTAGTGGTCGCCGTGCTCACCCCGCCGGTCCAGCAGCTCCACCACCGTGGCCGCCGTGGTCGTCGCCCACATGCGGACCGCGTTGTCCAGCTTCTCCTCCTCGGTCTTGCCGAGGCCCGCCGCGCAGTCCCACAGCACCGGCACGTCGGCGCGGCCCAGACGCAGCACGAACCCGAGGTCCACATGGCCGCCGCCCGCGTCCGGGTGCTCCCGCACCGCCACCGCCGTCGTCCCGGGGCCGCGCACCACCGCGCCGTCCACCGTGAACTCCCGCCCGAACCGGGCCATCTCCCGCACCACGCTGCGCTGAATCACGTCCAGCCGCTCCTGGGCACGCACGGCACGCTCCTCCGGACTCCGAAGCCCTCGTCCACCCGTCGGACACCTGTCCGACACCCGTGAGGCTATCGGCGTCCGGCCGTCCCGGGAAACCGCCGCGGCATCCCGCCGGCACCGTTCCCCGCGACGCCCCCGGGCGGTCCGGGGGAGGCCCTTCGACGCCCCCTCCGGCGCCCCCGTGCCGCACGCGCACCGGACGGCGGCCGCGGGCCCGCCCGGGGCGCCCCGGGCGGGCCGCCGGATCAGGGGCGCTGCCTCCGCCGGGGCGGGGACTCCGGCGGGACGTCCACCGGCCGGATCGTCAGGTACCAGGGGTTGTCGGTGCAGTCGACGAGCAGGAAGCCGGGGCGGGGCAGGCGCAGCGTGTTGCGCCCGTCGCGCAGGCCGTACGCGGAGAGGCGCAGTCTGTGGTCGCTGCCGGGGGTGTCCCCGGGCCACGCGGGCGGGCGGCACCTGCAGGCGGACCGGGACCGCAGGCACCGGTACACGTAGTGGACCTCCCACTGCCAGGCGTCGTTCCGCTCGAACCGGGCGGTGAGCACCGCCGGACCGCCGTCGTGGCGCAGCACCTCGGAATACCGGCCGCGGTGTTCGGGGGCGAGCACGGCCGCGGCCGACAGCGGGGCGAGCCGGATCGACCAGCGGCAGTCGTCTCCTCCCCGAAGGCGGTCACCGACTCCTCCACCGCCGCGGACAGCGCGGGCCGGCGCGCCTGCCGCATCCACATCAGGCAGAGGCCCGCCCCCAGGCCGAGCAGGAAACCCACCGCATGGCCGATCATGCCCGGCATTCCGGCACGGGCGGCCGCCGCTCGGCCGCTCCTCGGACCGGTTCGACCGCCCCCCTCGGCGAACCGGTCCGGCCCCGGCACCGAGGGCTGTCCCGCAACCGCCGGCCGAGTCGCGCCGCCGGGGTTCCGGCCGGTCGGATGCCCCCGGGCGCGGGGTCAGGCCGCGGTCGCCTCGCGCCGTGCACGGCTGCGGTCCTCCTGCCGCACGACACGCCGGCGCCGGGACGGGACGCCCAGGGTCGGGTTGGCGACGCCCCAGGCCGCGCTCCTGCAGATCAGTTCCTTGTAGAGGGCGGCCACGCGGCCCGTGAGGGCGCGGTCGACCGCTCGGTCGTCGGCGGTGACGAACTGGATCAGGCCCTCCTTGCGGCCGAGGGAGACGCACTGCTGGAAGTAGCGGATGGTGACGCCGGGGACCTCGGTGCCGGTGAGGCGGGCGGCGATGGCGTCGGCGGCCTGCCAGGCCATGGGAACGCCCGAGGCGCACGACATGCGGAGGGGCTTTCCGCCCGGGCCGACCGCCATCGCCGCGTCGCCCACGGCGTACACGTCCGGGTGGGAGACCGAGCGCATCGTGGAGTCGACCACGATCCGGCCGCCGGGGGCGAGCTCCAGCGCGGTGGCACGGGCGATCGGGTGGACGGCGAAGCCGGCGGTCCAGACGGTGACCTCGGCGGGGATGGTCCTGCCGTCGGACACCGTCAAGCCGTCCGCCCCCACGGCGGTGACCGCCGTGTGCTCGTGGACCTCGATGCCGAGCCTGTCCACCACCTTCCGCAGGTGGGCGCGGCCCTTCTCCGAGAGCCAGTCGCCGAGGGCGCCGCGAGCCGCCAGGGCGACGTCGAGGTCCGGCCGCGCCTCGGCGATCTCGGTCGCGGCCTCCAGGCCGGTCAGGCCGCCGCCGACCACGACCACGGGCCGGCCGGCGTCCAGGGCGGCCAGACGCTCGCGCAGGCGGAGGGCTCCGGGGCGGCTGGAGACCTCGTGGGCGTGGTCGGCGGTGCCGGGCACGCCCCCGTCGTTCCAGCCGCTGCCGAGGGCGTACACCAGCGTGTCGTACGCGAGTTCCTCCTGCGCGGGGCCGTCCACGGCGGTGATCGCCACCGTCCTGCGGTCCACGTCCACAGCGGTGACCTTCGCGAGCCTCAGTTCCACGCCCGTGCCCGCGAACATCTCGCCGAACGGCCGGGGCACCAGGTCCTGGCCGGCCGCGAGCTGGTGCAGCCGGACACGCTCGACGAAGTCGGGCTCGGGGTTGACGAGGGTGAGGGCGACGTCCTCGCGGCGCAGGCGCCTGGCGAGGCGGCCGGCGGCGACCGCTCCGGTGTAGCCGGCTCCGAGGACGACGATGCGGTGCTGCATGGGCCTGCTCCTGTCTGCGCGGGGTCCGCCGCTGTCGTGCGCGGGTTCGCCCCTTGAACCGGGCAGCCCGACGTTTCCTGACAGGGCCGGGATGTGAAGCACGTCACAGCGCGCGCCGTGCCGGACCGGAGGGTTCAGAGGGTGTGGAGCGGGGCTTCCCGGTGGCCCGCGGCGGCCCACCGCCCGGTCGCGCGGACGAGCTTGTCGGGGTTGACCTGGCTGCGGACCGCGGCGATGCCCTCCGCGGTGACCTCCAGGCACGTGATCCCGACGACCCGGCCGTCCACGACCGCGACGACGGCGGGCTCGCCGTTGGCGGTCGTGGCGTGGATCTCGGGCGCGCCGCCGATGTGGGCCCGCTTGGCCTCGCTGGGCTTGAACAGGCCGCGCAGGAACCTGGCGACCGCGAGCGCGCCCTCGAACGCCTTCGCGCGGGCCGGGACCTTCCCGCCGCCGTCGCCGACCGAGACGGCGTCCTGGGTGAGCAGGCGTACGAGGGGTTCGGTCCGGCCGCTGGTCGCCGCGGCCAGGAACTCCTCGACGATCCTGCGGGCGGTGGCCCCGTCGATCTCGGTGCGCGCCTTGCCTCCCGCGACGTGCTTCTTGGCCCGGTGGTGGATCTGCTGGCTGGCGGCCTCGGTGAGGTCCAGGATCCCCGCGATCTCCCGGTGCGGGTAGTCGAAGGCCTCGCGCAGCACGTACACCGCCCGCTCGTTGGGCGACAGGCGCTCCAGCAGGACGAGGACGGCGTAGGACACCGACTCGCGCTGCTCCACGGTGTCGGCCGGGCCGAGCATCGGGTCCCCCGCGAGCAGCGGCTCGGGGAGCCATCTCCCCACGTACGTCTCGCGCCGGGCGCGTGCCGAGGTGAGCTGGTTGAGGCAGAGGTTGGTGAGGACCTTCGTCAGCCAGGCCTCGGGCACCTCGATGCGCTCGACGTCGGTCGCCTGCCAGCGCAGGAACGTCTCCTGCACGGCGTCCTCCGCCTCGCCCGCCGAGCCGAGCAGGCGGTAGGCAAGGGCCTCCAGCCGGGGCCTGGCGGCCTCGAACCGGTCCACGTCGCTCATGCTCAGGGCCATGCCCGCGGATCGTACTCGCCCCGGCGGCGCAACGGCAGGCGCGACAGCGCTCCCGCTGCGGGGGCGACGGCCGCTCCCGCCCGGCCGGCGCCCTCCGGGCCCGTGGTGCCCTGCCGGCCCGGACCGGCCGCACCGCCCTGCCCCTCGCCGATGAGGACGCCTCCCGGAGTGCGCGGCGGGTGCGGGGGCGCGTGCGCGGGCGGTGCGGACGACATCCGTGCCGTCGCCGGTGCCGCCGGCCCGCGTCCCAGGTACCGTCGCACCGGCGGCGAATCCGTCCGGCGTCAGGTGTCCATTCCGGAGCTGATGCAGGAGGGCCCCTGCCGCAGCGGATGCCGTCAGCCGTCCTGGGGTTCGGCAGATGGCGCCGCGCCGACGTCGTCCAGGCCCTCCCCGACGACGCGCTCCTGCGGCCAGTCACCCCCCGTGCTCTCGAGCCGCACGACGAGCGGATCGCTTGTCCCTGCCGCTTCCTGTCCGAGGCCGGCACGGACCGGCTCCACCCCCGCGAGCGCATTCATCGGCAGCCTCCGCACAGCACATGACCGTTCGTGCGCGAGCGCTGCACCACGTCAAGGGACAGGACCCTCGTCAGTCGGCCGTGTACGGCCTGTGACGGTCGACTGCGTTCGCCTTGGTTGCTGAACTTCGCTGCTCTACCGCCGCCAGGATGCAGCAGGGTGCCTTCACGACCGCCTCCCGGCATAGTCTTGGCACCCATGAGTCTGTGGCAGGAGATCACCAACGACGGCAGTTTGCCTGCCGAGCGCTCTCACACCGACCTCGTCGCAGAGCTCAGCGTGGCACTGCGCTCGCCCGACCCTGAAGTTCGTGACGAGCACGCCTACACCCTGGTCGCACGCTGGACGCCGCTGCTCGAACCCAAGGCCGCCCGACTTCTGGGAGACGAGATGGCCGCACGGTTCGCAGATCCGGAGATCCAAGCGCGAACCTTTGCGCCCCTGGTCCTGGCCAAGGTGGTCCGGTGCGGCCACTACGACCCGCACTGGCTGACCGCCTTCACGCACTGGTATCCGACCGAGACCGACCTGCGTGGTTGGGATCCAGTCCTCGGCTGGCTTCACGCTGTCGCCCATGGCGCCGATCTCCTGGCTGCGTTCGGCTCCCATCCAGAAGTGGATCCGGTCCCTCTGCTGGCGTTGGCGACGGATCGTCTTCTGGCGCCCACGGATCATGTCTTCGACGCTCAGGAAGACGACCGAGTGGCTTTCGCGCTCGCGCAGATCATCTCCCGACCGGAACTCACCGAGCGCCAAGCCGTGGCCTGGCTGGGTTGCGTCCAGAGAAGTGGTGTAACGGGTAGCTCCCCGTGAGGGTGGAGCTGCCCCGGGCGGGCGCGTGTCGCCCGCCAAGCAAGACGGCCATC
>NZ_JBIAWP010000010.1:236701-264521 GCF_042895785.1 Streptomyces sp. NPDC001380 | reverse complement strand
TCCGGATGGATCTCGAACGGCTCCCCGATGATGTCCCCCACCGTCATCCGCGGGTTCAACGAGGTGTACGGGTCCTGGAACACCATCTGGATGTTGCGACGGACCGCCTTCAGCGCCCGCCCCGACAGCCGCGCGATGTCCTCGCCCTTGTACAGCACCTGACCGGACGTCGCCCGCTCCAGGTTCATCAGCACCTTCGCGAGCGTCGACTTCCCGCACCCCGACTCACCCACGATGCCCAGCGTCTCGCCCTGGTGGAGGGTGAACGACACGCCGTCGACGGCCTTGACGGCGCCGACCTGCTTCTTGAGGAGGATGCCCTGGGTGAGCGGGAAGTGCTTGACCAGGTCCCGGACTTCGAGGATCGGCTCAGCCACGGAGGGTCTCCTTCCAGAAGTGGCAGGCGCTTCCGCGGCCCACCAGCTCGGCGCCGTCCGCGTCGGTGACCCGGTGCAGGGCCGGGACGTCGGTACGGCACACGTCCTGCGCCATCTCGCAGCGCGGGTTGAAGGCGCAGCCCGAGGGGATGCGCAGCAGGTTCGGCGGGAGGCCCTTGATCGCGTAGAGCTCCTGGCCCTTCTGGTCCAGGCGCGGGATCGACTGCAGCAGCCCCTTGGTGTACGGGTGGGCGGGGTTCTTGTACAGCTCGTGCACCGGCGCGGTCTCCACGATCCGCCCCGCGTACATCACCGCGATCTTGTCCGCCACGTCCGCCACCACACCCAGGTCGTGCGTGATCAGGATCAGGCCCATCCGGTACTCGCGCTGCAGCTCCGCGAGGAGGTCCATGACCTGGGCCTGGACGGTGACGTCCAGGGCGGTGGTCGGCTCGTCCGCGATGATCAGGTCCGGCTCCAGCGCCAGCGCCATCGCGATCATGATCCGCTGCCGCATGCCGCCCGAGAACTGGTGCGGGTACTGGTCCACCCGCTCCTTGGCGGCCGGGATGCGGACCCGGTCCATCAGCTCGACGGCCTTCGCCCTGGCGTCCTTCTTGGACATGCCCTGGTGGACGCGGAACATCTCGCCCAGCTGGTAGCCGACCGTCAGCACCGGGTTCAGCGACGACAGCGCGTCCTGGAAGATCATGGCGATCTTCTGCCCGCGGATCCTCCGCCGCTGCTCGGTGCTCATCTTGAGCATGTCCTCGCCGCGGTAGAGGATCTCGCCCTTGGCGATCCGCCCCGGGGGCATGTCGAGGATGCCCATGATGGTCTGGGCGGTCACGGACTTGCCCGAGCCGGACTCGCCCAGCACCGCCAGCGTCTCGCCCGCGCTGACGCTGTAGTTGACGCCGTTGACCGCCTGGGCGACCCCCTCACGGGTCACGAACTCGACGTGCAGGTCGCGCACCTCGAGCAGCGGAGCGGTGTCCGCCGCCGCCGGGTTCCCGGCCGGGTTCGTCTTCTCGATGGTGGTCATGAGATGCCCCCTCTCAGCGGAGCTTGGGGTCGAGGGCGTCGCGGACCGCGTCGCCGAGCATGATGAACGCCAGCACCGTGATGCTCAGCATGCCTGCGGGGAAGAAGAGCACGTGCGGAGCGGTCCGGATGACGTTCTGGGCCGAGGAGATGTCGATGCCCCAGGAGACGGTCGGGTCCTGCAGTCCGATGCCCAGGTAGGACAGGGTCGCCTCGGTGGAGATGTAGCCGCCGAGGGCGATGGTCGCGACGACGATCACCGGGGCGATCGCGTTCGGCAGGATGTGCCGCAGCAGGATGCGGGTGGTGCCGGCGCCCAGGGCCTTGGCGGCGGTCACGTAGTCCGCCTCCTTGACCGTGACCACGGAGCCGCGCATGACGCGGGCCATCTGGGTCCAGCCCAGCGCGCCGAGGGCGAGCACGACGGTCCACACCGTGCGGTGGGTGAAGGCGTTGAGGACCACCAGGCAGCCGAGGAGCAGCGGGATGCCGAAGAAGATGTCGGTGAGCCGGGAGACCAGGGTGTCGAGCCAGCCGCCGAAGTAGCCGGCCAGCATGCCGAGCAGGCCGCCCAGCACGGTGACGAAGGCGGTGACGCAGAGGCCGACGATCACCGAGGCGCGGGCGCCGTAGAGGACGCGGGCGTAGATGCTGCGGCCCTGGCCGTCGTAGCCGAACCAGTCGGCGCCGAAGACGTGGCCGTAGTCGGCCGCGCCGAGGTAGTGGTGCTGCAGGTCGGCGTCGCGCGGACCGACCGAGGTGAACAGGCTCGGCCAGAGCGTGATGACGACGAGCAGCAGGATCAGCGCGGCGGAGACCACGAAGAACGGGTTGCGCCGCAGGTCCCGCCAGGCGTCGGACCAGAGGCTGCGCGGCTTTCCGGCCTTGGCCGGGGCGGTCGCGGGGGCGGAGGCGGAGCCGGGGACCGCCGCCTCCTTCTCGATCACGTCAGGCATACCGGATCCTCGGGTCCAGGACCGCGTAGAGCAGGTCGACGAGCAGGCTGGAGATCAGGTACACGATCACCAGCACGGAGACGATGCCGACCACGGTCGGCCCCTCGGACGCCCGGATCGCGCGGTAGAGCGCGTTGCCGACGCCCTGCACGTTGAAGATGCCCTCGGTCACGATCGCGCCGCCCATCAGGGCGCCGAGGTCGGTGCCCAGGAAGGTGACGACGGGGATCAGCGAGTTGCGCAGCAGGTGGTTGACGATGATGCGGCGCCGGGGCAGGCCCTTGGCCATCGCGGTGCGCATGTAGTCGGCGCGGACGTTCTCGACCAGCGAGGTGCGGGTCAGCCGGGCGACGTACGCGAGGGAGAGCGAGGCCAGCACGAACGCCGGGAGGAGGAGCTGGCCGAGGTTGTTGGAGTCCTGGACGGTGGGGGTGGTCCAGGCCAGGGTGATGCCGAAGACGGTGCTGCAGATGTAGCCGATCACGAAGACCGGGACGGAGATCACGAGGAGCGTGAACACCAGGACCAGCTTGTCCGCCAGCTTGCCGCGCCGCAGGCCGGCCAGCAGGCCGAGGGCGAGGCCGACCACGATCTCGATGACGAAGGCCAGCAGCGCCAGGCGGATCGTCACCGGGAACGCCTGCGAGAGCACCTGGGAGACCTCGACGCCGCCGAAGGTCTGGCCGAGGTGGCCCTGCATGAGCTGCCACACGTAGAGGGGGTAGTGCTGCCACCAGGGCATGTCGAGGTGGTACTGGTGCCGCAGGTGGGCCACGGTGGCCGGGTCGGCCGCGTGGTCGCCGAACATCGCCTTGATGGGGTCGCCCGGGAGCGAGTACACCATCATGAAGACGAGAAAGGTGGTCCCGAGGAACACCGGGATCATCTGGAGCAGTCGCCGCGCGACGTAGCGCCCCATCGTGCCTCCAAGTCAGTCGGGGTCGGCCGCCTGGCCCCGGGCCCCCGTCGGGGGTCGGGGCCGGGCGGCCGTCCCGCTGGTCGTTCCGGTCGGCGCGGAGCCGGGCCGATTACTTCTTCTTGACCTCGACCTGGGTGAAGACCGGGTTGCCGAAGGAGTCGTACTTCACGTTCTGCACGCTGGTGGAGTAGCCGGTGGTCGACTTGTAGTACCAGAGCGGGATGGACGGCATGTCCTTGGCCAGCTGGGCCTCGGCCTGCTGGTAGAGCGCCACGGTCTCGTCGATGCTGGTCGCCTTGTCGGCGGCGTGGGCCAGCTTGTCGAACTCGGGGCTGGAGTAGCCGCCGTCGTTCGCGTCCGCGCCGCTGACGTAGATGTCCTTGAGGAAGTTGGCGTTCAGCGGGTAGTCCTGCACCCAGCCGGACCGCATGAGGCTGGTGACCTTCTTCTGCGTGATGATGTCGCGCGCGGTCTTGAAGTCCGGCTTCGGGTCGCCGGTGCAGTCGACACCGGTGGCCTGGCGGATGCTGTTGCAGACCGCGTCCACCCACTCCTTGTGGGAGCCGTCGGCGTTGTACAGGATGGTGATCTTGTTGCCGGGGACGCCGCCGCCCTGCTTGATCAGCTCCTTGGCCTTGGCCGGGTCGTACTTGCACGCGTCGCCGCAGCTGCCGGCCTTGTAGCCGGCGACGCCCGGCGGCACCCAGCCGTCGGCGGGCTGGCGGGAGCCCTGGAGCACCGTCTTGGTGATGGTGTCGCGGTCGATCGCCATGGAGAGGCCCTGGCGGACGAGGTTCTTGTCCTTGCCCTGCCAGTCCTTGTTGTACATGGCGAAGGAGATGGCCTGGATGGCGCCCTGCGGCTGGTCCACGGCGCGGCTGCCGAGGTCCGTCTTGTAGGTGGCCAGCGCGTTGGCGGGCACCAGGTCCATCACGTCGAGGGTGTTGGACAGCAGCTCCTGGTACGCGGCCTCGCCGGTGGCCTCGACCTTGAAGAAGACGCCGCCGTTCTTCGGCTTGTCCACGCCGGCGTACTTGTCGTACGCGGCGACGGTGACGCCCTTGTTGTGCTCCCACTTGACGAACTTGTAGGGGCCGTCGCCGATCGGCTGCTGGCCGTACTTCTTCGGGTCGGTGAAGAAGGCCTTGGGCAGCGGCGAGAAGGCGGAGTAGCCGAGCTTGTACTCGTAGTACGAGACCGGGGCCGAGAGCTCGATGGTGAAGGTGTGGTCGTCCAGGACCTTCAGGCCCGACATGGTGTCGCTCTTCGGGTCGCCCTTGTCCGGGTGGACGTCGGAGTAGCCCTTGATGTCGGAGAACCAGAAGCTGTTGATCTGGTTGTTCTTGACGTTGGCCGACCAGTTCCAGGAGTCCACGAAGGAGTGGGCGGTGACCGGCTCGCCGTTGTGGAAGGTCCAGCCGGACTTCAGCTTGACGGTCCAGGTCTTGGAGTCCTTGGTGGTGATGGAGTCCGCAACCTGGTTGCGGATCTTGCCCGTCGCCGGGTCGTAGTCCACCAGGCCCTTGAAGATGCTCTGGATGATGCGGCCGCCACCGACCTCCATGGCGTTCGCCGGCTGGAGCGGGTTCTGCGGCTCGCTGCTCTGGTAGCTGAAGGTGCCCTTGGGGTCGACCGCCGCATTGGAACCGCTGCCGCTGCCACTACCGGCGTTGCCGCCGCAAGCGGTCGCCGCGAGGGCGACGGCAGCAGCCGCCATGGCCCACTTGGCCTGGGTAGCACCGCGCATGGGGATGCCTCCTGAGAGAAAGGTTCGTCACGTGGAGGGCGCCGGCGGCCTGCGACCACTGTGTCGCGGATGACCGTCGCTCTCCTCGCTCGAGGTTCGGCGCGCACCCCTGCGCGTGACCCTTGACCCGAGCACAACGTCACCCACTATCCGTCACCGTGGGACACGGAAATGCCGATTCCGGATTTCAATTTGGTCACGTGCGGCATGTAAAGGTTTCTTATTTCGGACATTACAGACATAGACAGACAGTCACGAAACGGACAGTTGCCATCCATGACGGACGGTGAACGCCGATATCCGTGCATCCGGGCACGGGATCCGCTACGCGCGTCGACAGCGGAGCGTGAAGAAGCCCCCGGATGCAGGACCGCACCGGGGGCTTCGGGGCACGCCGCGCCGCCGGCCGCCCGAGGGGGGCGGCGGCCGGCGGCACGGCGGCGGGGTCGGAGCGGAGGTCAGCCCTTCTTGGCGCGCGAGGTCGCGCGGCCGCGCTCCTTCTGGTCCAGGACGACCTTGCGGATCCGCACGGTCTCCGGGGTCACCTCGATGCACTCGTCCTCGCGGCAGAACTCCAGGGACTGCTCCAGGGAGAGCTTGCGCGGCGGCACCAGCGACTCGGCGACGTCGGCGTTCGAGGAGCGCATGTTGGTGAGCTTCTTCTCCTTGGTGATGTTGACGTCCATGTCGTCGGCGCGGGAGTTCTCACCGACGATCATGCCCTCGTAGACCTCGGTGCCCGGCTCCACGAAGAGGGTGCCGCGCTCCTGGAGGTTGGTCATCGCGAAGGCGGTGACCGGGCCGGAGCGGTCGGCCACCAGCGAGCCGCTGCTGCGGGTGCGCAGCTCGCCGAACCACGGCTCGTGGCCCTCGAAGATCGAGTGCGCGATGCCGGTGCCGCGGGTGTCGGTGAGGAACTCGGTCCGGAAGCCGATCAGGCCGCGGGCGGGCACCACGAACTCCATGCGGACCCAGCCGGACCCGTGGTTGGTCATGGTCTCCATGCGGCCCTTGCGGGTCGCCATGAGCTGGGTGATCGCGCCCAGGTACTCCTCCGGGCAGTCGATGGTCATCCGCTCGACCGGCTCGTGCACCTTGCCGTCGACCAGCTTGGTGACCACCTGCGGCTTGCCGACGGTCAGCTCGAAGCCCTCCCGGCGCATGGTCTCCACCAGGATCGCCAGCGCCAGCTCGCCGCGGCCCTGCACCTCCCAGGCGTCGGGGCGCTCGGTGGGCAGCACGCGGAGCGAGACGTTGCCGACGAGCTCGCGGTCCAGGCGGTCCTTGACCAGGCGGGCGGTGACCTTGTGGCCCTTGCCGCCCTTGCCGACCAGCGGGGAGGTGTTGGTGCCGATGGTCATCGAGATCGCGGGCTCGTCGACCGTGATCAGCGGCAGCGCGACCGGGTTCTCCGGGTCGGCCAGGGTCTCGCCGATCATGATCTCCGGGATGCCCGCCACCGCGCAGATGTCGCCCGGGCCCGCCTTCTCGGCCGGCTTGCGGGTGAGCGCCTCGGTCATGAGGAGCTCGGTGATGCGGACGTTCTGGATCGAGCCGTCGCGCCGGATCCAGGCGACGGTCTGGCCCTTCTTGAGCTCGCCCTGCTCCACGCGGCACAGCGCGATGCGGCCGAGGAAGTTGTCGGCGTCCAGGTTGGTGACGTGGGCCTGGAGCGGCGCCTCCGCGTCGTACTCGGGGGCCGGCACGTGCTCCAGGATGGTGGAGAAGAACGGCTCCAGGCTGTCGCTGTCGGCCGGGACGGTGCCGTCCTCGGGCTTGGTCAGCGAGGCGACACCGTCGCGGGCGCACGCGTAGACGATCGGGAACTCGATCTGGTCCTCGGTGGCGTCCAGGTCGAGGAAGAGGTCGTAGGTCTCGTTGACGACCTCGTCGATCCGGGCGTCCGGACGGTCGGTCTTGTTGATGCAGAGGATGACCGGCAGCTTCGCCTGGAGCGCCTTGCGCAGCACGAAGCGGGTCTGCGGGAGCGGGCCCTCGGAGGCGTCCACCAGCAGCACCACCGCGTCCACCATCGACAGGCCGCGCTCGACCTCGCCGCCGAAGTCGGCGTGGCCGGGGGTGTCGATGATGTTGATGACGATCGGCTCGCCGCCGTCCTTGGGGTGGTACCGGACGGCGGTGTTCTTCGCGAGAATGGTGATGCCCTTCTCACGCTCCAGGTCGTTGGAGTCCATCACCCGGTCGTCCACGTGCTGGTGGGCGGCGAAGGCGCCCGCCTGCTTCAGCATGGCGTCGACCAGGGTCGTCTTGCCGTGGTCGACGTGGGCGACGATGGCGACGTTGCGGATGTCATTGCGCGTGGGCATGCGGAGCGGTCTCTCCCGGATCGTGGATCGTGGCGCCCCGGCCTGCTACCGGTCCACCTGCCGGGCCCGAACACGCCACGGCTTCCTCCCATGGTACGGGGACAGGGTGAACCCGGCCGAAACGGCCGCCCTCCGGACAGGGCCCCGGGCCGCGCCCGTGCCCGCACCGTCCGTGACACGCGTCCGCCCGCCCGGCGGTTCCCGGGCGGGCGGACGGGGCGGGCGGACGGGGCGGGGGGGTGCGGCCGCGCCGGGGCCGGCTACGAGCTCAGGCGGAAGCCCATGTCCTGGAAGCGCGGGGTGGCGAAGCCGAAGGCCCCGACCCCGGCGACCGTGTCGCGGACCGCGACGACCTCGGGGCGCTGGAAGAGCGGCAGGGAGGGGGCGAGCTCCCAGATCCGCGCGTCGGCCTGCTGGAGCGCCCGGTCCGCCTCCGCAGGGTCGAGGGCGGACGCCGCACGGTCGAGCAGGCCGTCGATCTCGTCGGTGCCGGTGCGGGCGTAGTTGAGGCCCACGGCGGGCAGCCCGTCGGGCCCGGGCTGCGGCTTGGCGAACAGGGCGCGCTCGTCGGCGGCCGTCCCGGGGCTCGCCGGCCAGGAGAAGAGCGCCAGGTCGAAGTCGCCGGCCGCGAGGTGGTCGGTGAAGAAGCCCTCGCCGTCCACGGCGCGCGGGACCGCGGCGATGCCCACCCTCGCCAGGTCCGCGGCGACGGCGGCGGCGATGCGGCGGGCGGTGGCCGAGCCGGCGGGGATCATCAGGTCGAGGGTGAGCGGCCTGCCGTCCCGGGCGCGGACCGCGGCGGGCAGGGCGGCGGCGGGGGTCGCGGCCGGACCGGAGGCGGGGGTCGCGGCCCGGCCGGAGGCGGGGGTCGCGGCCCGGCCGGAGGCGAGGGCCGCGCGCGCGACCGCCGGGGACGCCGAGGAGGAGCCGGAGGAGGCGGGGGCGGACGGCGACGCGGGCCGCGAGGCGGAGGCCCGCACGGAGGCGGAGGCCGCCGGGGAGGTCGAGGCGACCGGGGCGGCCGGGGCCGTCGAGGGGGCGGGGCCCCCGCTGCCGGTGGCCGCCGGGGAGGCGGGGACGGCGGGGACGGCGCTCGCGACGGGCGCGCCCCTCCGCCAGCCGGCCGCCTCCAGCAGCGCGGCGGCCGCCGCACGGTCGGTGCCGCCGAGGGCCGCGGTGTTGTCCCGGTAGCCGGCCTGGTCGGACATGACCAGGTGGTTGCCGAGGGTCACGGCGGGCAGCCCGAACGGCTTCAGCACCGCGTCGGCGATGCTCTGCCGGTCCACGGCGCGGGCCACGGCCTGCCGCACCCGGGGGTCGGCGAGGGGGCCGCGGCCGCCGTTGAGGGTGAGCTGGGTCCAGGCGGCGCCCGCGGCCCGGCGCAGGTGGAAGCCGGGGAGGGCCTGGGCCCGCTTCCAGGCGGCCCCGGCCGCGTCGGCGGAGTCCGCGGCGGCGGCGGGGACGGCCGTGCCGGAGGACGCGGGGGCGCCGGGGGCACCCGCGGCGTCCAGGGCCCGGTCCAGGGGGGCGACGTCCAGGCGGTCGCGGTCCAGGTCGTCCAGGCGCCGGGCGGCCGGGACGGCGAGCAGGTCGATCCGCTCCAGCCGGGCCCGGTCACCCCACCAGGACGGGTTGCGCAGCAGGGTGACCCGGCCCGCCTTCCGGTCCACCGCGCCCACCCGGAACGGCCCGGCGGAGACGGCGAGGCCGTTGCGGGAGCCGCCGTTGAAGGCCTCGGCGGTCCGCGTGGCGGCGGCCGGGTACAGGGGGGTGAACAGGCCCTGCCAGTGCGCGCACGGCTGCCGGAAGACGACCCTGACCTGGTGCGGGTCGTCGCCCTGCGTCACGGACTCGATGGCGGCGTACCCCGCCGCGCCGCTGCCCCAGTAGGCGGCGTCGGCGCCGCGGAGCGCCTTCCACTGGGCGGCGAAGTCGGCCGCGGACAGGGGCTTGCCGTCGCTCCAGACCGCGCGGGGGTTGAGGCGGTAGACGACGGTCTGCCGGGGGTGGCCGTCGCCGGGCGCGGCGGAGTCGGCGGAGGCCAGGTAGTCGGGGTCCGGGGTGGCGCGGGCGTGGTCGTCGAGGCGGAAGAGGGTGGGCAGCGCGGCCTGGGCGACGAGTCCGGCGGCGGGGCCGGAGCCGGGCTGGAAGACGTTGAACGTGGCGGGGACGGCGTCCACCGCCCACCGCAGGGTGCCGCCCTCGCGCAGGTCGGAGCGGTCGGCCGTGGGCACATCGGAGGCGACGGGGGACGGGGCGGAGTCCGAGCAGGCGGCGAGGCCCACGCCCAGGGCGACGGAGAGGAGGAGCGCCGCGGTGCCCGCCGGCCGGCGGGGGCGGCGGGGGGCGGTCCCTGCGGGGCGGTTCGGTCCGTCCCCGGGGTCCTGGACGTCCTGGATGATGGGCACGCTCTCCTCCTCGGGCCGCGGCTGCCGCCGCGGCCCGCGCCGGCGCACCGGCCGCCCCGTACGGATGGCGGATCGCCCGGATCCGGGCGCACGCCGCCCGTCCACTGAAGGGCACCGGGGGCCCGGGGGCCGCAGGACACGGCCGACCGCCCCCGCGCGCCACCCGGATGGCGGACGGCGCGCGGCGGGGCGCGGGAGCGCGCGGAGGGCGTGGAGGGCGGTGAGGGCGGGGCGGAGCGGGGCGGCCCCGGGCGGGGCGGGGCGCCGGACCGGGCCGGGCGGGCCCGGGTCCGGCGCGGCTCAGACCCGGGCCGGGGCGGGGGCGGGGAGCCCCAGCTCGAACCAGACGATCTTGCCCTTGGGCGTGCGCCGGCTCCCCCACCGCTCGGCGAGGAGGCTGACCAGCTGCAGGCCGCGGCCGCCCTCGTCGGTGACGTGGGCGCGCCGCTGCCGGGGCTGGGCGTAGCCGTTGTCCCAGACCTCGCAGACCACGGTGGTGTCGCGCAGCAGCCGCAGCCGGATGTCGCCCCGGCCGTGGCGCAGGGCGTTGGTGGCCAGCTCGCTGACGAGCAGTTCGGTGGTGTCGACGAGGTCGTCGAGGCCGCGGGCCAGGAGCCAGCCGATGGCCAGTTCGCGGGCGCGGGCGACCGAGGTGGGCTCCGGGGGGAGCCGCCAGTCGCCCACCGCGTCCTCGGGCAGGGCGTGGACGCGGGCCATGACCAGGGCGATGTCGTCCTCGCCGTGGTGCGGGTCGAGCTCGCTGAGGACGTGGTCGCAGACGTCCTCCAGACCGCGCCGGGGCCCGGACAGCGCACGGCGGAAGGCCTCCAGGCCCTCCTCCAGCTGGTGCTTGCGGGACTCGACCAGGCCGTCGGTGTACAGGCCGAGCAGGGCGCCGTCCGGCAGCTCCACCTCGACCTCCTCGAAGATCTCGCCGCCGACGCCCAGGGGCAGGCCGGGCGGGACGTCGAGCATGAGGGCGTCGTCGCCGGGGGTCAGGAGGACCGGCGGCAGGTGGCCGGCGTTGGCGATGGTGCAGCGGCGCTTGACGGCGTCGTACACGGCGTAGACGCAGGTCGCCAGGTAGACCTCGGAGGCGTCGGCGGGCTCGGGGCCGCCGGGGGGCGGGGCCGCGCCCCGGGACTGGGCGAGCAGCGGCTGGTGCTGGGCGAACGGCGAGGGGCCGCTGCCGAGCGCGGGCCGGGCGGTGCCGTCGCCGAGGCCGCGGGCGATCTCGTCGAGGGCGGTGAGCACCTCGGCGGGGTCGAGGTCGAGCATGGCCAGGGTGCGCACGGCGGTCCGCAGCTGCCCCATGGCGACGGCGGCCCGAAGGCCGCGGCCCATGACGTCGCCGACGACCAGGGCGGTGCGGTTGCCGGGCAGCGGGATGACGTCGAACCAGTCGCCGCCGACCTCGGTCCCGCTGCTGCCGGGCAGGTACCGGCAGGCGATCTCCAGGCCGCTGGCGGCCGGGTTGCCGGGCGGCAGCAGGCTGCGCTGGAGGATCAGGGCGCGCTCGTGCTCGCGCCGGTACAGGCGGGCGTTGTCGATGCAGACGGCGGCCCGGCCGACGAGCTCCTGGGCGATGGCGACGTCGCGCTGGTCGAAGGGCTCGCTGCCCTTGGCCCGGGAGAGCTGGACGAGGCCGAGCACCACGTTGCGGGCGACCAGCGGCACGACCAGGGTGGAGCGGACCAGCGGGTCGGGGTGGCGGTCGGGGGTGACGCTGCGGCCGGTGCGCAGCGCCTTGGCGTGCGGGGAGCGCGGCGGGTAGCAGAACGTCGCGCCGACGCGTGCGGCGTCGGCGCTGCTGGGCGCACCGGTCACCGCGGCGGCGCCGGTGACGACGCTGGAGACGGCGACGCGGCGCAGCTCGCCGGCGCCGTCGGCGGGCCCGGCGGGGGTGTCGTCGCCGGCCAGCAGCGCCGAGTACAGGTCGACGGAGGCGGTGTCGCAGAAGCCGGGGACGATGACGTCCAGCAGCTCCTTCGCGGTGGTCTCCAGGTCGAGGGTGGAGCCGATGTGGGCGCCGGCCTCGTTGAGCAGGGCCAGGTTGCGGCGGACGCTGGCGGCCTCCCGCTCGTCGCGCTGGCGCCGCGTCACGTCGGAGATCTGTCCCGCGACGCCCATCGGGCGGTCGCCCGCGCCGACCAGCCGGTACAGCGACACCGACCACTTGCGGGCGCCGTCGCGCATCGGCGCGGGGCCGGTGAAGCGCATGTCGAAGACCGGGTCGCCGCTCTCCAGCACCTGCCGGAGGGCGCCGAGCAGCCGCTCGGCCTCGGCGCGCGGGAAGATCTCGTGCGGGTGCAGGCCGACGAGGTCGGCGGCGGAGAGGCCGATGCCGGTGGCGAAGGCGTCGTTGACGCGCTGCAGCCGCAGGTGCCGGTCGAAGAGGAAGAACCCGGTGGGCGTCTGGCCGAAGACGGCCTCGGAGGCGGCGAGGTCGGTCTCGATCCGCTGCAGCCTGCGCAGGTCCACCGCGAGGCAGACCGCGCCGCCCGCGTCGCCCTCGGAGTGACCGGGCATCAGGTAGACCTCGGCGACGCCCTCGCTGCCGGCCGAGTCGCGGTAGGGGACGGTGCCGACCCACTCCTCGCCGCCGAGGATGCGCTCCAGGCGGGAGCGGCCCTCCCGCCACAGGGCCCGGGGGATGAAGGCGGTCACCGGGTCGGCGCCCACCGCGTCGGGGGCGCCGACGCCGAAGAACTCGGCGGCGCGGTCGCTCCACTGGCTGATGCGGCCGTCGGCGCCTATCGCGAAGGCGGCCACCCGGACGTAGTCGTAGATGGAGCCGGGCGCCCCCTGGTTCCAGCCGGACCGGACCGGCCGCCCGGACGGGTCGGCGCCGTCCCCGGCGCCGGGCCGCTCCGCGTGCACGGGAGGACCCGGGTGCCCGGGGAGGGCGTCCGGCGCGGGACGTGCCGCATGTCCGGAAGGCCCTTCATGTCCGGAAGGTCCTTCGTGGTGCCCGGAAGGCGCGCCGTTCCCGGACGGGCCGCCGTTCCCGGAGGGCCCGTCATGTCCGGCCGGACCGCCCCGGTCGGGCCGTCGGACCCGCCCGGCCGGTTCGGACGCGTGCCCCGGGCGGGGCACGCGCACCTCGGACCGGGACTGCTCACCGCCGCGCACCTTCGCCCTCCTGCCCGTCAACGCGTTCCGTGCCGGCCTGTCGCTCCACGGGACGACTTCCCTTCACCGGTCGGACTCCGCCGCCTCCCGTCCGGCCGGAGCCGTCCGGGTGTCGAGACCACGAGTATTCATCATCGCAGCGGCATCGCCCATGCCCTCGATGTCACAACATCAAATCGAGGGAAGGTTTCCGCCCCGGGGGCCGTCCGCCGCCGCGACCTGCCCGGCCGCCTCCGTCCGCACGCGTCCACGGCCCGGACTACGCATTCCGGTGCCGTTCGGCTCACCCGTCCTCCCGCCCCTGCCGCCCCTCCGCCGGGCGGCCGCACCCCGGTCCGGTCCGCACGCCGGCGCCGCCCGCCCCGCGGTCCCCGCGGACCGTCACGCCCCGCGGACCGTCACGCCCCGCGGCCGGGGACGGGCAGCGGCAGCTCCAGCCAGACCACCTTGCCCTGCCCCTCCGTGCGGGTGCCCCAGCGCGCCGCCAGCCGCCGTACGAGCTCCAGCCCGCGGCCGCCCTCGTCGGTCCCCTCCGCCCGCCGCTCGGTCGGCGGCTCCGGCACCGGGTCGGACACCTCCAGCAGCAGGGCGTCCTCACCGACCGTCAGCCGCAGCCCGATCGGCGCGCTGGCGTACCGGACGGCGTTGGTGACCAGCTCGCTCGCCAGCAGCTCGGCGGTGTCGCCGATCCCTTCGAGCCCCCAGTCCACCAGGGTGGCGCGGGCGAGGCGGCGGGCACGGGAGGCCGCGCAGGGCTCGGCGGGGAGCGTCCAGCCGGCGGTGCGCTGCGCGGGGGTGCGCCCCAGCCGGGCCAGCAGCAGCGCCACGTCGTCGGGCTCGCGGCCGCGTTCCACGATGCCGAGGACGGCCTCGCACGCCTCCTGGATGGACGCGTGCGGCTTCTCCAGCACGTCCTGCAGCCTGGCGAGGCCCACGTCGAGGTCGCGGTCGCGGGACTCCACCAGCCCGTCGGTGCACAGGGCCAGCAGGCTGCCCTCCGGGACCTCCAGCTCGACGGACTCGAAGGGCACCCCGCCCACCCCCAGCGGCGCGCCGGAGGGCAGGTCCAGCACCCGCGCGGTGCCGCCCGGCAGCGGCCCGGAGGAGGGCACGGCGAGGGGGGTGCCGACGGCGGGGACGACCAGCAGCGGCGGGACGTGCCCGGCCTTGGCGAGGACGCAGCGCCGGGTCGCCGGGTCGTAGACGGCGTAGACGCAGGTGGCGATGAGCGCGTCGTCGGGGCCCTGCACCAGGTCGTCGGCGAGCTGGTGGACGTGCTCCAGGAGCACGGCGGGCGGCAGGTCCAGGCCGGCGAGGGTCCGCACGGCGGTGCGGAGCCGGCCCATGGTGGCGGCGGCCCGCAGGCCGTGCCCCATCACGTCGCCGACCACCAGCGCGGTGCGGTCGCCGGGCAGCGGGATCACGTCGAACCAGTCGCCGCCGACCTCGGCGCCGCTGCTGCCGGGGACGTAGCGGTAGGCGACCTCGACGCCGGGCGGCTGCGGGACCTGCTGGGGCAGCAGGGTGCGCTGGAGGGTGAGGGCGGCGGCCCGCTCGCGGGCGTACAGGCGGGCGTTGTCCAGGGAGCTGCCGGCCCGGTCGGCGAGCTCCACGGCGAAGGCCAGGTCGTCGCGGTCGAAGGCCTCCCGGCGCCCGGCGCGGCTGACCGCCAGCAGGCCGATGACGATGCCGCGGGCCCGCAGCGGGACCACCAGCATGGCGTGGACGCCCAGGTCGAGGGCGGCATGGACCCGGGGGTCGCCGGGGAAGGTGGCCTTCTCGATCTGCGCCGGGGTGGAGAGCATCCCGGGCTCCCCGGAGCGCAGCACCCGGCCGAAGACCGACTCGTCGGTGAAGGCGATCCGCGAGCCGCGCCGCAGCATGGCCCGCACCAGGGGGCCCTCCGCGACCGAGCCGACGCCGAGCTGGACGAGCTCGGTGCGGCTGCTGTGCGGGTGGCGGGGCAGGTCGTCGCCGGAGGCGACCGCCTGCAGCAGGATGACGCCCGAGTAGTCGGCGAGGCGGGGCACCACGGAGCCGGCCAGCTCCTGCGCGATCCGGGACGCGTCCAGCAGGTCCCCGACGCGGGAGCCGAACTCGTTGAGCAGGGAGAGGCGGCGCCGCGCGTGCTCCACCTTGGCCACCGCCCGGTACCGGTCGGTGACGTCCATGACCATGCCCGCGACGCCGAGGACCCGGCCCGAGCGGTCCGTCAGGCGGCTGTAGGACAGGGAGCGGTAGCCGGGGCGGCGGGCGCTGGGGGAGGCGACGGTGACGTCCACGATCGGCTCGCCGGTGGCCAGGACCTGGCGCTGGATCGCGGAGACCTCGTCGGCGGCGCGCTCGGGCAGCACCTCGCCGGTGGCGCGGCCGACGTGCTCGGCGGCGGGCAGGCCGTTCATCCGGGCCAGCTCGGAGTTGACGCCGACGTACCGCAGGTCGGTGTCGAGGACGGCGATGCCGAGCGCCGCCTGCTCGAAGAGCGCGTCGCGGACCGCCAGGTCGCGCTCCACGGCCTGAAGGGCGTCCGCGTCGGTGAAGGCGAGCTGGAGGAAGGGCACCCCGTCGCCGTCCGCCAGCAGGGAGATCCGCAGGTCCAGGGCGACGTAGCGGCCCTCGCGGTCGTGGACCCGGATCCGGCCGTGCCAGCTGCCGGTACGGATGGCGTGCTCGTAGGCCAGGCGGGGCCGGTGGGCCCGGTCGGGGGAGACCATCACCTCCTCCAGGCGGCGCCCCACCAGGTGCTGGCCGGGCCAGCCGAGCAGCTCCTCGGCGGCGGGGCTCCACAGCACCACGCGGCCGGAGGTGTCGAGCAGGGCGACGGCGACCCGGACCACGTCGAAGAGGCTCCCCGCGGCGCCCGCCTGCGTGCCGGGGCCGGCCGCGGGGGGCGGGACGGGGAACCGGGCGGGGGTGCGGCTGCGGACCCCCGGCACCGGGGACTGCCGGACCACCGACGCGGGGTCGGGGGCGGAGGCGGGGGCGTCGTGGCCGCCGGAGGCCGGCTCCGGGGCGGCCCCGGCCCGGGCGCGGCGCAGCAGGGCCCGGGCGGCGGCCCGGTGCGGCCGGCGTCCCGGCCGGCCGCTCCACCGCTCGCCCGTGCCGCTGTCCGCACTCGGCACCGAGGGGTCCTCCGGCTCTGTGACGCACCGCCCCGACATGGCCATGCGGTTCGGTTCCCGCGGCCGCGCGCCCTGAGCACTGCGGCCCGAGAGTCACATACCCGCATGAAAGCGGGCCTACCCAGGCGTACGGGTCATCTTTGCAGCCCGGCGGGGTGTCCGGACGGGGTGTCCGGCCGAGGGGTCCGGAGGGGATGTCCGTAGTGGGTGTCCGGCGGGGGTGCGGAGCGGCGGGGACGTGCGACGGGGCGGTCGGGGACGCGGGGTACGGCGGAGCGCGGGGCGCACGGGAGTACAGGGTCCGGCGGAGTGCGGGGCGCGGCGGCCCCGGGGGCCGGTCAGGGCCGGCGCAGCAGCCCGGCCACCTCGGGCAGGACGCCGCGGTCCTGCTCCAGCCAGTCGACGGAGTCCAGGTCGTCCGGGCCCAGCCAGCGCACCTCGGAGTGGTCCTGGAGCGGGCTCGGATCGCCGGAGAGCAGCTCGGCGGTCCAGATCCGCAGGACCAGCCCCGGGCGGACCGGCCACTCCCCGGACAGCGGCGCCAGCGCCCGGGCCTCCACGCCCAGCTCCTCGCGCAGCTCGCGGGCGAGCGCCTGCTCGACGGTCTCCCCGGACTCCACCTTGCCGCCGGGGAACTCCCAGCGGCCGGCCACCTCCGCCGGGGCGCTGCGCCGGGCGGCGAGCACCCGGCCCCGGTGCAGCAGCGCGGCGCCGACCACGACACGGTTCTCCATGGGGGAGAGCCTACGGGCGCCCGGGGACGGCCCCGTCCGCCTCCCTCGCGCCGTGCGCCCGTCCCGGCCCCGCGGTCCCGTCCGGCGGCCCTGTCCCCGGGCGGCCGTGCTCCCTGTCCCGGTACGGCCGGGCCCCGAAGCGCCCGGCCGGCGCGGCGGGTCACACGGAAGGGGCGTCGTCCTCCTGCCGCATCACGAGCAGGTGGTCCGGGACGGCGGCCGGCGTGCGGCCGATGCGGTCGACGTGGCGGACGTTCTCCCGGTCCTCGGGCTCCGGGCTGGGCTCGCCGTCGAACCAGGCGTCCAGGATCTCGCCCAGCAGCGCCCGCGAGGTGAGGCGCAGGCCGAGCGCCAGCACGTTGGCGTCGTTCCAGCGGCGGGCGCCGGCCGCCGTGTAGGCGTCGGTGCACAGGGCCGCGCGCACGCCGGGGACCTTGTTGGCGGCGATGGACGCCCCGGTGCCCGTCCAGCAGCAGACCACGGCCTGGTCGGCGCGGCCCTCGGCGACGTCGCGCGCCGCGGCCTCGGAGCAGAACGCCCAGTCGGCCTTGTCCTCCGGGGCCAGCGCCCCATGGAGGGCCACCGTGTGCCCGCGGCGGCCGAGCTCGTCGACGAGCGCGCGGGCGACGCCCTCGTCCATGTCGGAGGAGACGGAGATCCGCATGCTCCGAGCGTAGCGACCGGACGGCGCCGGGGGGCGGGTGCGGGACGGCCGGGACCGGTACGGCGGCCCCGGCGCCCCGGGGCGGGCGCCTCAGGTCGCGGCGCCCCGGTTCACGGCGCCCGGTTCACGGCGCCCGGTTCACGGCGTTCGCGGCGCCTCAGGTCGCGGCGTTCGCGGCGCCTCAGGTCGCGGCGTCCGCGGCGCCTCAGGTCGCGGCGTCCGCGGTGTCGCTGCCGGTGGCGAGGCCCAGTGCGGCCCGTGCGAGCACCGCCTCGGCGTGCCCGTTGCGGGCGTAGGCGAGCGAGAGTTCGGCCTCGAGGGTGTCCGCGTCGCGGGCGGCGGCCGCCCTGCGCCAGTGCGGCAGTGCGGCCCGGGTCTCGCGGGCGAGCGCCGCCACCGGACCGCGGGCCGCGGGCGGCCAGCCGTCCGCGCCGAGGGCGTCGACCTCGCCGACGAGGGCGGCGGACACGGTCCCGGCCCAGGCGCGGTAGGCCTCCGGGTCGTCCTCCGGCTCGCCGTCCGGCCCGGCGCCCAGGGCCTCGTTGTGCCCCCGCACGGCGTCGAGGTAGCGCAGCTGCGGCGCGGTGAACGACGAGCGGGGGCGGTGCAGGGTGCCGGTCCGCGGTCCGGCCGTGTCGGTGAAAATGCAGAGGGCGGTGCCGTCCCCGTCCGCCCAGTCCTCGCGGTCGGGGGCGTAGTAGCGGAGCTCCACGGTGTCCGGGTAGGACCAGCTGTCGGGGTTGTAGGCCTCGGCCAGCACGGTGCACCGCCGTTCGGCGACCCTCCGGACGGCGGCCGCGCCGGGGTAGGTGCCGGGGGCGAGGCGGCCGGTCCTGCCGTACGCCTCGGCCTCGTGCGGGACGGCGCAGGGGACCAGGTCGAGCGGCAGACCCCGGCCGGGGTCCCGGTGGTCGAAGCAGTCACCGGCCCGCAGGTCGGAGTAGTCGGCGGCGGTCCTCCCGGCGACCCGGCCGTGGGCGTCGCGGTGCACCTCGGCGAGGTCGGGGTGCGACATGAGGTACACGCCGCCGACGAGGACGGCCAGCAGGGCGAGCACGGTCCACACCGCGGAGAGGGCCAGGCCGGCGATGGCCAGGCCGCGGCCCTTCTGGTTGCGGCTGCGGAGCTGGACGAGGGCGGCGATGCCGAAGGCCGCCGAGAGCGGCACCAGGCAGGTGAGCCCGAGGACCAGGGAGGCGACGGCGAAGCCGTTGGTGCCCTCCGGCGGTCCGGCGGGGGCGGCGCCGGGGAACGGCCCGTACGGCCACGGCGGGGGCGGCGGAGCAAGCAAGCCGGGGGCGGCCTGGCCGGGGACGGGCGGGAGGGGGCGGACGGGCTCGTTCCCCGGTGCCGGGGGCGCCCACGGGTCGGCGGCCGCCGCCGGTGCGGCGGGGGCGGGGGCGTCCGCCGGGACGGAGGCGGCGGGGGCGCCGGCCGGGGCGGGGGCGGGGTCCGCCGGGCCGTGGCCGCCGTGGTCACCGGGGGCGCCGGGATCGCCCGGGTCCGGCCCGGTGCCGGTCGGCGGTATGGACATGGGCGGGGCCCCCGGTCTCGTTCGTGCACGCGCCGACGGTCGGCGGCCGCGCGACTCTAGCGGACCGCCCCGACACCGGGGACGGCGGCCCGGGCGGGAGGGGCCGGGGAGCCCGCCGGCAGGGGGCGGATCCGATGGGCTTCCACCCGCGGAGGCCCAGGAGGGGCGGCCGACCCGCCGAAGAGGCCCGTCCCAGGCCCAGCACCGGAGCCGGACGGGCAGGCATCGTTCCGGCCCCGGCCGGCCGCACCCGGTTCCGGTACCGGCCGCCGGGCGGCCCGCCCGCGTGCGGAAAGGCCGTCCGACCCGCTGCGCCGCGGGTCGGACGGCCTTCCACCGGATGCGTCAGACGTTGAAGCGGAACTCCACCACGTCGCCGTCCTGCATGACGTAGTCCTTGCCCTCCATGCGGGCCTTGCCCTTGGCGCGGGCCTCGGGGACGGAGCCGCACTCGACCAGGTCGGCGTAGGAGACGATCTCGGCCTTGATGAAGCCCTTCTGGAAGTCGGTGTGGATGACACCGGCCGCCTCGGGCGCGGTGGCGCCCTTGCGGATCGTCCAGGCGCGGGCCTCCTTGGGCCCGGCGGTGAGGTAGGTCTGCAGGCCCAGGGTGTCGAAGCCGACCCGGGCGAGGGTGGCGAGGCCGGGCTCCTCCTGGCCCATGGACTGGAGCAGCTCCAGGGCCTCCTCGTCGTCCAGCTCGATCAGCTCGGACTCGATCTTGGCGTTGAGGAAGATGGCCTCGGCGGGGGCGACCAGCGCCCGCTGGGCGTCCTTGAAGTCCTCGTCCGACAGCTCCTCCTCGTCCACGTTGAAGACGTAGAGGAAGGGCTTGGCGGTGAGCAGGTGCAGCTCGCGCAGCGGCTCGGGGTCCAGGCCGGCGTGGAAGACGGTGTCGCCCGCCTCCAGGACCTTCTGGGCCTGCTCGACGGCGGCGACGACGGCGGCCGTCTCCTTCTTGAGGCGGGCCTCCTTCTGCAGCCGGGGCAGCGCCTTCTCGATGGTCTGGAGGTCGGCGAGGATCAGCTCGGTGTTGATGGTCTCGATGTCGTCCTTGGGCGAGACCTTGCCCTCGACGTGCACCACGTCGGGGTCGTCGAAGGCCCGGATGACCTGGCAGATGGCGTCCGACTCGCGGATGTTCGCGAGGAACTTGTTGCCGAGGCCCTGGCCCTCGGAGGCGCCGCGGACGATGCCCGCGATGTCCACGAAGTCGACGGTCGCCGGGAGCTTGCGGGCCGAGCCGAAGATCTCCGCCAGCGTGTCCAGCCGCGGGTCGGGGACGCCGACCACGCCCACGTTGGGCTCGATGGTGGCGAACGGGTAGTTGGCCGCCAGCACGTCGTTCTTGGTCAGGGCGTTGAACAGGGTCGACTTGCCGACGTTCGGCAGGCCGACGATTCCGATCGTGAGCGACACGTGGCGACTTCCCGTGGAGGAGGGGCGGGGGGCGGCCCGGGAGAGGGCCGATCCACAAGTCTACGGGTCGGCGCCGGGCCCGGGACCGCCCCTCGGACGGCGGGCGGCGGCACCGGCCCGCCGCCGCGGACCGCCCGCCGGCCGCACCGCGCGGGCCGCACCGGGGCAGGCGGCCGGCCCGCACGCCACGCCAGGCGTTCGGGTGACGGGGGGTGGCACCGCGTGTCCGTGGCGGAGAGTGGCGTTCATGTGACCGTACGTTGGGGGCGTGGAGCAGCAGCGTACGCGTACCCAGCCGCCCCGGCCCCGCGGCCGGGCGTCCGACGAGGGCGGACCCCGCCCCACCGTGCCCGGGCCCGCGGCCCCGTCCGACCCGGCGGGCCGGGGGCGGCTGCGGCTGCCACGGGCCCGGCGGCGGCCCGAGGGCGCGGTCGCCGGCCGCGGCACGGCCGCGCCCAGCAGGCGGCTGACCGCGGTCGGCACGGGGGTGGCGGCCGTGGCGGCGACCACGGCCGGGGCGGTCGCGGACCGGGCGCTGCTGGGCGGGCCCGGGGTGCTCTTCGGCCTGGTGTACGTCGCGGTCTGCTTCCAGGTGGCGGTGCGCGTGCGTCCGGCGGACCTGGCGGCCGCGCCGATCAGCGGCCCGATCGCCTTCGCGCTGGCGCTGCTGGCGACCGGGCACACCTCGGGCCGGGGCGTCGGCGGTCACGTGGTGGGGCTGGCGGCCGGGCTGGCGACCCGGGCCGGGTGGCTGTTCGCCGGCACCGGGCTGGCCGCCGCCATCACCGCGGCCCGCTGGGTGGCGCTGCGGCGGTCCCGCGGGCGCTGACCCGCGGGACCGCCGCAGGAGGCGTCGCGGGCGGGCGCGGGCGCCGGGCGCGGGCCGGTACGGGCGGGCAGGACCGCCCCGGCGGGCACAGCCGCCGCGGCGGTCCGCGGCGGCGGCCCGTGACGGCGTCAGCCGAGCTTGGCGGCGGCCATCGCCGCGCCCACGATGCCCGCGTTGTTCTGGAGCTGCGCCGGCACGATCTCGGCCCGCCGCCGCTTCAGGTGCGGCAGGAACTTGTCGGCCTTGCGGCTGACGCCGCCGCCGATGATGACCAGCTGCGGGGAGAAGAGCATCTCCACGTGGGCCAGGTAGGCGTCGACCCGCTCGGCCCACTTGGGCCAGCTCAGGTCGTGCTTCTCGCGGGCCGCCGAGGAGGCGCGCTTCTCGGCCTCGTGGCCGTCCAGCTCCAGGTGCCCCAGCTCGGTGTTGGGGACGAGCACGCCGTCCACGAACAGGGCGCTGCCGATGCCGGTGCCGAAGGTCAGCGTGATGACCACGCCGCCGCGGTCGCGTCCGGCGCCGAACGCCATCTCGGCCACCCCGGCGGCGTCGGCGTCGTTGAGCAGGGCGACCGGCAGGCCGAGGGCCTGCTCGAAGTGGTCCGTCGCGTCCAGGCCGACCCAGCCCTCGTCGACGTTGGCGGCGGTGAGCGTGTGGCCGTCGACGACCACGCCGGGGAAGGTGATCCCGACCGGGCCCCGGTGCCCGAAGTGCCCGACGACCTCGCAGACGGTGTCCACCACGGCCGCCGGGGCGGCGGGGTGCGGGGTGAGGAGCTTGTGCCGCTCCTCCGCCAGGTCCCCGCGCACCAGGTCGACGGGGGCGCCCTTGATGCCGGAGCCCCCGATGTCCACGCCGAATGCCTTCACGTCCGTCCTCGTTCCTCGCCCGGTTCCCCGCCCGTGGGGTTCCTCGCCCATGGATCTCCTCGCCCGCCGTGTCCGCCGGCCGCCCGGCGCCGGGGGCGCTGCGCCGCCCCGCTCCCGGTCTGATACCCGGAGCGGGGCGGCGGAGTCCTGCCCTGCCGTCCGCCGCGGCTACGCCGGTCCGGCCGTCTTGCCCGCGGCCTCGGCGCGCAGGTCGCGGCGGAGCTCCTTGGGGAGCGAGAACTGCAGGTGCTCCTCGACCGAGCGCACGGTCTGCACGTCCTCGTAGCCGCGGGCGGCGAGCCACTCCAGCACGCCCTGGACGAGCACCTCCGGCACGGAGGCGCCGCTGGTGACGCCGACGGTGGCGACGCCCTCCAGCCAGGCCTCGTCGATCTCGTCGGCGAAGTCGACCAGGTGGGCGGCGCGGGCGCCGTACTCCAGGCCGACCTCGACCAGGCGGACCGAGTTGGAGGAGTTCCGCGAGCCGACCACGATCAGCAGGTCGGTCTCGGGGGCGATCTGCTTCACGACGACCTGGCGGTTCTGGGTGGCGTAGCAGATGTCGTCGCTGGGCGGGCTGACCAGGGCGGGGAAGCGCTCCTTGAGCCGGCCGACGGTGGCCATGGTCTCGTCCACCGAGAGGGTGGTCTGGGAGAGCCAGACGACCTTGGACTCGTCGCGGACCCGGACCTCCGCCACGTCCTCCGGCCCGTCCACCAGGTGGATGCGGTCGGGGGCCTCGCCCATGGTGCCGACGACCTCCTCGTGGCCCTCGTGGCCGATGAGGAGGATGTCGTAGTCCTCGTCGGCGAAGCGCACGGCCTCCTTGTGGACCTTGGTGACCAGGGGGCAGGTGGCGTCGATGGTGGCGAGCCTCCCCCGCTCCGCCTCGTCGTGCACGGACGGCGCGACGCCGTGGGCGGAGAAGACGACGATCGAGCCCTCGGGCACCTCCTCCGTCTCCTCGACGAAGACGGCGCCCTTCTTCTCCAGGGTCTGCACGACGTACTTGTTGTGCACGATCTGCTTGCGCACGTAGATGGGCGCCCCGTACTGCTCCAGGGCCTTCTCCACGGCGATGACGGCACGGTCGACGCCGGCGCAGTAGCCGCGGGGGGCGGCGAGCAGGACGCGGCGCTGGGCGGTTGCAGGCATGGCCCCATCGTAGAGGGCCGGTCGGCGGCGCGGCCCGCCGCCGGGTCCCGCCGCCGGGTCCCCGTGTCGGGGCCCGCCGCTAGTCTCGGTGCATGGGCCTCGACACCTCCCCGGAAGCGCCGATCCCGGTCGGCAAGGTCTCCGCGATGATCGGCGGCTGGATCGACCGGCTGGGCGCCGTGTGGGTGGAGGGCCAGATCACGCAGCTGAGCCGGCGGCCCGGCGCCGGGATGGTCTTCCTGACGCTGCGGGACCCGTCGGAGGACGTCTCCATGACGGTGACCTGCTTCCGCGGGGTGTTCGACCCGGTCGCCGACGTGGTGGCCGAGGGCGCGCGGGTCGTCGTGCACGCCAAGCCCGAGTGGTACGCGGGGCGCGGCACCCTGTCGCTGCGGGCGGCGGAGATCCGCCCGGTGGGGCTGGGCGAGCTGCTGGCGCGGCTGGAGCAGCTGAAGCGGCGGCTGGCCGGGGAGGGGCTCTTCGCGGCCGACCGCAAGCGGCCGCTGCCGTTCCTGCCGGGCTGCGTCGGCCTGGTCACCGGGCGGGCGTCGGCGGCCGAGCGCGACGTGCTGGAGAACGCCCGCCTGCGCTGGCCGGCGGTCCGCTTCGAGGTGCGGAACGTCGCCGTGCAGGGGGCGTCGGCGGTCGCCCAGGTCGTGGCGGCGGTCCGGGAGCTCGACGAGCACCCGGAGGTGGACGTGATCATCGTGGCCCGGGGCGGCGGCAGCGTCGAGGACCTGCTGCCCTTCTCCGACGAGCAGCTGGTCCGCACGGTGGCGGCGGCGCGCACCCCCGTGGTCAGCGCCATCGGCCACGAGCCGGACCAGCCGCTGCTGGACTTCGTCGCCGACCTGCGTGCCTCCACCCCCACCGACGCGGCCAAGCGGGTGGTGCCGGACGTCGGCGAGGAGCTGGCCCGGATCGGCCAGCTGCGCGACCGGGCCCGGCAGGCCGTCCGCTCCCGGGT
This sequence comes from Streptomyces sp. NPDC001380, assembly GCF_042895785.1. NCBI lineage: Bacteria > Bacillati > Actinomycetota > Actinomycetes > Kitasatosporales > Streptomycetaceae > Streptomyces > Streptomyces sp. NPDC001380. The sequence goes on along the minus strand of NZ_JBIAWP010000010.1, from coordinate 240,318 downwards.
CGAGCGGGAGGAGGCGGGCCTGGCCGCGACCGTCAGCCGGCCGGTGCTGGCGGCGCCGCTGCGCATGGTGGAGGAGCGCGAGGCCGAGGTCGCGGCGCTGCTGGACCGCTCCCGCCGCAGCCTGGACCACCGGCTCGACCGGGCGTCCTCCGAGCTGGAGCACACCCTGGCCCGGGTGGTGGCCCTCTCCCCCGCCGCGACCCTGCGGCGCGGCTACGCGGTGCTGCAGCGGGCGGACGGCGCCGTGGTCCGCGCCGCCGCGGAGGTCTCGGCGGGCGAGGAGCTGCGCGCCCGGGTCGCCGAGGGCGGCTTCACGGTGACGGTCTCCGGGGCCGGTGCGTCCGGCGCCGTTGCGGGGTCCGGCGGCACGTCCGGCACCGGTGCGGGGGACGGCCGGGACTGATCCGGGACTCAGCCGTCGGCGGGCACGGTGCGGGCGTCGGGCATGGCCGGACGGCAGCCGGCGGACCGGGCCCCCGCCAACCGCTCCAGCGCTCCGCCGGGCCGCCGGTGGTCCGCCGTTCCTGCGGCCGGGCGGGCGGCCCGTGTGGGCGGCGCCCCCTACGCTGGCAGCCATGGCGAAGAAGGAGACCCCGCAGGGCGGCGCGGACGGCACGCTGGGCTACGAGCAGGCGCGCGACGCGCTGCTGGACGTGGTGCGGCGGCTGGAAACGGGCGGCACCACGCTGGAGGAGTCGCTGGCGCTCTGGGAGCGGGGCGAGCAGCTGGCCGGGGTGTGCCGGCGGTGGCTGGACGGGGCCCGGGAGCGGCTGGACGCGGCCCTGGCCGCCGACGGCGGGGGGTCCGGCCCGGAGGAGTGACCGGCGGGGCCGACGGACAGGGGGCCGCCGCGCAACCGGACCCGCGCAGCGCGGAGTGGCGCACGTCACGCACGGCGGGAATGGTTGAAATTTCACCTAAGCTGTCGACGGACGGGTGGCACCCCGGCCGCCCGCCCACGAGCCCACGAGGTGGATTCCCCGATGACGACCGCCGCCAACGACATCCTGGCCCTGGACCCCGCCGCGCAGGACCTGCTCTTCCGCGAGGCCCACACGGTCGGCGCCTTCACCGACGAGCCGGTGACCGACGAGCAGGTGCGCGCGATCTACGACCTGGTCAAGTACGCGCCGACGGCCTACAACAAGCAGCCGCTGCGCGTCCTCCTGGTCCGTTCGGCCGAGGCCCGCGAGAGGCTGGTCGCCCACATGTGGGACGGCAACAAGGAGAAGACCTCCAAGGCGCCGCTGGTCGCGGTCCTCGCCACCCACCACGAGTTCCACGAGGAGCTGCCGCGGCTCTTCCCGGTGATGCCGCAGGCCAAGGACCTCCTCTTCGGCGAGCGCCCGGTCCGCGAGCGGACCGGCGCCTTCAACGCGGCCCTCCAGGTCGGCTACTTCATCCTGGGCGTGCGCGCCGCCGGCCTGGCCGCCGGCCCGATGACCGGCTTCGAGGCCGAGGGGATCACCAAGGAGTTCTTCCCCGAGGGGAACCACGGCGTCCTCGCCGTGGTCAACATCGGCCGTGCGGCCGAGAACTCCTGGCGCCCCCGCCTGCCGCGCCTGGAGTACGACGAGGTCGTCACCACCGTCTGACGGTCCGACGCACCGCGCCGCGGCACCGCGGCGCACAGGAGGCCCCACCGGGACCGGTGGGGCCTCCGCCGCGTCCGGGGCCCGCGGCGCGGCGGGCGCGGGGCCGGGCGGGGTCAGCGCAGCGACTGCGCGAGCCGGGCCAGCTCCTGGTAGGTCGCGGTGCCGGTGACGGCGGTGGTGCCCCCCTTCCCCTCCACGACCAGGGCGCGGTACCGGGTCCCCTGGTAGCGGTCCCACGGTCGGCCGGCGACCGGGGCGGTGCCGTCCGGCCGCGCGCCCTGGACCTGGGCGCGGACCACGGACCCCGCCGAGTCGTCGCTCTGCTCGACCGCGGCGTAGCGGCCGGAGGGGGTGATGAAGCCCAGGTGCCAGGTGGCGTGCCCGCCGTCGTCGGCGCTGTACCGCACCGAGGTGGCCCGCCACTGCGCGGGCAGGCCCTGCGGGGCCAGGACGGGGTAGGGGGCGGCCCGGCGGGCCGTCGCCAGCTCGGTGCCGTACGACACCGTCCTCACCGGCTCCCCGCCCGAGTGCGGGATGAACACGTACACCACCGCGGCCACCGCTCCGACCGCCAGCAGGGACAGGACCATGTCCCGCACCGTCTGCCGGCCCCTCTTCGCCTTCGCATCACTCGCCACGCCCCCATGGTGACCCATACCGGGCCGCTTCCCCGCAACCGGGGTGCGCCGCCGCGGTCCGGGCAGGCTACCGGCATCGGTGCAGCCCACGACGGGTGCTGCGCCACAGACAGGCCTCGCGCGGCACGGATACGATCGGCCCACCCTCATTCCGGCCGTCGCGTACAGAGAGGTACCGCTGATGACCGCCCACACGAACCACAACCTTCCGGCGCAGCTGGAGGTGGCCCCCGAGGCCCCCGACCGCAACCTGGCCCTGGAACTCGTCCGCGTCACGGAGGCCGCCGCGATGGCGGCGGGCCGCTGGGTCGGCCGCGGGGACAAGAACGGGGCCGACGGCGCGGCCGTGAAGGCCATGCGCGCCCTCGTCCACACCGTCTCGATGAACGGCGTCGTCGTCATCGGGGAGGGGGAGAAGGACGAGGCCCCCATGCTGTACAACGGCGAGCGGGTCGGCGACGGGACCGGCGCGGAGTGCGACGTGGCGGTCGACCCGGTCGACGGCACCACCCTCACCGCCAAGGGCATGAACAACGCGGTCTCGGTGCTGGCGGTGGCCGACCGCGGCACGATGTTCGACCCCAGCGCGGTCTTCTACATGGACAAGCTGGTGACGGGCCCCGAGGCGGCCGAGTTCGTCGACATCACCGCTCCGGCGGCGGTCAACATCCGCCGGGTCGCCAAGGCGAAGGGCACCGCGGTGGAGAACATCACCGTGGTCATCCTGGACCGCCCGCGCCACGAGGGCCTGGCCAAGGAGGTCCGCGAGGCGGGCGCGCGGATCAAGTTCATCTCGGACGGCGACGTCGCCGGCGCCATCATGGCGGCCCGCGAGAGCACCGGCGTGGACCTGCTGCTGGGCGTCGGCGGCACCCCCGAGGGCATCATCGCCGCGTGCGCCATGAAGTGCATGGGCGGCGTCATCCAGGGCCGCCTGTGGCCCAAGGACGAGCAGGAGCGGCAGAAGGCGCTGGACGCCGGGCACGACCTGGACCGGGTGCTGAGCACCGACGACCTGGTCAGCGGCGAGAACGTCTTCTTCGTCGCCACCGGCATCACCGACGGCGAGCTGCTGCGCGGGGTGCGCTACCGCTCCGAGACGGCCACCACCAGCTCGCTGGTGATGCGCTCCAAGAGCGGCACCATCCGCGAGATCCACTCCACCCACAAGCTGTCCAAGCTGCGGGCCTACAGCTCCGTGGACTTCGACCGCGCCAACTGAGCGCCGGCCGGGTGCCGGGCCGGGCGCACGCCCGGCGCGTGCGACGGGGTGCGGGGGGGGCCCCCCCCCCCCCCCCCCCCCCCCCCCGCGGCCCCCCCCCCCCCCCCCCCCCCGCGGGCCCCCCCCGCCCCCGGGGGGCCCCCCCCGCCCCCCCCGGCCCCG
>NZ_JBIAWP010000010.1:0-236691 GCF_042895785.1 Streptomyces sp. NPDC001380 | reverse complement strand
GGGGGGGGCCGGGGGCGGGGGGGTGGGGGGTGGGGGGGGGGGGGGGGCCGCCCCGGGGGGGGGCGGCCCGGCGGGGGGGGGGGGGGGCCCCGGGGGGGGGGGGGGGGGGGGGGGGGGGGCCCCCCCCCCCCCCCACCCCGCCGCGTCCTGTCTCTCCGCCTCCGGGCCGCCCCGGGGCGTCACCCGGCGGCCGCGATGCGCCCGCGCGAGGCCCGCTGGACGTCGGCGCGGAGCTCGACCTCGCGGCGCCTGCGCCGGGCGAGCACGACCCGGCGCTCGGCGGCGGTCAGGCCGCCCCACACGCCGTACGGCTCCGGCTGGGCGAGCGCGTGCTCGCGGCACTCCAGCAGGACGGGGCAGCGGGCGCAGACCCGCTTGGCCGCCTCCTCCCGGGCCAGCCGGGCGGCGGTGGGCTCCTTGGAGGGCGCGAAGAAGAGCCCGGCCTCGTCCCGGCGGCAGGCGGCTCCGGAGTGCCAGGGGGTGTCGTCCGCGTGCTGCCCGCTCTGCTGTCCGCTCTGGCTGGGGCTGAACTGCCCCGGAACGCTCTGGTCGGTGGCGCTCTTCGTGGACTCGATCGGGTGCAGCACGGGGTACTCCTGACGACGGCTCGGCGGGGGCTCGTGCCAGTGTGCGACCGGACGATCACGTTCCGCAGCTACCCTCGGCCGACTCACAGACCCTGCGGAACCCACAGCCGCACAACAGACGATGTGGAGGAGGAACTACCCGGCGGTACGCCGATTCATGCACACCGCACGCAGTTGCCGCCCAACTCTTTCCACCAAAAGTCAAGGAGGCGGGCCCGGCGTGACGAGGCGTGTGCATGTGGCACATGCGCCGGGGCGCGCCTCCCGCACGCCCCTCCCCCCGGCACACCGCTCCGGCACACCGCTCGGACACCCCGCCCCGGGTCCGGCCCGGGGGCCGGGGCCGGGGGCCGCGGTCCGGGACCGGCGCCGGGGCCCCGTCAGGAGCCGAGCTGCTTGCGCACCCACTTCTTGAGCTGCTTCCCCCGCTTCGCCCGGGCCTCGACCCCGCCGAAGACCGCGGCGCCGCGCACCCGCACCACCGGCGCGTACGGGTCCTCCGCGGTCTGCTCCCGGACGTCGAAGCCGCCGAAGACCCCGGCCCCGCCGCCGTGCAGCGAGACGTTGTCCGGCACCCTGATCTCGACCCCGCCGAAGACCGCGGTGACGTCGATGACCACCTCGGGCGACTCGAAGACGGCGTCGGTCAGGTCGATCTCCACCCCGCCGAAGACCGCGACCGCCCTGATGTGCGGGCCCACCCGCCAGCGGCCCTTGCGGACGGCCCCGCCGAAGACCGCCACCGCGTTCGGCGCGTAGGAGCGGGCGGGGGGCGGCGGCGGGCCGGCGGGCGCGGCGGCCGGGCGCGGCACCGCGCCGGGGCGGTGCGCCGGGAGGTCGAGGGTCAGCGGTTCCAGCTCGCGCAGCGTCTTCGCCGCGTACGCGGCCTCGATGCGCTCGGCGTGCTCGTCCGCGTCGATCCGCCCCTCGGCGAAGGCGTCCCGGAGGACGTCGGCGACGCGCTCGCGGTCGGCGTCGGAGGCGCGCAGGTCGGGTTCGGCGACGGGCTTGGCCATCGGCACCGGCGGCGCGGTGCGCTGGGCGAGCAGGTCCGGGGCGGCCTGGGCCTGGGCGGCCGGGTCCGGGGCCGCGGGGTCCTGGGCAGGCGAGTTCTCCACGGCCCCAGGCTAGTCAGCAGGACCCCCGCCGAACAGCAGATCGGGCGGCTCCGGGTGAGCCCGGTCACGCGGGGCCACCTGGCCCGGTCCGGCCGCGGGCGGCCCTCTAACCTGGAAGGCGCTTCGTCGACGTCGACCCAGCACCGCAGTCAGCGGACAGACCGCAGTCAGTGAGGACCACCCGCCGATGGCCGCCATGCCAGAGTTCGCCTACTCCGACCTTCTCCCGCTGGGTGCCGACCCCACCCCGTACCGCCTGATCACCACCGAGGGCGTCTCCACCTTCGAGGCGGGCGGCCGCCGCTTCCTCCAGGTCGAGCCCGAGGCCCTGCGCCGGCTCACCGCCGAGGCGATGCGCGACATCTCGCACTACCTGCGCCCGGCCCACCTGGCGCAGCTGCGGCGCATCCTGGACGACCCGGAGTCCAGCCCCAACGACCGCTTCGTGGCGCTGGACCTGCTGAAGAACGCCAACATCGCCGCCGCGGGCGTCCTCCCCATGTGCCAGGACACCGGCACCGCCATCGTCATGGGCAAGCGCGGCCAGAACGTCCTCACCGCCGGCCGCGACGAGGAGGCCGTCTCGCGCGGCGTCTTCGACGCGTACACGAAGCTCAACCTGCGCTACTCGCAGATGGCCCCGCTGACCATGTGGGACGAGCGCAACACCGGCTCCAACCTGCCGGCCCAGATCGAGCTGTACGCGACCGACGGCGACGCCTACAAGTTCCTCTTCATGGCCAAGGGCGGCGGCAGCGCCAACAAGTCGTTCCTGTACCAGGAGACCAAGGCCGTCCTCAACGAGAAGCGGATGCTCTCCTTCCTGGAGGAGAAGATCCGCTCGCTGGGCACCGCCGCCTGCCCGCCGTACCACCTGGCGATCGTGGTCGGCGGCACCAGCGCCGAGTTCGCGCTGAAGACCGCCAAGTACGCCTCCGCGCACTACCTGGACGAGCTGCCCACCGAGGGCTCGCCGACCGGCCACGGCTTCCGCGACCTGGAGCTGGAGAAGAAGGTCCATGAGCTGACCCAGCGGATCGGGATCGGCGCGCAGTTCGGCGGCAAGTACTTCTGCCACGACGTGCGGGTGGTGCGGCTGCCGCGCCACGGCGCCTCCTGCCCGGTCGCCATCGCGGTCTCCTGCTCCGCCGACCGCCAGGCGCTCGGGAAGATCACCGCCGAGGGCGTCTTCCTGGAGCAGCTGGAGACCGACCCGGCGCGGTACCTGCCCGACACCACCGAGGACGAGCTGGACGACGAGGTCGTCCGCATCGACCTGAACCGGCCGATGGACGAGATCCGCGCCGAGCTGTCGAAGTACCCCGTGAAGACCCGCCTGTCGCTCACCGGCACCCTGGTCGTGGCGCGCGACATCGCCCACGCCAAGATCAAGGAGCGGCTGGACGCGGGCGAGGGCATGCCGCAGTACCTCCAGGACCACCCGGTGTACTACGCGGGCCCGGCCAAGACCCCCGAGGGCTTCGCCTCCGGCTCCTTCGGCCCCACCACGGCCGGGCGGATGGACTCCTACGTGGAGCAGTTCCAGGCCGCCGGCGGCTCCTTCGTGATGCTCGCGAAGGGCAACCGCTCGCAGCAGGTCACCGACGCCTGCGCCAAGCACGGCGGCTTCTACCTGGGCTCCATCGGCGGCCCGGCCGCCCGCCTCGCCCAGGACTGCATCCGCAAGGTCGAGGTGCTGGAGTACGCCGAGCTCGGCATGGAGGCGGTCTGGCGGATCGAGGTCGAGGACTTCCCGGCGTTCGTCGTGGTCGACGACAAGGGCAACGACTTCTTCACCTCGCTCGCCCCGTCCGAGACCTTCATCGGCTCCATCCCGGTGCGCCCGGGGAGCTGACGCGCCCGCAGGGGGCCCGCGCCGGACGGTTCCGGCGCGGGCCCCCTGCGCGTGGTCAGCGGCGGGCGCCCTTGGGGCGCGGAGCCGCGGGCGGCGGGACCGGGCCGTGCCGCCCGCGCCGGGTCGCCGTCATCTGCCGGACGAGCTGGTGGAAGGAGACCACTGCCGTGACCGGCGGCAGGCCCGCCACGACCACGTCCGCGGGGGTGGCCGCCGCCGACGCCACGCACAGGACCGCCGCCATGCCGGAGAAGACGCCCAGCACCACCCACGAGTGGGCGATCCGGCGCCGCTCCAGGGCCGCGCGCAGGATGGAGAGCGAGGCCACGAACCACGGCCCGTAGATAATCACCGGCCAGAGGCCGGCCAGTCCGCTGCCGACGTGGGCCGCGGCCAGCCGCTGCAGCGGCGCGTAGGCGAAGGCCCAGCCCAGCAGGGAGACCGCCGTGACCGTGCAGGTGGTCAGCACGCCGAACGCCGAGCTGGTCAGCTGCGACCAGGTGGCGGGCAGGGGCCGGCGGCGCCGGTGCGGGACCGGGCGGCGGCGCCGGGGCAGGTCGTAGGCGACCGGGGACGGGACGGTGTCCTCGTCGTCGGCCGCGAGCGGCGGCAGGAGCCCGGCCGCGGGGTCCTGCGCGGCGTCGAGCAGGTCCGCGAGGGGGCGGTAGGAGGTCGCCGGGTCGGCCGGCGGCCCGTCGGCGTACCAGCCGGCCTGCGGGTGGACGGTGACGTGCGGCCCGGCGTCGTACTGGCCGGCGTCGTACCGGCCGTCGGTGTACTGGCCGTCGGCGTACTGACCGTCGGCGTACTCCTCGGCGCCCGGGTCCCGGTAGGGGAGGTACGTCTCCCTGGTGTCGTACATGGCGTGCCCGCTCCCCTCGTGCGGTCCGCGTCACCCGCCGGTCCGGGCAGCGCGTGCGCCGGACCTGCGGGTGAAGTCGGACTCGATCTGCCGGATCAGCCGTGCGAAGTCGGCGACGAGCCGGGCGCTGTGCTCCAGCCGCACCTGCTCGCCGCCGCGCTCCAGGAAGGCGGCGGCGCCGTCCCGGTCGTCGGCGGGGGGCGGCACGAAGAGCCACTCGCCGAGCCGGGAGCAGCCCTCGCCGCGCGGCCCGGGCCCGGCCGGATCGGGAGGACCGGGATCGGGCGGACCCGGGTCGGGCGGACCCGGGTCGGGCGGACCCGGGTCGGGGGGCGGTCCGGGAACGGTGTGCGGAGAGGTCACGCCTCCCCAACGACGCCCCGCCGCCCCCGGCATGTGCGGCATTCGGGGGTCCTTAGATATGACGGACGGACCCCGCACGCCGCTGAGCTGCGCATCCTCCCGCTCCTGCGGGACAGGGGAACAAGGACGCCGTCAACCGGCGCTGCGACGAGGGGAACCTGGAGAGGGAGGCCGAGACGATGACCGGCAGCACGGACGGGTACCGCACCGAGCACGACTCCATGGGCGAGGTGCGGGTGCCTGCGGAGGCGAGGTGGCGGGCGCAGACCCAGCGAGCGGTGGAGAACTTCCCCGTCTCCGGGCAGCGGCTGGAGCGGGCGCACATCGAGGCGCTGGCGAGGATCAAGGCGGCGGCGGCGAAGGTCAACGCGGAGCTCGGCGTCCTGGAGAAGGACACCGCGGAGGCGGTCCGCGAGGCGGCGGCCGAGGTCGCGGAGGGCCGCTGGGACGACCACTTCCCCGTGGACGTCTTCCAGACCGGCTCCGGCACCTCCTCGAACATGAACGCCAACGAGGTGATCGCGACGCTGGCGGCCGAGCGCCTGGGCCGGCCGGTCCACCCCAACGACGACGTCAACGCGAGCCAATCCTCCAACGACGTCTTCCCCTCCTCCATCCACATCGCCGCCACCGCGGCCGTCACCGGCGGCCTGGTGCCCGCCCTGGAGCACCTGGCGGCGGCGCTGGAGCGCAAGGCGGAGGAGTTCGCCGGGGTGGTGAAGGCGGGCCGCACCCACCTGATGGACGCCACCCCCGTCACCCTCGGCCAGGAGTTCGGCGGGTACGCGGCGCAGGTCCGGTACGGGGTGGAGCGGCTGCGGGCGACGCTGCCCCGGGTGGCCGAGCTGCCGCTGGGCGGTACGGCGGTGGGCACCGGGATCAACACCCCGCCCGGCTTCGCCGCCGCGGTGATCGCGGAGGTGGCCCGGGAGACGGGCCTGCCGCTGACGGAGGCCCGGAACCACTTCGAGGCCCAGGGCGCCCGGGACGGCCTGGTGGAGCTGAGCGGGCAGCTGCGGACGGTCGCAATCGGCTTCACGAAGATCGCCAACGACCTGCGGTGGATGGGCTCGGGCCCGCGCACCGGCCTGGCCGAGATCAACCTCCCCGACCTGCAGCCCGGCTCCTCGATCATGCCGGGCAAGGTCAACCCGGTGGTCCCGGAGGCCGTCGCGATGGTCGCCGCGCAGGTGGTGGGCAACGACGCGGCGGTGGCCTTCGCCGGCGCCTCCGGCAGCTTCGAGCTCAACGTGATGCTGCCGGTGATCGCCCGCAACGTGCTGGAGTCGGTGCGGCTGCTGGCGAGCGCCGCCCGCCTGCTGGCCGACCGGGCGGTCGACGGCATCACGGCGAACGCGGAGCGGCTGCGGGAGTACGCCGAGTCGTCGCCCTCGGTCGTCACCCCGCTCAACCGCTGGATCGGCTACGAGGAGGCGGCCAAGGTCGCCAAGCAGGCGCTCGCCGAGCGGAGGACCATCCGCGAGGTGGTGCTGGAGCGCGGGTACGTCGCGCGGGGACTGCTCACCGAGGAGCAGCTGGACGAGGCGCTGGACGTGCTGCGGATGACCCGGCCCTGACCGGGCAGGCGGAGGAGGACCGGCCCGGGGCCGGGTTGCGGGCCCCGGCCGTCGGCGTCCCGGCCGCGTGCGGCTGAGGAACGCGTCACGAGCGAACCGGAAGAACCAACTCCGGAAGGTCCCCTCATGTCCGACTCCACCGTCCCGTACACCACCGGCAACACCGGCATCCCGGTCGAGAGCGACTCCGACTCGCTCACCGCGGGCGCCCTCGGCCCGATCCTGCTGCACGACCACTACCTGATCGAGAAGATGGCCCAGTTCAACCGGGAACGGGTGCCCGAGCGCGTGGTGCACGCCAAGGGCGGCGGCGCCTACGGCGTCTTCGAGGTCACCCAGGACGTCAGCCGGTTCACCCGGGCGGACCTCTTCCAGCCGGGGAGGCGGACCGACATGCTCGCCCGGTTCTCCACCGTGGCCGGCGAGCTGGGCTCCCCCGACACCTGGCGCGACCCGCGCGGCTTCGCGCTGAAGTTCTACACCGAGCACGGCAACTACGACATGGTCGGCAACAACACGCCGGTCTTCTTCGTGCGCGACCCCATGAAGTTCCAGGACTTCATCCGGTCGCAGAAGCGCCGGCCGGACTCCGGGCTGCGCGACCACGACATGCAGTGGGACTTCTGGACCCTCTCGCCGGAGTCCGCGCACCAGGTGGCCTGGCTGATGGGCGACCGCGGCATCCCGCGCACCTGGCGGAACATGAACGGCTACAGCTCGCACACCTACATGTGGATCAACGCGGGCGGCGAGCGGTTCTGGGTGAAGTACCACTTCAAGACCGACCAGGGCATCGCCTTCCTCACCCAGGACGAGGGCGACGCGATGGCCGGCGAGGACGCCGACGCGCACCGCCGCGACCTGTTCGACTCCATCCGCCGCGGCGAGCACCCGTCGTGGACGATGTACGTCCAGGTCATGCCGTTCGACGAGGCGTGGGACTACCGGTTCAACCCCTTCGACCTGACCAAGGTGTGGCCGCACGGCGACTACCCGCTGGTCGAGGTCGGCCGGATGACCCTCAACCGCAACCCGGACGACCACCACGTCCACATCGAGCAGGCCGCCTTCGAGCCGTCCAACCTGGTGCCCGGCATCAGCGTCTCCCCGGACAAAATGCTGCTCGGCCGGATCTTCTCCTACGCCGACACCCACCGGTACCGGATCGGCCCCAACTACGCGCAGCTGCCGCCGAACCGCCCGCACTCCCCCGTGCACTCCTACTCCAAGGACGGACCGATGCGGTACGAGCCCGCGGACACCGCCGCGGTGTACGCACCCAACTCCTACGGCGGACCGGCTGCCGACCCGGGCCGCTTCGGCGAGCCCGTCGGCTGGGACGTCGCCGGGCGGATGGTGCGCGAGGCGTACCCGCTGCACCGCGAGGACGACGACTTCGGCCAGGCCGGGACCCTGGTCCGCCAGGTCCTCGACGACGCCGCCCGCGACCGGCTGGTGTCCAACGTCACCGGCCACCTCTCCGACGGCGTCTCCGACCCGGTCCTGACCCGCGCCGTGCAGTACTGGCGCAGCATCGACAAGGACCTCGGCGACCGGATCGCCACCGGCATCGGCAGGGCCTGACCGGCCCGGCCGGGTCCGGCGGGCCCCGCCGGACCCGGCCGGAGGGCGCCGTCCGCGGCCGCTGCTCCCCCACGCGGGGAACGGCGGCCGCCGTCGTGTGGTTCGCTGGACGGGCGAGGCGTCAACGGCGACGGCCCGCCGCCCGGCCCGCCCCTCCCCGGAACGGCCCGGCCCGCCCTGCCCGCACCCCGACCCACGGGAGCGATCCCCGTGCCCCTGGCGCTCGTCGCCCTGGCCGTCACCGCCTTCGCCATCGGCACCACCGAGTTCGCCGCGATGGGCCTGCTGCCACAGGTCGCCGGCGACCTGGGGGTGTCCGTGCCCCGGGCGGGCCGGCTCATCTCCGCGTACGCGGTCGGCGTCGTCGTCGGCGCCCCGCTGCTCACCGCCGCTGCGGCCCGGCTGCCCCGCAAGGCCGTCCTGGTCGGCCTGGCCGGCCTGTTCACGGCGGGCAACCTGCTGTGCGCCGTCGCGCCCGGCTTCTGGTTCCTGGCCGGGGCGCGGTTCGTCACCGGCCTGCCGCACGGCGCGTTCTTCGGCGCGGGCGCGGTGGCGGCGGCGGAGCTGGCCGCACCCCACCTGCGGGCCCGCGCGGTGTCGGTGATGTTCGCCGGGCTCACGGTGGCCAACATCGTGGGCGTGCCCGCCGCGACCCTCCTCGGGCAGCACCTGGGCTGGCGGGCCACGATGCTCGTCGTCGTCGCGACCGGGGCCCTGGGCACCGCCGCCATCGCCCGGCTGGTGCCCGCGCTGCCCTCCCACGAGCACGCCGGACTGCGGCGGGAGCTGTCGGCGTTCCGCAGCGGCCAGCTGTGGCTGGCGCTGGCGACGGTGGTGTTCGGCTGCGGCGGCTTGTTCGCCTGCTACAGCTACATCGCGCCGCTGATGACGGAGGTGGCGGGCTTCGCGCCGGAATCGATGACGCTGGTGCTGGCCCTGTTCGGCGTCGGCATGACGATCGGCAACGCGGTGGGCGGCTGGGTCGCCGACCGGGCGCTGCGGCCCGGGGTCTGCGCGGCGTTCGTCCTGCTGTCGCTCACCCTGGCGGCGTTCGCGGCCACGGCGCACGCGCAGTGGTCGGCAGCGGTCACCGTGGTGCTGGTGGGCCTCTTCGGCTTCGCCATCGTGCCGGCGGTGCAGACGCTGGTGATGGAGAAGGCGCGGCACGCCCCGACGCTGGCCTCAGCCACCGTGCAGGGCGCGTTCAACCTGGCCAACGCGCAGGGTGCCTGGCTGGGCGGGGCGGCGCTGTCCGCCGGGTTCGGCTGGACCTCGCCGACGCTGGTGGGGGCCGCCCTGGCGGGGGTGGGCGCGCTGCTCGCGGTCGTCTCCTGGGCCGCGGACCGCGGCGGGCGCGGCGGCTCGCGGCTGGTGGCCCGCTCCGCGCCGCGGGCTGCGGACGAGGCGGCGCCGGCCGGCCGCTGACGGCGGCGCGGGCGGCAGGCGGCGGCGCGGCGGGCCCGTACGGCCGGCGGCACGGCCGGCCGTACGGCGCGCAGCCCGGGTCAGTCGACGATGCGGACCGGCAGCGGCCGCAGCGCCTGCCGCAGCGAGGCCGCGAAGCGCTCGTACTCGGCGGACCGGGCGGAGCCGGCCCGGAAGGCCAGGCCGACGCGGCGCCCGGGGGCCGGGTCGGCGAAGCGGACGGCGGCGAGCCCGCCGCCCCGCCCGGCCTCCACGTCGAGGGCGGTGGCGGGCAGCAGGGTGACGCCGAGTCCGCCGGCGACGAGCTGGACGAGGGTGGAGAGCCCGGCGGCGCGGGTGGTGGCGGCGGCCGGGTCGGCGCCGACGTCGCGGCAGATGTCCAGGGCCTGGTCGCGCAGGCAGTGGCCCTCCTCCAGCAGCAGCACGTCGAGGTCGGGCAGCACGTCGCGCGGCACGTCGGTGCGGCCCGCCAGCGGGTGGCCGGGCGGGACGACGAGCACGAAGTCCTCGTCGAAGAGGGGGATCTCGCGGACCGGCAGCGTGCCCCCGGCGGGCAGCGCGAGCAGCAGCAGGTCGAGCCGGCCGCTGCCGAGGCCCTCCAGCAGCGAGGAGGTGCGCTCCTCGTGGACGTGCAGTTCCAGGTCCGGGTAGCCGCGGCGGACGAGGCGGAGCACGGCGGGCAGCAGGTAGGGGGCGACCGTGGGGATGACGCCGAGGTGGAGCGGTCCGGTGAAGGGGCGGCGTGCGGCCTCGACCTCCTCCGTGAGAGCGTGCAGGGAGGCGAGCACCCGGCGCGCGTGGTCGGCGACGCGCTCGCCCAGCGGGGTGATGAGGACCCTGCGGGTGGTCCGCTCGACGAGCTGGGCGTCCAGCGTCTCCTCCAGGGCGGCGACGGCTCCGGAGAGCGCGGGCTGGCTGGTGCCGATGGCCGCGGCGGCGTCGCGGAAGTGCAGGTGGTCGGCGACCGCCGCGAAGGCGCGGAGCTGGGCGACCGACGGGGTCTTGCGACTACTGATAACGACCTCCGATCAGAAGTCTCGATTCTAGCTATTTCACGGATCAAAGGATCGCGTGCCAGTGTGGATCACGTCCCTGCGGTGCGGAACCATACGCAACCGGGACGGAACACCCTCGATGATCTCAAGGAGGAGCGAACGTGCTCACCATCGGTGACAAGTTCCCCGAGTACGACCTGACCGCCTGCGTCGACCTCGACCCGGAGAAGGCGTTCGCGCAGATCGACCAGAAGACCTACGAGGGCAAGTGGCGGGTCGTCTTCTTCTGGCCCAAGGACTTCACCTTCGTCTGCCCGACCGAGATCGCCGCCTTCGGCAAGCTCAACGAGGAGTTCGCGGACCGCGACGCCCAGGTCCTCGGCGTCTCCGGCGACTCCGAGTTCGTGCACCACGCCTGGCGCAAGGACCACCCCGACCTGCGCGACCTGCCCTTCCCGATGCTGGCCGACCCCAAGCACGAGCTGATGCGGGCCTGCGGCGTCGAGGGCGAGGACGGCTACGCCCAGCGCGCCGTCTTCATCGTGGACCCGAACAACGAGATCCAGTTCACCATGGTCACCGCGGGCTCCGTCGGCCGGAACCCCAAGGAGGTCCTGCGGGTGCTCGACGCCCTGCAGACCGACGAGCTGTGCCCCTGCAACTGGAACAAGGGCGAGACCACCCTGGACCCCGTCGCGCTCCTCGCGGGTGAGTGACCATGGCCCTTGACGAGCTGAAGGCCGCCCTCCCCGACTACGCCAAGGACCTCAGGCTCAACCTGGGCTCGGTCGTCGGCAACTCCGACCTGTCCGAGCAGCAGCTCTGGGGCACCGTGCTGGCCTGCGCGATCGCCTCGCGCAGCGCGCGCGTGCTGGCCGAGCTGGAGCCGCAGGCCCGCGAGCACCTGTCGGAGCAGGCGTACACCGCCGCCAAGTCCGCCGCCGCGATCATGGCGATGAACAACGTCTACTACCGGACGCTGCACCTGCTCTCCGACAAGGAGTACGGGACGATGCGGGCCGGCCTGCGGATGAACGTCATCGGCAACCCGGGCGTGGACAAGGTCGACTTCGAGCTGTGGTCGTTCGCCGTCTCCGCGATCAACGGGTGCGGCATGTGCCTGGACTCGCACGAGCAGGTGCTCCGCAAGGCGGGCGTGCCCCGCGAGACCGTCCAGGAGGCGACGAGGATCGCAGCGGTCGTCGCCGCGGTCGCCACCACCCTGGACGCCGAGGGCGTCCTCGCCTCCGTGTGACGGCACCCCCGCGCGGCACCCCCGCGTGACAGCACGCCGAAGGCCGCCCCGGGCTCCTGCCCGGGGCGGCCTTCGGCTCCCGGCGTTGCGGGGTCCCGGCGTTGCGGGGTCCCGGGGACGGCCGGGGGCCCGGAGGTGCTCAGGAGTCCCCGACCGGCGCGCTCCCGCCGTCCGCCGCCAGGGGCCGCTCCGGCGGCGCGGGCGCCGCGGCGTCCGGCAGCGGCGGGGCGGCGGCCTCCGCGGCGGCGTCCGGCCCGGCCGCCTCGCGGGTGCGGTCCTCCTTGGCCGCCTCCAGGGCGTGCTCCTCCTTGGCCGCCTCCAGAGCCGTGAAGACCTCGTTCCCCGCCGCGTTGCGGCGGCGCAGGTACCCGACCACGGTGTTGGTGACCGCCACCAGCGGCACCGCGACGACCGCCCCGCCGATGCCGGCGAGGATGGACCCGGCCGCGACCGCCAGCACCACGGCCAGCGGGTGGACCCGCACGGCCCGGCCGAGGATCAGCGGCTGGAGCAGGTGCCCCTCGATCTGCTGGACCAGCACCAGCACCACCAGCACCATCACGGCCGTGAAGACGCCCTGGGTGACGATCGCGATCAGCACGGCGATGGTGCCGGTGACCAGCGCACCGACCAGGGGGACGAACGCCCCCAGGAAGATGATCACTGCGAGCGGCACGGCGAGCGGGACGTGCAGGAACGCCAGGCCGATGCCGATGCAGACCGAGTCGATGAAGGCCACCAGCACGGTGCCCCGCACGTAGCTGGTGAGCGTCGCCCACGCCCGCGGGCCCGCCCCGGCCATGGCGTACCGGGAGTGGCGGGGCAGGCCGCGCAGCGTCCACTGCCAGATCCGCTCGCCGTCGTAGAGCAGGAAGAAGGTGCAGAAGGCCGCCAGCACGACGCCGGTCAGCACCTCCACCGCGATGGTGACGCCGGTGAAGCCGGCCGAGGTGATGGCCTCGGAGTTGGTCCCTATCGCCTTCGAGATCTGCTTGGCGAAGTCGCCGATCTGCTTGTCCGTCAGGTGCAGCGGCCCCTTGACCAGCCAGCCGCGCAGCTTGTCGACGCCCTCCTGGACGCGGCTGGTGACCGACCCCAGGTTGGTGGACACCTGCCACACCACGAACCAGCCGACCAGCCCGATGCCCACCAGTCCGCTGAGGAAGGTGCCCGCCGCCGCCAGCGACTTCGGCAGCCCCTGCCGGCGCAGCCAGGCGACGGTGGGCTGCAGCAGGGCCGTGATGAGGATCGCGGCGATGAACGCGAGCGCCACCAGCCGCAGGGTGGTGACCACCCGGAAGACGACGTACAGCGCCGCGCCCAGCAGCAGCAGCCGCCAGGCGCCCTCGGCGGCGACCCGGACACCCCAGGGCACCGCCTCCGCCGGGGTGGCCGCCCGGCCCGGGTGGAGGTCCCGCTCGTAGGCGGGGGGTCCGGCCGGGGCGGCCTGCGCCGGTCCGGCGGGCGACGGCTCGTCCCCGTACGGGTCCCTCCGCTCGGCCTCACGGCGGCGCTCCTCCAGCCGGGCCGCGGCGGACCTCCCCCACGCCACCACGCTGCGTCTGTCGGCCCGCGACACTGGCGACACCGTCCCTCTCCCCTGGCTCTGCGCGGCCGGGCTGCGGCCTGCGGTGAGTCCCGGCGCGCACACCGGATGTGTGCTCGACCGTACCCGCTGTCCGGGTGTCCAATTCGTGCAGGACGCGGGAGGGTCCGGGGAGTCGGAGATGATTCCGGGTCAAAGACGGCGATCACGGCGGTTTCCGGCGCACCGGGCCCGGGAACGGGAGCCGGTGCGGGCGGGCCGCACACACCCCGCCCGGGCGGTCCGCCGGCGGGGCGACCCCTTCCGGCAGCCGCGGCGGCGGCCGTGCGGACGGGGACGCCCCCGACCCGGGAGGGTCGGGGGCGTCGGCCGGCCGTGCTGCACGGGGCCGGGGCGCGCGGGGGGCGGCGCCGGGACGGGTGGGCCCCTCCCGGAACCGGTCGCCCGGTGCCGTCCGGCTCAGTACCAGTTGTGCGCCTGCCAGAAGCTCCAGGCGCCGCAGGGGCTGCCGTACCGGGAGTTCATGTAGTTCAGGCCCCACTTGATCTGGGTGGCGGGGTTGGTGCGCCAGTCCGCGCCGGCCGAGGCCATCTTGGAGCCGGGCAGCGCCTGGACGAGGCCGTAGGCGCCGGAGCTGGCGTTGGTGGCCTGGTAGTTCCAGCCGCTCTCGCGCTCCACGATGTTCGAGAAGCACTGGAACTGTGTGTCGTTGCCGATGATGGAGCGGGCCAGCGCCTGGACCGATCCGGGGGACACGTCGACGACGGGCGCGGCGAGGAGCGCGCGCGCCTTGGCGCGGCTGGCGGCCTCGGCCTTGCGCTTGGCCTCCGCCTCGGCGGCGGCCTTGGCCTTCCGCTCGGCCTCCGCCTTGGCCTTGGCGACCTCGGCGACGCGCTTGCGGGCCGCCTCCTCGGCGGCCTTCTTGGCGGCGGCGTCGGCGGCGCTGGCCTGTGCGTCGGCCTGTCGGCCGATGTTGTCGCTGATGGTCTGCGCCTGGGCGCCGGAGGGGATGTCCGCGAGCAGGGTGGCGCCGGCGACATCGACCGTCTGCGTGGTCTTGCCCTCGCTGCCCGACGCAACGCCCACGACGGCACCGACTGCGGTGACGGCGGTGGCGGAGGCCACGGCGACTCCCCGGACCGAGATCCGAGTCACATGGTTTCCTTCCAGCATCGACCGCGCGTGACCGTGCGGACGCGACCTAGCCCCTGTCGCTGGCCTCCACCGGTGCCGGTCACGGGAGGCGCTGGCCCGCTGCCCCGGTGGGACGGGACGTGGATCTCGGGCGGCGTACGGCTTCACCGGTCTTCAGTTGTTCGCACACACCGTCACCGTGAAGTGGCGACGCCGCCGCCCGGAGGCGGCTTGTCACGCCGTACGCGGGGCCTGACAGAACCCACACCATGCCCGACGGAGACGTGTCCACGCAATTCCCGGTTGCGTGTCGAAATTCACACGCCTCATCCACCTGGGACTTCGGGGTTCTCCCCCCGCAGGCCTTGAGGCGGCGTTAATCTTTCGGGCCCTCCGCCGGGCGGAGCAGGGGAGTTGGGGGCGCGCCGGGGGCGCGACGGGGCGGACCCCGCGCCGCCGGGGACGCCGACCGGCGGGGCCGGAAAGCGGACGAAAGGGGCGGCGGCCGGGAAGGGGAGCGGAAGGGGCGCGGAAAGGAGGAAGGGGCCGGGCGAAGGCCCGACCCCTTTTGACGCCAATTATTCTTTTCTGTCCTTTTTGGCGCCGCGGCCGCCGGGGCCGCTACGGCTGCTACGGCTGCACGTCCTCCAGCATCTCGGTGACGAGGGCCGCGATCGGCGACCGCTCCGAACGGGTCAGCGTGATGTGGGCGAAGAGCGGGTGCCCCTTCAGCTTCTCCACCACCGCGACCACCCCGTCGTACCGGCCCACCCTCAGGTTGTCGCGCTGGGCCACGTCGTGGGTCAGCACCACCCGGGAGCCCTGGCCGATCCGGGAGAGGACCGTGAGCAGCACGTTCCGCTCCAGCGACTGCGCCTCGTCGACGATCACGAACGCGTCGTGCAGCGACCGGCCCCGGATGTGGGTCAGCGGCAGCACCTCCAGCATCCCGCGCCCGACGACCTCCTCGATGACGTCCGCGGTGGTCACCGCCGAGAGGGTGTCGAAGACCGCCTGCGCCCAGGGGCTCATCTTCTCGGCCTCGCTGCCCGGCAGGTAGCCGAGCTCCTGGCCGCCGACCGCGTACAGCGGCCGGAACACCATCACCTTGCGGTGCTGCCGGCGCTCGAGCACGGCTTCCAGCCCCGCGCAGAGCGCCAGCGCGGACTTGCCGGTGCCGGCCCGCCCGCCCATCGACACGATGCCCACCTCGGGGTCGAGCAGCAGGTCGAGGGCGACCCGCTGCTCGGCGCTGCGGCCGCGCAGTCCGAACGCCTCCCGGTCGCCGCGGACCAGCCGCACCCGGCCGTCCCCGGCGACCCGCCCCAGCGCGCGCCCGCGCTCGGAGGTCAGCACCAGGCCGGTGTGCACGGGCAGGTCGCGGGCCTGCTCGATGTCCACCCCGTCCTGGGCGAAGAGCGCGTCCACCTCCTCGCCGGAGACCTGGAGCTCGGACATGCCGGTCCAGCCGGAGGTGATGGCCAGCTCCGCCCGGTACTCCTCCGCGAGGAGGCCGACCGAGCTCGCCTTGATGCGCATCGGCAGGTCCTTGGAGACGACGGTGACGTCGTACCCCTCGGCCTGGAGGTTGCGGGCGACCGCGAGGATGCGGGTGTCGCTGTCGCCGAGCCGGTAGCCGGCCGGGAGCACGGAGGGGTCGGAGTGGTTGAGCTCCACCCTGATGGTGCCGCCGATCTCGCCGACCGGGATCGGCTCGTCCAGCCGCCCGAACCGGACCCGGTAGTCGTCCAGGAGCCGCAGCGCCTGGCGGGCGAAGTAGCCCAGCTCCGGGTGGTGCCGCTTGGCCTCGAGCTCGGTGACCACGACCACCGGGAGCACGACCTCGTGCTCCTCGAAACGGGTCATGGCCATCGGGTCGGCCAGGAGCACGCTGGTGTCGAGAACGTACGTGCGCCGGTCGTGCGTCCGGCGGCTCTTGGAACTGACCACAAGGCCTCCCGGGCGGATGACCCTTCGTCATCCGCGGCTCACCGGTCCCCGCGGCCCCGATGGGCGAGGTCCCGGTCTGGCGGGAGTATTCCCTCGCGGTGGCCGGTGCATGCGGCCGAAGGGCAACTGACGGATCATCCGCCGGGGGCGTTTGCCCTTGTGGGAGGGGGGTATCGGACTCTTTCCGCACCCGTTGCGGCGGGAGCGGGAGGACCGGGTGCCCTGCGGGCGGTCCCGTCCGGTCCCGTTCACACGGCGTTCGCCCGGGCGGCGCCCGCCCGCCGCGCCGGACGGGAAGGGCCTGCCGCCGGGGAGGGCCTGCCGCCGAGGAGGACGGGCGGGGCGGGCGAGGAGGGCGGGCGGGGGCCTCAGCCCCCGAAGCGCCGGTTGCGCACCGCGTAGTCCCGCAGCGCCCGCAGGAAGTCCACCTTCCGGAACGCCGGCCAGTACGCCTCGCAGAAGTAGAACTCGCTGTGGGCGCTCTGCCAGAGGAGGAAGCCCGACAGCCGCTGCTCGCCCGAGGTGCGGATCACCAGGTCGGGGTCGGGCTGGCCGCGGGTGTAGAGGTGGGCGGCGATGGACTCGGTGTCGAGGGTGTCGGCCAGGTCGTCGAGGGAGGTGCCGAGGGCCGCGTGCTCCTGGAGCAGCGACCGCACCGCGTCGGCGATCTCGTGCCGGCCGCCGTAGCCGACGGCGACGTTGACGAGGATGCCGTCCACGCCGTGGGTGGCCTGCTCGGCGTCCTTGAGGACCCGGGAGGTGCTCTCCGGGAGCAGGTCGAGGGCGCCCACCGGGTGCACGCGCCAGCGGCGGGCCTCCGCCATGCCCCGCACCGCGTCCTCGATGATCCCCAGCAGCGGGACCAGCTCCTCGGCCGGGCGGCCGAGGTTGTCGGTGGAGAGCAGCCAGAGGGTGACGACCTCGACGCCGGTCTCGTCGCACCAGCCCAGGAACTCCTGGATCTTGTCGGCGCCCCGGCGGTGCCCGTCGGCCGTGCTGATGCCGGCGGCCCGGGCCCAGCGGCGGTTGCCGTCGAGCATGACGCCCACGTGCCGCGGCGTCCGGGCAGGGTCGAGGTGCGCCTCGACGCGGCGCCCGTACACCCCGTAGACCAGGTTCCGCAGACCCGGCGTGCGATAGACCAGGTCCCGCAGACCCATGGTGCTCAGCCCCTCCGTGCGCTTGCCCGCGAGCAGGGTACTCCGGTCGGCCGTACGCAGACGAAACCCCCTGGTGGACGGGCGGCCCGGGGCCGTTATTGTTTACACGAACAACAAACTCGAAAGGCCCCGACCTGATGATCCCTTCCCCCCACCGGGCCGCCGAGGACCGCTACGACGGCCGCATGGAGTACCGCCGCACCGGCCGGAGCGGGCTGAAGCTGCCGGCCGTCTCGCTCGGCCTGTGGCACAACTTCGGCGACGACCGGCCGATGGAGACCCAGCGCGCCATCCTGCGCCGCGCCTTCGATCTGGGCGTCACCCACTTCGACCTGGCGAACAACTACGGCCCGCCCTACGGCTCGGCCGAGGCGAACTTCGGCCGCCACCTCGCCGCCGACTTCCGCCCGTACCGCGACGAGCTGGTGATCTCCACCAAGGCCGGGTACGACATGTGGCCCGGCCCGTACGGCGAGTGGGGCTCGCGCAAGTACCTGCTGTCCAGCCTCGACCAGTCGCTGACCCGCATGGGCCTGGACCACGTCGACATCTTCTACTCGCACCGCTTCGACCCGGAGACGCCCCTGGAGGAGACCATGGGCGCCCTGGCCTCCGCGGTGCAGCAGGGCAAGGCGCTGTACGTCGGCATCTCCTCCTACAACGCGGAGCGGACCCGCGAGGCCGCGGCGATCCTCGCCGACCTGGGCGTGCCGCTGCTGATCCACCAGCCCTCCTACTCCATGCTCAACCGCTGGCTGGAGGAGGACGGCCTGCTGGACGTGCTGGAGGAGGCGGGCGCCGGCTGCATCGGCTTCGCGCCGCTGGCGCAGGGGCTGCTCACCGACAAGTACCTGCGCGGCGTCCCCGAGGGCTCCCGCGCGACCCAGGGCAAGTCGCTGGACCCGTCCTCCCTCACCGAGGAGACGCTGGGCAAGCTGCGCGCCCTCAACGGCATCGCGGAGCGCCGCGGCCAGACGCTGGCCCAGCTGGCGCTGACCTGGCTGCTGCGCGACGAGCGGGTGACCTCGGCGCTGATCGGCGCCTCGTCGGTGGCCCAGCTGGAGGCGAACGTGGCGGCGGTCCACGGGCCGCGCCTGACCGACGAGGAGCTGGCGGAGATCGACCGGTACGCCACCGACGCGGACCTCAACCTCTGGGCGCGCTCCACGGAGGCCTGAGAGGGCGCCCGGGGACCGGGGAGCGCTCCCCGGGGCACTGCAGGAAGGCCCGTCACCGCGGCCGGCGGGGGCGGGCCTTCAGCCTTCCTGATGCCTTCCTTAAGGGAGCCGTAAGGGGATGCACCGGCCTTGACGCCCGGTAGGGGTCCAGCCCACGGTGTGGGGCGCGGTTCCGGCGCGCCCCGGGTGCACGGGACGGGTCGCGCCGCGCCCCCTTCCCTTCCTCCCCACCGGGCCCTCGCGTCCTCCCCCGGTCGCGGCGGCCGCCCGCACGCAAGGAGACCCGCATCCATGGGACGTGCTGCCCACAGACGGCGCAGGCGCGCCGTCGGAGCCCTCGCCGCCGGCGCCGCCGCACTCGCCGCGGCCGCGGCCGCGACGGCCCTCGCACCGGGCGGTGCCAGCGCTGCCGACGGCAACCAGGTCGTCAACGGCGGTTTCGAGGCCGGCTCCGAGGCGAACTGGACCTGCTCCGGGAAGGCGTCCGTCACCACGGCGTCCGTGCACGCGGGCACGTACGCCCTGAAGTCCACGCCGAGCGCCACCGACACCGGGCAGTGCCAGCAGAAGGTGTCCGTGCGGCCGAACACCGCCTACACGCTGAGCGCCTGGGTGCAGGGCCCCTTCGTGTACCTGGGGACGAAGGGGAACGGGACCACCGACGTCTCCACCTGGACGACCTCGTCGTCCTGGAGCCAGCTGAGCACCACCTTCCGCACCGGCGCCTCCACCACCAGCGTCACCGTCTACGTGCACGGCTGGTACGCGCAGGGCGCCTTCGGCGCGGACGACGTCGTGCTGACCGGCCCCGGCGGCGCGGCGAGCCCCTCCCCGCCGGCGTCCCCGGCCGCGCAGCCCTCGCAGTCCCCCACGGCGCAGCCGTCCGCGTCGCCGGCCTCGCAGCCCGCGACCTCCCCGTCGCCGGCCTCGCAGTCCCCCGCCTCCGCCCCGCCGCCGTCGGCCTCGCAGCCCCCGTCCGGCGGCCTGCCGGGGCACCTCGTGACCGGCTACTGGCAGGACTTCGACAACGGCGCGGCGGTGCAGCGGCTCCGCGACGTCCAGGACGCGTACGACATCGTCGCCGTCGCCTTCGCCGACGCCGACCCGTCCCGGCCCGGCGGCATCACCTTCGCCCTCGACCCGGCGCTCTCCTCGAAGCTGGGCGGCTACACGGACGACGACTTCAAGGCCGACATCGCCGCGAAGCACGCGGCCGGCAAGAAGGTCGTGCTCTCGGTCGGCGGGCAGAACGGCGCCGTCCCGGTCACCGACTCCGCCGCGGCGGCGAACTTCGCCGACAGCGCGTACGCGCTGATGCGGCAGTACGGCTTCGACGGGATCGACATCGACCTGGAGAACGGCGTCGACGCCACGTCCATGGCCCAGGCGCTGCACACCCTGGCGTCCGAGGCCGGACCGGGCTTCGTGCTCACCATGGCGCCCGAGACCCTCGGGATGGACAGCACCGACAGCGCCTACTTCCGGCTGGCGCTGGCGGTGAAGGACGTCCTGACCGTCGTCAACACCCAGTTCTACAACTCGGGTCCGATGAACGGCTGCGACGGCAGGGTCCACCCCCAGGGCACGGTCGACTTCATCACCTCCCAGGTCTGCACCCAGGTCCAGGGGGGCCTCGACCCCTCCCAGATCGGCATCGGCGTCCCCGCCTCCGCGAGCGCGGCGGGCAGCGGCTACGTGCAGCCGTCCGTGGTGGACGACGCCCTGGACTGCCTGACGGCCGGCGAGCACTGCGGCTCCTTCGTGCCGCCGGCGAAGTGGCCCGGCATCAGGGGCGCGATGGCCTGGTCGGCCAACTGGGACGCGGCGAACGGCAACGCCTTCTCGGACACGGTGGGCGCCCACGTCCACGCCCTGCCGTAGACGGCGGCCCCACGGCGGTCGGCCCCGGCGCACCGCACGCGCCGGGGCCGCCGCACGTCCGGGACCGGGACCCGGCTCTCCGGGACCCGGCTCTCCGGGGGGCGGCGCCGGAGCGGCTCAGGCCGCCAGCAGCACCGCCGCCAGGGCGCCCCCCAGCATGAACGGGCCGAAGGGCAGCGGGTCGGCGCCGCGGGCCCGGCCGGTGGCGAGCAGCACCGCGCCGTGGAGCCCGGCGAGCAGGAAGCCCGCGAAGACGCCCGCGAGGACGGCGCCCCACCCGTACCAGCCGAGCAGCGCGCCGAGCGTGGGGGCGAGCTTGGCGTCGCCGAGGCCCATCGGGGCGACCAGCGCCGTCGCGCCGTAGAGCGCGCCCAGGGCGAGGGCGGCGAGCAGGCAGCGCGGCAGGACGCCGGGCCGCCCCGAGCCGAGGGCCGCGGCGACGAGCAGGACCGCGGTGCCGGCGAAGGCGGGGAGGGTCAGCGCGTCGGGGAGCCGGTGCTCGGCGGCGTCCACGAAGGCGAGGGGCACCCCGAGCAGCGCCGCCCAGCAGAGCGGGGCCGCGACGGGCGCGAGGCCGACGGCGGCGCCGAGCAGGGCCAGGGCGGCCGCGGCGGCGGCCTGCACGGCGGGCAGCCGGGGAGCGCCGGTGTGGCGGGCGGCGGCGGCGCGCAGCCAGGGCCCGGCGGCCAGTCCGAGCGCTGCCCCGGCCAGTGCGCCGGCGGTGTCCGGATGCGGCACGGCGTCCTCCCCCTGTGGACGGGCCCGGCTGTGCGGGCTCTGCGGACGGGCCCGGCCGTGCGGGCCCGGCTGCGCGGGCCCGGCTGTGCGGCCTCCCGGTGCGCGGTCCTCCGCGTCCGGGCCCGGCGGCGGGCGGGCGCGGGCCGCCGCGCGCGAGTCTAGGCGGCGCCGCTCCCGGACGCGGCCCCTCCGGCGGCACCCGGGGACGGCCGGGCACAGGGGGCGCGCGGGCGGCGGGAAGCGCCGTGGGCGTGCGGGCGGGTTTTGATTCGCGTGGCGGACAACACGGGGCGGCGGGCGGGGCCGACCCGTAGAGTGGCCGGCATGCAGGTGATCCAGTCCAGCAAACTCGCCAATGTCTGCTACGACATCCGCGGGCCGGTGCTCGACGAGGCCATGCGGCTGGAGGACGAGGGCCACCGCGTCCTGAAGCTCAACACCGGGAACCCGGCGACCTTCGGCTTCGAGGCGCCCCCGGAGATCCTGCAGGACATCCTCCGGAACCTCGCCACGGCCCACGGCTACGGCGACTCCAAGGGCCTGCTCGCCGCCCGCCGCGCCGTGGTCATGCACTACGAGGAGCGCGGGCTGCACGGCCTCACCGTGGACGACGTCTACCTGGGCAACGGCGTCTCCGAGCTGATCCAGATGTCGATGCAGGCCCTGCTGGACGACGGCGACGAGGTGCTGGTCCCGGCGCCGGACTACCCGCTGTGGACGGCGTCGGTGAGCCTGGCCGGCGGCACGGCGGTGCACTACCGCTGCGACGAGCAGGCGGACTGGTACCCGGACCTGGCCGACATCGAGGCGAAGGTCACCGACCGCACCCGGGCGATCGTGGTGATCAACCCGAACAACCCGACCGGCGCGGTCTACCCCGTGGAGGTGCTGGAGGGCCTGGTGGAGATCGCCCGGCGGCACCGGCTGCTGGTCTACTCGGACGAGATCTACGACAAGATCCTCTACGACGGCACCACCCACACCCCCACCGCCTCGCTCGCCCCGGACCTGCTCTGCGTCACCTTCAACGGCCTGTCGAAGGCGTACCGGGTGGCGGGCTTCCGCTCGGGGTGGATGGCGCTGTCCGGCCCCAAGGAGCACGCCTCCAGCTACATCGAGGGGCTGTCGGTCCTGGCCAACATGCGGCTGTGCGCCAACATGCCGGCCCAGCACGCGGTGGCGGCGGCGCTCGGCGGCCGGCAGTCGATCAAGGACCTGGTCCTGCCCGGCGGGCGGCTGCTGGAGTCGCGGGACGCGGCGTGGCGGCTGCTCAACGACATCCCCGGGGTCAGCTGCGTCAAGCCGAAGGGCGCGCTGTACGCGTTCCCGCGGCTGGACCCCAAGGTCCACAAGGTGAAGGACGACGCCCAGATGGTGCTGGACCTGCTGCGGTCCCAGCACATCCTGGTGGTGCAGGGCACCGGCTTCAACTGGCCCGAGCCCGACCACTTCCGGCTGGTGACCCTGCCGCGGCCGGAGGACGTCACCGACGCGGTGACCCGGATCGGCGACTTCCTGCAGGGCTACGCGCAGCCCTGACTGGCCGCCGCGGCACTCCCGGCCCCGCCCCTCGCCCCCTTCCGCTCCCCTTCCGCGGCACGTGCCGTCCCGCGGCCCGAACCGCCGCTCCGGCCCGGGCGGGCCGCCCCCGCGTCCCGGCCGCTCCGGATTTAGACTTGGTCCAAGTCCAGTTCCGGATGACCTCACCGCAGGGAGCGCCCATGTACGAGCCGATACGGCACAGGTCCGTGCACACGCTCCGGGAACCCGCCCCCGCGCACCCGCACGCCGTCCGCCACAACAGCAGCGACCGCGTGCCGGCGCCGTCCGCCCGGCCCGCCCACCTGCGGCAGCAGCTCGCCCGGCACCTCGGCGCCCTGCTCGACGCCACCACCGACCTGCGGCGCGCCACCGACGCCGCCGGCGGCGCGGCCGACCCGGCGCTCGCCGCGCACCGCGCCGACCTGGACGACGCCGCCCGGCGTATCGCGGCACGGATCGCGGAGCTCGCCCCCGCGGGCGGGCCGCCGCCCGGCGGCCGCCCCTCCCCCGCGCCCGCCCCGGCCGGGCGCGGCCTCGCCGCCCTGCACGCCCGGGCCCACGCCCTGGCCGGCCGGGTCCTCGTCGTGGCCGCCGCGCAGCAGGACACGGCCACCGCCATGCTCGCCTGCCTCCGCATGGACGCCCACGACGCCGCCCGCCGCGCCCCGGGCACCGCCCCCGCGGCCTGAACCGCGGCGGCCCGGCCGCGCCCCGGCCCGGCCGCACCGGGGACCGGGCGCGGCACCGGGCCCGGGAACGCCGACGGCCGGAGTCCCGGTCCAGGCGATCGGTGGTCGGGGCGATCGCCTGGCCGGGGCTCCGGCCGTGCGGTGGAGTGCTGCCGAGGGCCCGTCAGCCCAGGCGCTCGACGAGCTTCTCGTACTCGTCCCACAGCTCGCGCGGGGTGTGGTCCCCGAAGAGCTCCAGGTGCTCCGGGATGAGCGCGGCCTCCTGCTTCCAGATCTCGCGGTCGACGGAGAGCAGCAGCTCGATGTCGTCCTGGGTGAGGTCCAGGCCCTTGAGGTCGAGGGTGTCCTCGGTCGGCAGGATGCCGATCGGGGTCTCCACGCCCTCGACGGTGCCCTCCAGGCGCTCGACGATCCACTTGAGCACGCGGCTGTTCTCGCCGAAGCCCGGCCAGACGAACTTGCCGTCGGCGTTCTTGCGGAACCAGTTCACGTAGTAGATCTTCGGCAGCCCGGCCGGGTCGGCCTGCTTGCCCAGCTTGATCCAGTGGCCGAAGTAGTCGCCCATGTTGTAGCCGCAGAACGGCAGCATCGCGAACGGGTCGCGGCGCAGCTCGCCCACGGTGCCCTCGGCCGCCGCGGTCTTCTCGCTGGCGACGTTGGCGCCCAGGAAGACGCCGTGCTGCCAGTCGAAGGACTCGGTGACCAGCGGGACGGCGCTCGCCCGGCGGCCGCCGAAGAGGATGGCCGAGATCGGGACGCCGGCCGGGTCCTCCCACTCGGGGGCGATGGTCGGGCACTGCGCGGCCGGGACGGCGAACCGGGCGTTGGGGTGGGCGGCGGGGTTGCCGCTCTCCGGCGTCCAGTCGTTGCCGCGCCAGTCGGTGAGGTGCGCCGGGGGCTCGTCGGTGAGGCCCTCCCACCAGACGTCGCCGTCGTCGGTCAGCGCGACGTTGGTGAAGACGGTGTTGCCCCACAGGGTGTCGATGGCGTTGGCGTTGGTGGCCGTGCCGGTGCCGGGGGCGACGCCGAAGAAGCCCGCCTCGGGGTTGATGGCCCGCAGCGTGCCGTCCTCGCCGAAGCGCATCCAGGCGATGTCGTCACCGATGGTCTCGACCTTCCAGCCCGGGATGGTCGGCTGGAGCATGGCGAGGTTGGTCTTGCCGCACGCGGACGGGAAGGCCGCCGCGACGTACTTCGGGGCGCCGGTCGGCGGGGTGAGCTTGAGCACGAGCATGTGCTCGGCCAGCCAGCCCTCGTCGCGGGCCATGGTCGAGGCGATCCGCAGCGCGTAGCACTTCTTGCCGAGGAGGGCGTTGCCGCCGTAGCCGGAGCCGAAGGACCAGATCTCGCGGGTCTCCGGGAAGTGCGAGATGTACTTGGTGGTGTTGCAGGGCCACGCGACGTCGTCCTGGCCGGGCTCCAGCGGGGCGCCGACGCTGTGGACGGCGCGGACGAAGTCGCCGTCCTCGCCGAGGTGGTCGAGCACGGCGCGGCCCATGCGGGTCATGACGCGCATCGAGACGGCGACGTAGGCGGAGTCGGTGATCTCGACGCCGTAGGCGGCCAGCGGGGAGCCGACCGGGCCCATGGAGAAGGGCACGACGTACATGGTGCGGCCGCGCATGGAGCCCCGGAAGACGTCGGCGAAGATGCCGCGCATCTCGTCGGGGTGCTTCCAGTGGTTGGTCGGGCCCGCGTCCTCCTCCTTCTCGGAGCAGATGAACGTGCGGTCCTCGACGCGGGCGACGTCGCTGGGGTCAGAGGCGGCGTAGTAGGAGTTGGGGCGCTTCTCCGGGTTGAGCCGGGTGAAGGTGCCCTTCTCGACCAGCAGCTCGCACAGCCGCTGGTACTCCTCCTCCGAGCCGTCGCACCACTCGACGCGGTCGGGCTGGGTGAGCTCCGCGATCTCGTTCACCCAGGCCAGAAGTCGTTTGTGCTTGGTGGGGGCGGAGTTGCCGAGGGCAGAGTTCTCGTACGACACGATCGCTCCGTTTCACGCCGGTTCGTCCTTGAGCCGGCGTCGGGGTTGAGGGTTGTCGGCAGGGTATCCCCGTGGGGCTTTTAACGACATAGCGCCCCTCACGTCGAAGGGGCTTCTTCCGTGACTTTCCAGTGATCAAACGGGCGACGAACCGGAAAA
Source organism: Streptomyces sp. NPDC001380 (assembly GCF_042895785.1). Taxonomy (NCBI): domain Bacteria; kingdom Bacillati; phylum Actinomycetota; class Actinomycetes; order Kitasatosporales; family Streptomycetaceae; genus Streptomyces; species Streptomyces sp. NPDC001380. The sequence goes on along the minus strand of NZ_JBIAWP010000010.1, from coordinate 211,112 downwards.
TCCGTCGCATCGAAGGCACAAGGGCGCACTGGTTGCACTCATGCGCGCCCGACCGAGTGACGAGCGCCACGTCATACCCCTCGGTAACCTACGGGTGCGTAGGTAGCATGTGGCCATGACTGCGGAGGACATCCCGGACCACGCGAAGACCGCACCCGCTCCCGCACCGGCGCGGACGCCCGGCGGCACCGGCTCCGGCACGCCCGACGGCCCCCTGGCCTCCCTCGAACGCGCCGCCGACCGCGTGGCCGACCACGTGGCCGAGGCGGTGCGCCCCGTGAAACCCAGACTGCGCGGCTGGCTGCACGCGGGCATGTTCCCCGCCTCGGTGGCGGCCGGCATCGTGCTGATCTGCCTCGCCGGCTCCCCCCAGGCCCGCGTCGCCTGCACCGTGTACTCGGTCTCGGCGTGGCTGCTCTTCGGCGTGAGCGCGGTCTACCACCGCTTCACCTGGGGCCCGCGCGGCGAGGCGGTGCTGCGCCGGCTCGACCACGCCAACATCTTCCTGATAATCGCAGGGACCTACACGCCCTTCACCCTGCTCCTGGTGGACGGCGGGCGGCAGCGGGTGCTGCTGTGGCTGGTGTGGGCGGGCGCACTCGCCGGGATCGGCTTCCGGGTCTTCTGGGTGGGGGCCCCGCGCTGGCTGTACACGCCCTGCTACCTGGCGCTGGGCTGGGCCGCGGTCTTCTTCCTGCCGGACTTCCTGCACCACGGCGGCGCCACCGTGCTCACCCTGATCGTGGTCGGCGGCCTGCTCTACAGCGCCGGCGGCGTGATCTACGGCCTCAAGCGCCCGAACCCGTCACCGCGCTGGTTCGGCTTCCATGAGGTCTTCCACTCGTTCACCCTGGCCGCCTTCATCGTGCAGTACGTGGGCGTGTCGATGGTGGCGTACTCGGCGGGCCGCTGACAGGAGCGGAAGGCCGGCCCGCGGGGGTCCGGCCCCGGGCGCGGCACCCGGGGCCGGACCCCCGCGGGCCTCGCGCGCCTCCCGTGCGCGGCGGCAGCGCTCGCAGTGGTCACCCGCCGCGGCTCCGCGCCGGGGCGCCCCCGCGGCCGGCCCGCGCCCGGCCGGGCCCGTACGCCACCGCAGCCGCTGCGACCAGGTCCGGGCCACGGACCCCATCGCCCAGCCCGCGCCCGCCCCGGCCACGGCCAGCACCAGCAGCCGCCCGCCGAGCAGGTAGGCGCCCACGACCACGCCGGCCGCGCCGACCGCCGCCGCTCCGCCCAGGATCCGACCGTCCACACCTTCTCCCTCAGCCGACCGAAGGTGACCGGACCGGGACACCCTACCTACCCACGGTGACAGTGCGGAGATGCGGGGAGGCGAACAGGACGTCAACTTCCGGGCAATTCGGCATGGAGGACTGCACGGCGCGGCACACCGGACGCTCCCGCCAGGGCGGCCCCGGGGCCCCGGCGGCGGAGGGCCCGCCGCCGCCCCGGGCAGGGCGCCGCGCCCCGCCGGGCGCCGCCGCACGGCCCGGGCGTCACGCGTCCCCGGGGCCGAACGCCAGGACCAGGCGGTCGGCGACCGGCCGGAAGCCCAGCCGGCGGTAGAGGGCGTTGCTGGTGGGGTTGGCCAGGTCGGTGATGAGCAGCACCTCGCGGACGCCCTGCGCCAGGGCGCGGGCGGCGACGGCGTGGGTGGCGCCCGCCGCGTAGCCGCGGCGGCGCAGCCCCGGCGGGGTGTGGACGGGGCCGATCCGCACCGTCCCGGCGGCCTCCGCGCTCACGCAGGCCATCGAGCCCGGACATCCGGCGTCCTCCCACAGCACGACCCCGCCGCGCGCGATGCGGGCCTCGACGTCGGCCGTGAAGTCCCGCAGCCGCTCACCCGTCTCGCGGCTGAACTCCTCGAACCAGCCGACGACCAGGTCGCGGTCGTCCGGGCGGGCCTCCCGGGCGGCGCCGGACGGCGCGGGGTCCGGGGCGGCGAGGGCGGCGAGGCGGTGCAGGAGCTCCTCGCGCCGCACGGAGACCGCGGCCCCGGTCGCGTCCCGCCATGCGGCGGCGAACGCCTCCGCGGCCGGGCGGTCCCCGCCGGCCCCGGGGAGGTCCCCGTCGCTCACCGCGAGGGCGGGCGCGAGCCCGGCGGCGGCGGCCGCGGGCATCCGTCCGAGCACCAGCGGGAAGGGCGGCGTCCGCAGGCAGGCCCCGGCGACCTCCTCCCCCGGCCCGGCACGCCACCAGCCGTACCGGGGCCGCCCGCCGCCGAACGCCTGCGGCCCGCGGCCGCGCACGGCGTCGGTCACGGTGAGGAGCACGGAGTTCTCCGCCGGGTGGGCGGCCAGGAAGCCGCCCGCCTCGCCCAGGAACTCCTCCACGTCGTCGGTCAGCCGCCAGCCCATGGCGGACATCCTGGGGGACCGGACGGCCGGGGCGCGAGCGGTTCGCGGACGGCGCCCCGCCGCCCGGACACCCCGGCACGCGGGCGCCCGGGCACGCGGGCGCCCCGGGCCGGGGCCGTTCCCGGGGGCCGCGGCCGCGCGGGCCCCGGGACACTACTGCACGCGGGCCCCGACGGCGGCCGCGAGCTCGGCCGCGTCGGCGGTCGGGGCGTCGCAGGTGAAGCGGCGGCAGACGTAGGCCGCCGGGCGTCCGCCGAGCAGCGGCCGGCCGCGCAGCAGCGGCACCTCGCCGCCGGTCCCGTCCGCCTCCCCGCCGCCCGTGTCCCCGCCGTCCGGTTCCGTGCCGTCCGGCTCCGTACCGCCCGGCGCACCGACCGTGACGACGGCCCCGGGCGCGGTGGCGAGCAGGGCGGTGCGGTGGAGCAGGGCGGTGGCGTCGTCGCCGGCCGGCCCCACCACCGCGATCTCGCGCGGCCCGTCGGCGTGCGCCTCCGCCGCCGCGAGCCCCCAGCCGATGAACCGCGGGGCGCGCGAGGCCAGCGCCCCGACGACGCCCAGCGCCCGCTCGGCGGCGGTGCGGTGGCGCTCGGAGCCGGTGTGGGCGGCGTAGGACAGCAGGGCCGCGGCGGCGGCGGTCCAGCCGGAGGGCGCGGCGTTGTCGGTGGGGTCCTGGGGACGGCGGATGAGCTGCTCGGCGTCGTCCGCGGTGTCGTACAGCGCCCCGGTGTCCGGGTCCGCGAAGTGGACGAGGACGGTGTCCAGCAGGCCGCCCGCCAGCTGCAGCCACTCGGGGCCGCCGGTGACCGCGTGCAGGGCGAGGAACCCCTCGGCGACGTCCGCGTAGTCCTCCAGCACCCCGGCGTTCGGGCCGGGCCGGCCGTCGCGGGAGGTGCGCAGCAGGCGCCCCTCGGGGGTGAGGTGCACGGAGAGCAGCAGGTCGGCGGCGGCGAGGGCGGCCTCCAGCAGGTCCGGGCGCTCCAGCAGGGCGCCGGCCTCGGCGAGGGCCGCGACCGCCAGGCCGTTCCAGGCGGCGACGACCTTGTCGTCGCGGGCGGGCGGGGTGCGGCGGGCGCGGGCCGCCAGCAGGCGGGCGCGGACCGACTCGTACCAGGGCAGGTCGTCCGGGTCCTCGGGCAGCTGCAGGACGGAGGCGCCGTGCTCGAAGGTGCCCTCCTCGGTGACGGCGAAGAGCGCGGCGGCGCGGCGGCCGTCCTCCTCGCCGAGCTCGGCGGCGAGCTGGGCGGGCGTCCAGACGTAGTAGGCGCCCTCGGCGGGCTCGCCGGTGGCCGGGTCGGGGCTGTCGGCGTCCAGGGCGGAGGCGAAGCCGCCCTCGGGGGTGCGCAGCTCCGCCAGCAGGAACGCGGCGGTGTCCAGGGCGGTCCGGCGGGCCTGCGGGGAGCCGGTGGCCCGCCACAGGTGCAGGTAGGCGCGGAGCAGCAGCGCGTTGTCGTAGAGCATCTTCTCGAAGTGCGGCACCACCCAGGCGGCGTCCACGGCGTACCGGGCGAACCCGCCGCCGAGCTGGTCGTGGATGCCGCCGCGGGCCATCGCGTCGCAGGTGCGCTCGGCCATCTCCAGGGCAGCGTCCGAGCCGGTGCGGGCGTGGTGGCGCAGCAGGAACTCCAGCACCATCGACGGCGGGAACTTCGGCGCGCCGCCGAAGCCCCCGTGCCTGCCGTCGAAGTGGCGGGCCAGGCCCAGCAGCGCCTGGTGGAGGCCGTCCTCGCCGGGGGCCGCGTGCCCGGCGGCGCCGAAGCCGGAGGTCCGCTCGGCCAGGTCGGCGGCGATGCGGCCGGCGACCTCGCCGACCTCCTCGCGGCGTTCCTGCCAGGCGGCGGCGACGCCCTGGAGCACCTGGCCGAAGGAGGGCATGCCGTGGCGGGGGCCGGGCGGGAAGTAGGTGCCGAAGTAGAAGGGCTCCGCGTCGGGGGTGAGGAAGACCGTCATCGGCCAGCCGCCCTGGCCGGTGGCGGCCTGCACGGCCTCCATGTAGACGGCGTCGACGTCGGGGCGCTCCTCGCGGTCGACCTTGACGGCGACGAAGTGCTCGTTGAGGTAGGCGGCCACGGCCTCGTCCTCGAAGGACTCGTGGGCCATCACGTGGCACCAGTGGCAGGCGGCGTACCCGACGCTGAGCAGCACGGGCACGCCGCGCCGCCGGGCCTCGTCGAACGCCTCCGCCGACCAGGGCCACCAGTCGACGGGGTTGCCGGCGTGCTGGAGCAGGTACGGGGAGGTGGCGTCGGCGAGGCGGTTCGGCATGCGACCATCCTCGCCCATCCGCCCGCCCGGTGCGGGGAGGACGCCCCCCGCCCGGCGCGGGCGGGCGGCGGCGGACATGGCTGAGGGCCCCGGGGCGCGGGCGGGCCGGGGTGCACCGGGCCGGGCGGGCCGGGCCGGCCGGTCAGGCGGTCCGGGAGTCCTCGGGGCGGCCGCCCGGGGCGGCCGGGGCGTCGTCCTGCTCCGGCTCCTCGACGAAGTCGACCTTCTTGAACTGCTTGTTCATGTTCTTCAGCAGGAACCAGGTCGCGGCGCCGAGGACGGCGAAGACCACGAAGCCCAGCAGGCCGGGGGTCACCTTGTCCTCGTCGACGGCGAGCGAGGTGAGGTGGGCGAGGACGGCGGGGTCGGTCATGGGGGTGCTCACATCTCCATGGTGGCCCGGCCCGGCGCGGACCGGGCCACCGGGGTGCCGGTCGGACGGCGGGACCGGCCGGGGCGGGCGGCGGGGCGGGGCGGGGCTGCGGTCAGACGGTGACGTCGGCCGTGATGCCCGCGAACAGGTCGTCCTCCGGCAGGGAGGTGTCGACCAGCGAGCGGGCCAGTTCGAAGTCCTCGGTGGGCCAGACCTCGCGCTGGACCTCGCGCGGCACGCGGAACCACGGGCCGTCCGGGTCGATCTGGGTGGCGTGGGCGATCAGGGCCCGGTCGCGGACCTCGAAGTAGTCGGCGCAGTCCACGCGGGTGGTGATCTCCCGCTCCTTGCGGCCGCTCTTCTCCCAGCCCTCGATCCACTCGCCGTACGGGGAGTCCAGGCCGTGCTCGGTGAGGTAGGCGTGCAGGGCGCGGATGCGGCCCATGGGGAAGCCGTGGTTGTAGTACAGCTTCAGCGGCTGCCAGGGCTCGCCCGACCCCGGGTAGGCGTCCGGGTCGCCGGCGGCGTCGAAGGCCGCGATGGTGATCTTGTGGGTCATGATGTGGTCGGGGTGCGGGTAGCCCCCGTTCTCGTCGTACGTGGTGATCACGTGGGGACGGAACTCGCGGATCAGCCGCACCAGCGGCTCCGCGGCCTTCTCGACCTCCTGGAGGCCGAAGCAGCCGTCCGGGAGCGGGGGCAGCGGGTCGCCCTCGGGCAGCCCGGAGTCGACGAAGCCCAGCCAGGCCTGCTTCACCCCCAGGATCTCCCGGGCCGCGTCCATCTCCTTGCGGCGCACCTCGTGGATGTTCTCCTCCACCCACGGGTCGCCCTGGAGCTTGGGGTTGAGGATGGAGCCGCGCTCTCCCCCCGTGCAGGTGGCCACCAGCACGTCCACGCCGCGGGCGACGTACATGGCCATGCTGGCGGCGCCCTTGCTGGACTCGTCGTCCGGGTGGGCGTGCACCGCCATCAGTCGCAGCTGCTCAGTCAACGCCACAATTCCTTCCGCATGCGTACCGCGCCGCCCCGGCGCGTCCGGCCGGGGTCGGCCACTCCTATAGTGACGGACTGGAGGGCCCGTGCATTCCGCGGCCTTGCCGGGGAAGGAACGATCGGATGAGCACCACAGCGCCCAGGGTCCCCGAGGGCCGGTACGGACGGTCAGGCCGCTTCGGCGGGGACGACGCGAGGGCGGACCGGCGGCTCCGGGCCGCGGCCGTGGTCTGCGGCGTGCTCTTCGCGGCGCTGGTCGTCTGGCTGGGCACCTCCTACCTGATGCGGGAGAGCCGGCTGCACGGCGAGGTGACGTCCTTCACCGTGGTCTCCGACACGCAGGTGCGGGCGCACGTCTCGGTGCGCAAGCAGGAGGGCGTGGGCGGGGTGTGCACGATCCGGTCCCAGTCGGCGGAGAAGGAGACGGTGGGACAGGCGGACGTCGCGATCCCCGCGAGGGGCACCGCCCTGGAGGAGGACGTCGTGCTGCGCACCGTCCGCCGCGGCACCACCGCCGAGCTGCTGGGCTGCACCCCCCGCCCGTAGCCGCCGCCGTGCCCGGACCTGCCCGCCGCCGCCAGGAGGCCACCTGCAGCCCCCCGCGGCCCCGGAAGGCCCCCGGGAGGCGCGGAGGTCCCCCGCCCCGGCGTGCGGCCGCCCCGGGGGAGCGCGCGGCCGCCCAGGCCACGCCCCCGGCTGTCGTACCCGTGAGGCATAGTCGAAGACGAGGGCGGGCACGCGTCCCGGGGCAGGCAGGCTGCGGTGCGCCGCAAGCCACTCCCCCTCTGCCCCGAGGAATTGTTACCCTCGTGGTTTCGCCCCTTCCGAGCCCAGACGGCCCGGGAGCGGGCGTTGCTTTGTAGTAAGCCGAGTACCGACGAGGAGCACCTGTGACCCAGACCAGCGATAACGTCACCTGGCTGACCCAGGCGGCGTATGACCAGCTCAAGGCCGAGCTGGACTATCTGTCGGGTCCCGCACGCGTGGAGATCGCCAAGAAGATCGAGGCGGCCCGCGAGGAGGGTGACCTGCGCGAGAACGGCGGATACCACGCGGCCAAGGAGGAGCAGGGCAAGCAGGAGCTGCGCATCCGCCAGCTCACCCAGCTCCTGGAGAAGGCCCAGGTCGGAGAGGCGCCGTCGGACTCCGGCGTGGTCGCCCCCGGCATGGTCGTCACCGTCGCCTTCGACGGCGACCCCGACGACACCATGACGTTCCTGCTCGGCTCCCGCGAGGTCGCCGGCGACGACCTGGAGATCTACTCCCCCCAGTCGCCGCTGGGCACCGCGATCAACGGCAAGAAGGTCGGCGAGGACGCCACCTACGAGCTGCCGAACGGCAAGAAGGCCACCGTGAGGATCACCGGGGCCAAGCCCTACAGCGGCTGAGCCGTCCCAGGACGCACGGAGGGCGGCCGCCGGCCCCGGGTCTCGGACCACGGGGTTCCGGCGGCCGCCCTCCGGCGCGTCCGGGCCTGTTGCGGCGCGCCCGGGCCGGTCGGGCCCCGACGGGCCCCGACGGCGGGGCTCAGCCCACGGCGTTGCGGTACTTGCGCACCGCCAGCCAGGAGAAGAGCGCCAGGATCAGCAGGGACCAGGCCAGCGACGCCTCCACCGGGTGCTCCATCGGCCACACGTGGGCGGGGTCCACACCGGGGTTGCCGAAGAGCTTGCGGCAGGCCTGGACGGTGGCGCTGAAGGGGTTCCAGTACGCGATGGCCTGCAGCCAGCCCGGCATGGTGGAGACCGGGACGAACGCGTTGGACAGGAACGTCAGCGGGAAGAGCCAGATCAGGCCGGCCGAGGTGGCCGCCTCCGGGCTGCGGACCGACAGGCCGATCAGCGCGCCGATCCAGGAGAAGGCGTAGCCGAGCATGAGCAGCAGGAGGAAGGCGCCGAGGGCCTTGAGCACGCCCTCGTGGATCCGCCAGCCGACCAGCAGCGCCACGGCCGCCAGCACCAGCACGGTGAAGGCCGTCTGCACGACGTCGGCGATGGTGCGGCCGACCAGGACGGCGGAGCGGGCCATGGGCAGCGACCGGAACCGGTCCACCAGGCCCTTGGTCATGTCCTCCGCGACGCCGGCCGAGGCGCCCGCGACCGCGAAGGTCACGGTCTGGGCGAAGATGCCCGCCATCAGGAACTCGCGGTAGGCGCTCTCCCCGCCGGAGCCGGGGACCTTGATCGCACCGCCCATGACGTACGAGAAGAGCAGGACGAACATCACGGGCTGCATCAGTCCGAAGACGACGATCTCCGGGATGCGGGTCATGCGGCGCAGGTTCCGCTTGGCCACGACCCAGGAGTCGCGCAGCACCTGCACCGCGCCGCCGCGCGGCTGCGGCACCGCGTGCCCGATCGCCGCAGGGGTGGTCGCCGCCATGTCATGCGTCCTTTCCGGTGGTGGTGCCGCTGCCGTCGGCGCCCTTGGCGGCGCCCTCCTCGGAGTCCTCGGCGGCGTGGCCGGTGAGGGAGAGGAAGACGTCGTCCAGGGTCGGGCGGCGCAGGCCGATGTCGTCGATGATGATGTTCCGGCCGTCGAGCTCGCGGATGACGTCGGCGAGCACCCGGGCGCCGCCGCTGACGGGCACGGTGATCCGGCGGGTGTGCTGTTCGACGGCGGGCTCGCCCTTGGCGTAGGGGGTGAGCGCCTCCAGCGCGGTCGGGATGAGCTCGCGGTTGTGGACCACGACCTCCACCCGCTCGCCGCCGATCTGCGCCTTGAGCTCGTCGGCGGAGCCGCGGGCGATGACCTGCCCGTGGTCGACCACGGCGATGTCGTGGGCGAGGCGGTCGGCCTCCTCCAGGTACTGCGTGGTGAGCAGCAGGGTGGTGCCCTGCGCGACCAGGGTCTCGATGACCTCCCACAGGGCGAGCCGGTTGCGCGGGTCCAGGCCCGTGGTCGGCTCGTCGAGGAACATCACCGGCGGGCGGACCACCAGGGCCGCCGCGAGGTCGAGGCGGCGGCGCATGCCGCCGGAGTAGGTCTTGGCCGTGCGGTCGGCCGCCTCGGAGAGGTTGAACCACTCCAGCAGCTCCAGGGCGCGGGCCTTCGCCTCCCGGGGCTTCATCTGGTAGAGCTCGCCGACCATCTGGAGGTTCTCGCGGCCGGTGAGGTACTCGTCCACGGCCGCGTACTGGCCGGAGAGCCCGATCAGGCTGCGGACCCGGTTGGGCTCCTTCAGCACGTCCACGCCGGCGACGACGGCGCGGCCGGCGTCGGGGCGCAGCAGGGTGGTGAGCACCCGGACCGTGGTGGTCTTGCCCGCGCCGTTGGGACCGAGGAGACCGAGCACGGTGCCCTCGGGCACCTCCAGGTCGACCCCGTCCAGGGCTCGTACGTCGCCGAAGGTCTTCACCAGTCCTTCGGCGGTGATGGCTGCCGCCATGTGCCTCTCTCTTCTCCCGTGGCCGGCCGGTGCGGTGTGCACAGCGGTGTGTGCCGGGCCGTGCCCACGCGGATGCACCAAAGGCGATACATCGCGTGTTGCGACGACGATGGCAGAACGCGATGTATCGCGTCAAGGTGTGAAGGGGGTGCAGGGACCCCTCGCACGCCGTCCGGCCCCGCGACGGCGTCGCGGGGCGGGTACCAGCATGGCGGGTGCCACTGACAACGGCCCACCGATTTGACGTTCCCGCAGGCCGGGACGGGTCGGGCCGACGGCCCGGCCTCAGCCCTGCCGCAGCACCGTGTAACCCGCCTCGCGCAGCTCCGCCAGGACCGCGGCGCAGTGGTCCGGCCCCTTGGTCTCCAGGTGCAGGTCCACCTCGGCCTCCGCGAGGCCGATCTGCGGCGCGGTCCGCACGTGCGCCACGTCCACCACGTTGGCGTCCGCGCGGGAGAGCACGCCGAGCAGGGTCGCCAGCGCCCCCGGCCGGTCGACCAGCAGCAGGCGCAGCGACAGGTACCGGCCCGCCGCCGCCATGCCGTGCCGCAGCACCCGCTGCATCAGCAGCGGGTCGACGTTCCCGCCGGAGAGCACCGCCACCACCGGCCCCTCGACCGCCTGCGGCTCCTGGAGCAGCAGGGCCACCGGGCTCGCCCCGGCCGGCTCCACCACCAGCTTCATCCGCTCCAGGCAGAGCAGCAGCGCCCGGGAGAGGGAATCCTCGGAGACCGTGCGCACCCCGTCCGCCAGGGCCTCCACCACGGCGAACGGCACGTCGCCGGGCATCCCCACCATGATCCCGTCGGCCATCGTCGCGAACGACTCCAGCGCCACCGGCCGCCCCGCCGCCAGCGACGGCGGGTACGCGGCCGCGCCGGCCGCCTGCACCCCGACCACCCGCACGTCCGGCCGCAGCGGCTTCACCGCCGCCGCGATCCCCGCCAGCAGCCCGCCGCCGCCCGTCCCCACCAGGATCGTGCGGACCTCGGGGCACTGCTCCAGGATCTCCAGCCCCACCGTGCCCTGGCCGGCCACCACGTCCGGGTGGTCGAAGGGGTGGACGAGGACCGCGCCCGCGGCCTCCGCGAACTCCCGGGCCGCCGTCAGGGCCTCGTCGACGTTCAGCCCGTGCAGCCGCACCTCGGCGCCGTAGCCGCGGGTGGCCTCCACCTTCGGCAGCGGCGCGGCCGACGGCATGAAGACGGTGGAGCGCACCCCCAGCAGCGACGCCGCCAGCGCCACCCCCTGCGCGTGGTTGCCGGCGCTCGCCGCCACCACCCCCGCGGCGCGCTCCACCGGCGAGAGGCCGGCGATCCGCACGTACGCGCCGCGCAGCTTGAACGAGCCCGTGCGCTGCAGGTTCTCGCACTTGAGGTGGACCGGGAAGCCCGTCAGGGAGGAGAGGTGGCGGCTGCCCTCCATGGGGGTCACCCGGGCCACGCCCGCGAGCATCTTGTGCGCGCCGCGCACGTCGTCGACGGTGACCGTCCAGCTGTGCATGGTGCCAGCGTAGGACGGCGCGGCGCCCCGGACCGGGCCTGCGGGCGGCGGCGCACCGGAGGACGTTCCGGCGGGCGCCCGGGAGGGGGGCCGGCAGGAGCGCGGCGCGGGCGCGGAAGGAGGCGCGGCAGGGGCGCGGAGGGCACGGCCGAGCCGAAAGTTCGCGCGGTTCGGGGCGTTACGTGCGAGGGCCCGGTCCGCGTACCCTCGGAGGCGCCGGGCCCGGCACCCGGAGGGCCGCGGCGCACAGCACCGATCGAACACCGCGAGCCGCCATGACCTCGGACCACGTCCTCCACGACCGCCTGCAGTACCAGGTGGCGATCTTCGCCCGCCGGGTCGAGCAGGTCCGCATCGGCGGTGTCGGCAGCCAGCGCAACTCGATGGACCGCGCAGCGTTCCTGCTGCTCAACCGGCTGGACTGGCAGGGGCCCATGGGCGTCAAGGCCCTCGCGGACGCCCTGGGCATCGACTCCTCGACCGTCACCCGGCAGGTCGCGCCCCTGGTCGACGCCGGGCTCGTCGAGCGGGTCCAGAACCCCGACGACAAGCGGGCCGTCTTCCTCGGCCTCTCCCCGCTGGGGAGCGCACGGCTGGAGGAGGTCCGCAGCAGCCGCCAGGAGCTGGTCAGGCGGCTCGTCGCCGACTGGCCGCAGGAGGACCGGGAGGCCTTCTGCGAGCTGCTGGCCCGCTTCAACCTCTCCATGGAGTCCTACGCCGCCGGGGGCGGCGCCCAGGACCCGGCGGCGGTGCCGAGCCGCTGACCGCGCGCCCCGGCGGCGGGGCCGGGCCGGGGGCGGCGCCCCGGCCCGGCGTCCCGGGACGGCCGTCCCGGGCGGGCCGTCTCAGCCCAGCGCCTCGGTGAGGTCCGCCAGCAGGTCGTCGGCGGACTCGATGCCGACCGACAGCCGCACCAGGTCCGCCGGGACCTCCAGCGCCGAACCCGCCGCCGACGCGTGCGTCATCCGGCCCGGGTGCTCGATCAGCGACTCCACACCGCCCAGCGACTCGCCCAGCGTGAACAGCCGCGCCCGGTTGCACACGTCCACGGCCGCCTGCTCGCCGCCCGCCACGCGGAACGACACCATGCCGCCGAACGCCCTCATCTGCTTGGCCGCCACCTCGTGCCCCGCGTGCTCCGGCAGGCCGGGGTAGAGGACCTGCACCACCTTCGGGTGGCCGGTGAGCATGTCGGCGATCCGCACCGCGTTCTCGCAGTGCCGGTCCATGCGCACGCCGAGGGTCTTGATGCCGCGCAGCACCAGCCAGGAGTCGAACGGGCCGGCCACGCCGCCCATCGCGTTCTGGTGGTAGGCCAGCTGCTCGCCCAGCTCGGCGTCGGCCGTCACCAGCGCGCCGCCGACCACGTCCGAGTGGCCGCCCATGTACTTGGTGGTGGAGTGGACCACCACGTCCGCGCCCAGGGCCAGCGGCTGCTGCAGGTACGGGCTGGCGAAGGTGTTGTCCACGACCAGCAGCGCGCCCGCCTCCCGCGAGATCTGGGCCAGCGCGGCGATGTCGGCGATGCCCAGCAGGGGGTTGCTCGGCGTCTCCACCCACAGCACCTTCGTGGTGGTGCGCACCCCGGCCCGGACCGACTCCGGGTCGTGCATGTTGGCCACCGACCACTCCACGCCCCAGCGCTGGAGCACCTTGGAGAAGAGGCGGAAGGTGCCGCCGTAGGCGTCGTTCGGGATCAGGATGTGGTCGCCCGGCTTGAGGACCGTGCGCAGCAGGCAGTCCTCGGCCGCCAGGCCGGAGGCGAACGCCAGGCCGCGCCGGCCGCCCTCCAGCGCCGCGAGGTTCTCCTCCAGCGCGGTGCGGGTCGGGTTGGCCGAGCGGCTGTACTCGTAGCCGCCGCGCAGGCCGCCGACGCCGTCCTGCTTGTAGGTGGAGACCTGGTAGATGGGCGGGACCACCGCCCCCGTCTGCGGGTCGGCCTCCTGGCCCGCGTGGATGGCAAGGGTCTCGAAGGCGTAGTGCTGCCCGTGCTGGTCGCTCATGGTGTCCGAGCGTAGCCCGCGCGCGGGGCCGCCAGCGCACCGTACGGCCCGCGGCGGGGCACCGCCGGGCCTGCGGGGCGCAGGCCCGGCCCGGCGGCGCGGCCCCGGGTCCGGCCGGCCTCCGCCTGCGGGGCAGGGCCGCACCGCGCGGCCGGCCCTCCCCTGCGGGCGGTCAGCCCTCCCCGCGGACGGGCAGCCGCCATCCCGGGCGCGGGAAGTGGCAGGTGTAGCCGTCCGGGTAGCGCTCCAGGTAGTCCTGGTGCTCGGGCTCGGCCTCCCAGAAGGGGCCGACCGGCTCGACCTCCGTGACGACCTTGCCCGGCCACAGTCCGGAGGCGTCCACGTCCGCGATGGTGTCCTCGGCGATCCGCTTCTGCTCGTCGTCCACGTAGTAGATCGCCGAGCGGTAGCTGAGGCCGATGTCGTTGCCCTGGCGGTTCCTGGTGCTCGGGTCGTGGATCTGGAAGAAGAACTCCAGGAGCGTGCGGTAGTCGGTCCTCTCGGGGTCGTAGAGGATCTCGATGGCCTCCGCGTGGGTGCCGTGGTTGCGGTACGTCGCGTTCGGCACGTCACCGCCGGTGTACCCGACCCGGGTCGCCGTCACGCCGGGGAGCCGTCGGATCAGGTCCTGCATCCCCCAGAAGCATCCCCCCGCCAGCACGGCCCTCTGCGTCTGCGTTGCCATTACGGCCCCTCCACTGTCGGTCTGATCGGTCACCCGGGCCGCCCGGCTCGCACACCGCCGGCCTCCCTGGCCTCCCGTTCCAACGCGCGGGGGTTCCGGGCGATTCCGCGGCCGCCCGGCCGGCGGACGGCGGGGACGGGTCGGGCGCCCCACCGCCGCGGCCCGGGGGCGACCGGCCCGGTCACGTCCGCGGCGGCGCCCCCGGCCCGGCCGCCCGCCCGGGCGAACGGACCCACGACGTGAACGTCTGCAGGCCGTCGATGAGGATCGCGAACCGGATCGAGTGGAACAGGTCGAACGAGTGCTGCGCGCCGGGCAGTTCGACGTGGACGACGGGGCCGGCCGAGACGGCGCGCACGTCCGCGACGAACCGCCGCGCGTGCCCGGGCGGCACGAAGGTGTCCTGGTCGCCGTGTGCGATCAGCAGGGGCGGCACCCCGGGGCGGACGTGGTCGGCCGGGGACGAGGGCTGCGGCCCGGGCTCGATGCGGCCGTAGTAGCCGTAGAGCCCGATCGCTGCGGCCACCGACGTGTCCTCGTCCTCGAAACCCGGCTGGAACGCCGGGTCGCCGGCGGTGAACGCCGCGGTGACGGCGAGGTGGGCGCCCGCGGAGCTCCCCGCGAGGACGATGCAGGCCGGATCCGCGCCGTGCTCCGGTGCGTGCTCCCGGGCCCAGACGATCACCCGTTTGACGTCGACCACGAAGTCGTGGAACGCGGCGCCCGGGCGCAGCCGGTAGTTGGCGCTGATGCACACCCAGCCCTGCCGGGCGAAACCGTGGAGCAGGGCACGGGCGTAGAAGCTCTTGCGGCCCGTCCGGAAGCCGCCGCCGTGGAGGTGGATCAGGATCGGCGCGCCGGGGGAGCGGTCCCGGCCGCGGTGGACGTCCAGACGGTTGCGCCTGCCGTGGGGGCCGTACGGGAGGTTCGCGGTCCGCCGGACGCCCCGGCGGGACAGCGGCAGCGGGGCGAGGAGGATCCGGACCCAGGGCAGCCGGCGGACGCGGCCCGCCGGCGACCCGTCGCCGGTGCCGCCGGCGGCGCGGAACCCCGGGCCGAGGCCCTCGTCGAGCGCACGGTCCACGGCCGCTCCCGCGCGCAGGGCCCGCCGGGCCAGGACGGGGGTCGCGGCGACGACGGTGCAGACCGCGCCCGCGGCGGCCAGGACGGCGGGCCCGTGGAAGTCGCCCTGCGTGCAGGCGAGCAGCGTCGCCGCGAGCACCCAGGAGAGCCCGGCGAACGGCGACTCGTTGACGACGGCGCTGAGGAACCAGCTGAGCGTCCCGAGCGGACGGGGGCGGCGCAGCGGCGCCAGGGCCAGGAGCGTGCCCACGACCACCACCCCCACGGTGGCCAGGTAGCCGATTGGCACGGCGGCTCCTCCGGGGGTTGCGGCCCTGCCGCCCGGGGCGGGCGGTGCGGGGCCGCGGCAGGCGGGGTGCCGTCAACGTACTACACCGGTAGTCGACGTGACTACCGGTGTAGTCTTCCTCCGTGTCGGACCGCGAACTGCTCCTCCTCGACGCCGCGATCGGCGTCCTCGCCCACGGCGGGATCCGCCGGCTGACCCACCGGGCGGTGGACGCCCGGGCGGGCGTGCCGACCGGGTCCACGTCGAACCGGTTCCGCACCCGCGAGGCCCTGCTGACCGGGGTGCTGGGGCGGCTGCTGGAGCGGGAGACGGCGCTGTGGACGAGCCCGGACGTGCGGACGGGGGCGGGCGGCATCGACGGGTTCGCCGTGCGGCTGGGCGGCGTGGTGGAGGCGCTGGGCGGCACCGACCGGGAGCTCACGCTCGCGCGGCACGCCGTGTTCGCCGAGGCGGCCCAGCAGCCGGCGCTGCGCACGGCCCTGCAGGCCGCCCGCCGCCGGCTGGCGGCCTGGCTGGCCCCGCTCCTCGCCGACCTCGGCTCGCGCGACCCCGCAGGCGACCTGCGCCGGCTGCTCGCGCTGGTGGACGGGCTGCTCGCCGGCCAGCTGGTCGACCCGGAGGACGACTTCACCCCCGCCCCCGCCATCGCCGCCCTGCTGCACGGCCTCGTCGACCCGCGCTCCGCGTCGCACCGGGCAGGCGGCTAGGCGGACCGCCCGGCCGGGACGGCCCGGCGCGGAGCGGGGACCGCCGGCCGCTGGCCCTCCCGCCGGAGGCGCACGGACCCGCCTCGGGGGACGCGCGAACGGACCAGCCCGGATCGCGGCGGCCCGGCACCCCGCCGATGCTGGGGACGTCGTCGGCACCCCCGGCACGGGTGTCCCCGAGTCCTCCGCGGCCCCGTGCCGTCCGGGGAGTCCCGGAGGGGGGTGGTGCGCATGGTGAGGTTCAGGATGCGGCCGGCCCCCGGGGCCCGGCGGACCGGCCGCGGCGCCCGCCGGTCCGGCCGGCCGGCGGATCCCCGGACGTGGGCCGCCGTGGCGGTCGTCGCCGCGCTGGTGTCGTCGTCCGTCGCGGGGGCGCCGGCCCGTCCGGCCGCCGCGCCCGCCGCGGGCGTGCCGGGGCCTCGCGCCGGGAAGGCGGACCTGCTGCTGGACGGGGACTCGTTGACGCTCGGCCAGATGTTCGCGGTCCTGGACGCCTCCCGCGTCTCGGTACGGCTCACCGAAGGGGCGCGCGCGAGGATGCGGCGGAACCGGGCCGGGGCGCTCGGGGCCCTGCGCTCCGGGGCGCGCGTCTACGGCTGGAACCAGGCGCTCGGCCCGCTCAAGGACCGCGAGCTCACCCAGGCCGAGCAGCGCCGGTTCCAGCGCAACATCCTGCTGTCGAACGCGGCGGGCACCGGTGCGCCCTTCCCGCCGCAGGTGGCGCGGCTGGCGCTGGTGCTCCGCGCCAACCAGATGGCGCGCGGCCGGATGGGGGTGCGCCCCCAGCTGGCGGAGCGGCTGCTGGACCTGGTGAACGCCGGGGTCACGCCCGAGATGCCGCAGATCGGCTCGTTGGGGATCGGCGACCTCCAGCCCATGGCCGAGGCCGGCCTGGTCGCAATCGGCGAGGAGGCGCCCGCCCGGTACCGCGGCGTGGTCGGCCCGGCTTCGCGGGTCCTGCCCAGAGCGGGCCTGGCGCGGTCCTTCACCCTGGAGCAGGGGGAGGCGCTGGCGGTGATCAGCGGCAGCACCGTGGTCGCCGCCGACTTCGTCCACGCCCTCCGGCGGGCCGAGCGGCTCGCCGGCCTGGCCGAGGGCGGCCTGGCGCTGTTCATGGACGCCACGGGGGCCGAGGCCGCCGCCCTGGACGCCCGGACCCACGCCGAGCGCCACATCCCCGGCGAGACCGGTGTCGCGGCCCGGATGCGGGCCCTCGTGGCGGGCAGCGGCTGGATGACCGACGCCGGGCGCCGTCGGCGCGGGGAGACCCACGACCGGGTGCAGGACGCGGTGTCCGTGCGGGCGGCACCCCACATCCTGGGAGCGCTCCGCGAGGCGCTGGCCGACGACCGCACCGTCCTCGAACGCGAGGCCGGCTCGTCCACGTCCAACCCCCTGGTCTTCCCCGTGCTCGGCGGACCGGACGAGTTCCTGATGGGCGGCAACTACGACGGCGACCTGCTCGCCCACGAGATCGACCGGCTGAACGGCCACATCGCCGACGTCGGCGTGCTGTACGAGCAGCTCTCGGCCCGCCTGCTGTCCCCGGTGTGGAGCTACGGCCTTCCCGCGAGCCTCGCGGGCGGCAAGGTCGGGCTCAACTCCGGCATGGTCCAGGTGCAGACGGTGGCGACCGCACTGGTGCCGGAGATGCAGGTGAGGGCGTACCCGCCGAGTGTGCTGTCACGCCCCGCGAAGACCGGGCAGGAGGACCACAACACCATGGCCATGGCCTCCGTCCGGGCACTGCAGGAGAACCTGGACCGCCTGGAGGTCGTCATCGCCGTGGAGATGCTGATGTCCGCGCAGGGCATCGACCTGATCCGCGCGAGGATGGACGGGCTCCCCCTGGGGGCGGGGACGGCGCTCCTGTGGCGCGCGATCCGCCGCCGCATCCCTCCCCTGGGGGACGACCGGTGGATGTCCCCGGACCTCGACGCGATGATCCGCCTGGTGGCCGGCGGGGAACTCCTGGACGCCGTTCGCCGGGCCGACGCCGGGAGGCTCCGGCGGACCCCCTGAGGAGCCGCGGCAACCCCTGACGCCCCTTCCCCTGACCGCCTCCGGAACGCACCGGACGGGCCGGGACCCGCGCGCCTTTCCTGCCCGGCAGGGTCGTCGGCGCCCGCCGGGCCGACGAGCGTCCGCCGAACGGCGACCTCTGCAGGGCCGGGGGCGAACAGGCCGCGCGGGGCCGTTGGTTGCGGGGCGGCGGCTACCTCGTGCACGCCTCCCCCCTCACCCCCTGAGGCCGCCCGGCCGGCGCTCCGGAGCGGCGGTCCTCGGCGGCCGGGGCCCGGGCCCGCGCCCGGACCTCCTCGGGTCTCCCCCCGCCGAGGGGGCGGGCACCTGCCGGCGGGGACGGGGCCCCGGTGCGGCCGGCGGTGCGGCGGGGCCGCCGCGGTGCGGTCGGGGAGTCCGTGCGGCGGTGCCGCGCCCGCACGTCCGGTCGCGGCCGCCCGCCGAGTCCCCGGCCGCGACCGGACGTGCGGCGGGAGAGGCGCCCCGCGGGCGGCCGCTACGGGCTGACGGCGAGGAAGGCGGTGGTGCGGACGGTGTCGTCGCACTCCGCGATGTCGCTGCCGTCCTCCATGCCGACCTGCAGCCTGCCGCCCGCGACGCCCAGCACGAGCGACGGGGCGGTGCGCGGGGTCGCGCCGGAGGGGCAGTAGCCGTCGCCCTCCCCCAGGACCTGGTGGAAGGTGAGCCGGACCCAGGCCCGGCCGCCGACGGCCAGCAGGACCGGCCGGGCCGTGCCCTCGGGGGTGGCCCTCAGCGGCCGGTTGCGCTGCGGCGACCCCTGGCCGGCCAGGGCCACGAGGGCGGGGAAGCCCTTCAGGACGCACGGCCCGGGCCCCTTGTTGACGAGGGGGACCCGCGCCGACCAGGTGCCCTCCGGGGTGCCCGACGTGAGCCGCCGGGCTGCGGGGGCGGTGAGCCGGTCGTACCGGCAGGGGCCGGGCGCGGCGGGCGGTGCGGGGGCGGACGGGTCCAGGACCTGCCGGACGGCTCTCGGGGACGGGCCCGGTGCCGGTCCGGCGGGGCCGCCGCAGCCCGCGAGGAGCGTCCCCGCCGCCGCCGCGAGCACCGCGGCCGCCCTGCCCCTCGACGCACAGCCCATGGCCCGTCCTCCTGGTCCTCGTCGCCGGACGGCGCCGGCCGCCGGCCGCGGGACGGCGTGGCAGCCGCGGCCGCGGGCGGCGGCCGCCCGTCCCCTCACACCGTGCCCGGGGAGGGGAGGGTCCGCCTGCCGGGCGGGCCGTACGGACGAGGTCCGGCGCGGCCGCCGGCGTCTCAGCCGGCGGCGGACGGGGCCGGGAGGCCCCGGACGGCGGCGGCCATGGCGGCGGCGGTGTGGCCCGGGGCGACGCCCTCGAAGAGGATCACGTCGCCGCTGATGTGGCCGGTCCGCAGCAGGAGGATCTCCTGGTAGGCGGGGGACGCGTACCAGGCGCGGGCGGTGGCGAGGTCGGGGAACTCGATGACCACGACCGTCCCGGGCCACTCCCCCTCCAGGACCTCGACGTCGGGGCCGTGGACGAGGAAGCGGCCGGAGAAGGGGGCGAGGGTGGCGTCGACGCGGTCCAGGTAGTCGAGGACGTCGGGCTCGCGGGGGCTGGGATTGCGGAGGTGGGCGAGGGCGTAGGCGGTCACGGCGCCTCCTGGTCGTGGAACGTGCCGGACGGACTGCCCCGATCATGCCGTCCGGACCGGGGGGCGTCCACGGCCTTTCGGGTCGTCGACGGGCGGTCCGGGGTCCCGTACCGGCCGGGCGGCGCCGCGGGCAGCGGGCGCCGCCGGACAGGAGGTGACGGCAGGTCAGGAAGGGCGCGCGGCGGGCGTTCCGGTGACGTCCCACAGGTGGTGGACGGGGTCGTGGAGGAGGTAGCGGGCGAAGGACTCCACGGTGAAGGAGGCGCCGTCGCTGCGGTCGCCGGTGCGCCGCCACCGGTCGCCGCCGACGCGGTCGAAGGCGGCGGCGAGGGACTCCGCGGCGGCGGCGAGGCCGGCGGCGACCGCGGCGGGGTCCTGCTCGCCGTAGCGCTCGGCCTCGGCGGTGGCGTCCTGGTCCCAGTTCGGGAAGAGCGGCCGCTCCCGGGTGAGCATCAGGTCGAGGCGGACGGCGAAGAGGCGGAAGACGTCCCGGACGTGGCAGGCGTACTCCAGGGGCGACCACGTGCCGGGGTCCGGGCGGCGGCGCAGCTCTCCGCCGTCGGCGGAGCCGCCCGCCAGGAGGCCGGTCCAGGCGGCGGCGTTGGCGCGGAGGAGGCCGGCGACGGCCTCGCGGGGGACGGAGGAGGCGTCGAGGCCGCAGTCGGGGCAGGGGCGGCTCAGCACCCAGGTCCAGTCCTTGGTGTCGGGCGTGATCATGGGTCGAGGATGGCGGGGCGGCGGGACCGGCTCCAGGGGCGGGACGGCCAGGTTGCGGTGAGTTCCTGCCATCGGCCGTCCATCCGCCCGTGCACACACCCGCCCGTGCGCCCGCCCGCCCGTGCGCCCGCCTGCCGGTGCACCCGTCCCCCGGCGCCCGCGGGCGGGGTCAGGGCAGGAGGCCCGCCCGGATGCGCTCCTTGACGGCGGGCCACTCGGGGGCGAGCAGCGAGTGGACGACGGTGTCGCGCCAGGTGCCGTCGAGACGGCGGACATGGCGGCGCAGCGGCCCCTCGCGCAGGCCCCCGATGCGGGCCAGGACGCCCTGGGCGGTGTAGTCCTGGTGGTCGGTCTGCCACTGCACGCGGCCGAAGCCGAGGACCTCGAAGGCGTGGTAGAGCAGGAGGAGGTGGGCCTCGACGTCGAGGGCGGTCCCGCGGTAGGGGCGGGCGACCCAGTTCCAGCCGATGCCGAGGCGCTCGTCGGGCACGGAGATGTCGAGGTAGGCGGTCCAGCCGACGGGCCGGAAGGTGCCGCGGGGGACCACGGCGAAGAGCACGGCCTCGCCGGCCGCCTGCTGGGCGAGGCGCTGCTCGACGACGCGGTGCATCTCCGCCTCGGAGCGGGGGGTGAGGGCGGGGAGCCAGCGCCACACCTCGTCGTCGCTGCCGCCGGCCAGGTGCAGGTCGGGCACGTGCGCCGGGACGAGCGGCTCCAGCCGCAGGTGGCGGCCGTCCAGGACGACGGGGGCGGGCGGTTGCGAGGCCATGGGTCGCACGTTAGTCCGGGTTCCGCCGGTCCGGGCGGTTTCCGCGGGGGCCGGTCCGCGCCCGGGAGGGCCGCCGTGGGCGGGGGGGCGGACCGGGCCGTGCACGCGCGGGTCCCGGACCGGGCGGGGCTCAGAGCGAGCTGCCGGCCTTCCAGTCCGCCCAGGAGAGGTTCCAGCCGTTGAGGCCGTTGGCGGGCGCGACGGTGCGGTCCCCGGAGCGGACCACCTCGACCACGTCGCCGACCATCGAGCTGCCGTAGAACTCGGCGCCGGGGGTGTTCGGGTCCCTGCCGCCCTTGGTGTCGCGCAGGCCGATGCAGCCGTGGCTGACGTTCTCGTGGCCGAAGACGGAGGGCGGGGACCAGTAGTTGCCGTGGATGAAGGTGCCGGAGGTGGTGAGCCGCTGCGCGTGGGGGACGTCGGGGATGTCGTACTCGCCGCCGAGGCCGACAGTGCGGGAGTTCATCCGGGTCTGCGGGTACCGCTCGGAGACCACCATCACCCCCTCCCAGGTGGGGTGCTGCGGGCTGCCGCCGGTGACCTCGTAGACCGCGCTCGTCCGTCCGTCGCGGCGGACGGTCATCCGCCCGGTGGCGAGGTCGACGGTGCTGACCTGGCTGCGGCCGATGGTGAAGTGCACGTCCTTGGACTGGACCCCGTACACGCCCTTCGCGCCCCGGACGTCCCTGAGCCGCAGCCGCAGGGTGATGCGGGTGCCGGCCGCCCAGTAGTGCCGGGGGCGGAAGTCGAGCCGGGTGGCGTCGAACCAGTGGCCGACGACCTCCACCGGCGGGTCGGCCTCCACGGTGACGGCCTGCTGCACGGCCCTGCGGTCGGTGATCGGCGTGTTGAAGACGATCGAGACCGGCATGCCGACGCCCGAGACGGAGCCGTCCTCGGGGGTGAAGAACCCCACGAAGGTGTGGTCGGGGGCCTTGGTGGCGAAGGAGGTGTTGGACACCGCCTGGAGTTTCGCGGCGTCGACGGCGGTCGCCGACACGGTGTAGCGGGTGGAGAGGTGCAGGGGGGCGGTGGACCGCCAGCGGGTGGAGCCGGCCTCCATGGTGCCCGCCACCTGCCGGCCGGCCTCGTCGGCGACCCGGACGGAGGTGAGGCGGCCGCCGGAGGCGGTGACGGTGACGCCCTGCTCGGAGTCGGCGTTGCGGGTGCCGTCCGGCGGGTCGACGGCGATCCGGGCGGTGGAGACCCTGGGGGTGCTGCTGCTCGGGGAGGCGGACGGGGTCCCGGCGGGGGCGGCGGAACCCCGGGGGGAGCCGGCCGAGCCGGAGGCGCCGGGGCTCTGCCCGCCCTTGGCCCCGTCCGGGCCGTTGCTGCACGCGGCGGCCAGGGCGGCGGGGGCCACCGCGAGGCCGGCCAGGACGCTGCGGCGCGTCCAGTCGCGGGGGGCGGGCGGGGCGGCGGGCGGCAGCGGGCCCGCGGCGGCGGGCGGCCCGTCCGGCGGAGCCGTGCCGGGCGGAGCCGTGTCCGGCGGGCCGGCGGGGCGGCCGGGGGGACGTCCGGCGTCCGGCGGCTGCGGGGGTTCCGGACGCCGCGGGGTTTCCGGGGGCTGCCTGTCGGGTGCCGTCACGTCGCCGTCTCCCTTGCTGCTCCTCGCGCCTGCCGCTCCTCGCGCGTGCTGCCGGTGATGGGGGGCGTACCGTCCAACATATGCCCGTCGGGAAGGCCCCGCCCGGCGGGGCCTTCCCGACGGGAGGGGTCACTCGGGGACGGGAGGGGTCACTCCCGGGCGGCTCCGTCGCCGGTGTCGTAGAGGTCCCAGTCCTCGTTCTCGGGCTCGAACTCGGTGTGCGCGGACTCCCAGGTGGCCTGGGCGAGCTCCACACCGGGGACCTCGCCGAGCAGCTGCAGCGGGTCCACGAAGTGGGCGAGCGAACCGGACGGGTCGAGCTCGATGGCCTCCACCGCCTGGGCCCGCTCGTCGTCGTCCATGTACGTGTCGTGCTTCACCTGCTCCAGCGCGGCGGCCTTGAGGGCGGCCTCGTCGGTGATCTCGGCGACGAGTTCGATGTGCAGGCGGACGTAGCGGGGCTCGCCGCCGTCCTTGGTGTCGGTGCTGGTCATGCCTGCGAGCGTAGGGCAGCGGGGGCTCCCGGCGCGGTACCGGCCCCGGCGGGCGCTACCCAAGCGGAGCCCCGCTCACTACGATCGTCCGGACGGCCCCGCCGGAGGAGCCCCCGCAGCGGGGTCCCGGCCGGGTCCGGTGCGGGGACCGGGTACGGCACGAGGAGGTCCGGTGGGCAAGCGGAAGGCGGCCCAGCGCAGCCCGCTGGCGATCACGGCGGCCGCGGCCGGCGGCGCCGCGGCGCTCGCGCTGGTCCTGGGCCCGGTGGCGTCGGCCGCGTCCGCGGACGCCTCGGCGGAGGTGGCGGCCGCCCGGCAGGGCAGGGCCTCGGTGGCGGCGGCGCAGGCGGCGGAGCGGTCCGCCGCGGTGCGGTCGGCGGCGCGCACGGCGCGGGCGCAGGCGGCGGCCGGGGTGCGGCTGGCCGACACGGGCGGCGTGGACACCACCCCCTACCTGCTCGGCGGGACGGCGTTCCTGGGGCTCGGGGCCGGGCTGCTGGTGGCGGCGCGGCGCAGGGGGGCTCCGGTACAGGCGGGCTGACGCGGGGCCCGTCCGCGGCCGTGCACGGAGCCGGACACCGGTCCGGGCACCGGTCCGGGCGCCGGTCCGGGCGCCGGTTCGGGCGCCGGACCGTACGGCGGTGGCCGCGGCGGGGCTGCCGCGCGGCGGGGGCCGGGTGCGGGAGCGGACGGATTCCGGTTCGGCACGACGGCCCGGGAGGACCACGGCACCGTCGCACCACCGCACCGGAACACCACGACGCGCATCGGAGCGCCCCGGCGCCCGGCGGCGCACACGGCGAGGGCCGGTCCTGGATGCCAGGACCGGCCCTGCCGTCTCCGTATCGCTCCCCCACCCGGGAGCACGGAGTGCGCGCCTTGCGGCGCGAGGGGTGCCGCAGGGGCCGCCGCACCCTGGTGGCCGGTCGGGGCCACCAGGGGCGGGACGACGGCGCCCCCTGCGGACGGGACGCGGCCGGCCGGGTCAGGGCCGACCGACGCGTCCTCCTGGTGGCCTCGGAGCCGGGGAGCCGCTCCCGGTTTCCGCTGCCACCACGTTCGGCGTCTTGCCGTGACCCCTACGATGCCGTTCCCGTGTTAAGCCCGTGCTGCGCGGACGTGACACCGGTGTACCACTTCGGCGGCGGACGGGTGAGCCCCGCGCGGGCACCGGGGGGCGCGGGGCGGGCGGGCCGTCCGGGGCCCGGGGCGCCCGCGGGACGGGCCCCGGGCATCCGCGGGACGGGTCAGTGCGTCCGCTGGGCCAGGAAGGACAGCAGGTCCTGGCGGGTGACGATGCCCTGCGGCTTGCCGTCGACCAGCACCACCACGGCGTCGGCCCGCTCCAGCACCCCCATCAGGCGGGTGACGGACTCGCCGGAGCCGACCACGGGCAGCGGCGCCGACATGTGCTTGTCCAGCGGGTCGTCGAGCTGCACGCGCCGCGCGAAGAGGCCGTCCAGCAGCTCCCGCTCGACGACGGAGCCGATGACCTCGCCCGCCATGACGTCGGGGTGGCCGGCGCCGGGCGAGACGACGGGCATCTGGGAGACGCCGTACTCGCGCAGCACGTGGACGGCCTCCCCGACGGTCTCGCCCGGGTGCATGTGGACGAACTGCGGGATGCCGCCGTGCTCGACGGCGTCCTTGCGGCCGAGCACGTCGCCGACGGTGGCCTCGTCGGTGGGCGACGAGAGGAAGCCGTAGTCCGCCATCCATTCGTCGTTGAAGATCTTCGAGAGGTACCCCCGGCCGCCGTCCGGCAGCAGCACGACGACGACGTCGTCCGGTCCGGCCTTGCGGGCGACCTCCAGGGCGGCGACCACGGCCATGCCGCAGGAGCCGCCGACGAGCAGGCCCTCCTCCTTGGCGAGGCGGCGGGTCATCTGGAAGGAGTCCTTGTCGGAGACGGCCACGATCCCGTCGGCCACCGTGCGGTCGTAGGCGGTGGGCCAGAAGTCCTCGCCGACGCCCTCGACCAGGTACGGGCGGCCGGTGCCGCCGGAGTAGACGGAGCCCTCGGGGTCGGCGCCGATGACCTGGACCCGGCCCTCGGAGACGTCCTTGAGGTAGCGGCCGGTGCCGGAGATGGTGCCGCCGGTGCCGACGCCCGCGACGAAGTGGGTGATCCGGCCGTCGGTCTGCTTCCACAGCTCGGGGCCGGTGGAGTGGTAGTGGGAGGCCGGGTTCTCCGGGTTGGAGTACTGGTCGGGCTTCCACGCGCCGGGGGTCTCGCGGACCAGGCGGTCGGAGACGTTGTAGTAGGAGTCGGGGTGCTCGGGGGCGACCGCGGTCGGGCAGACCACGACCTCGGCGCCGTACGCCCGCAGCGTGTTGATCTTGTCGGTGGAGACCTTGTCCGGGCAGACGAAGATGCAGCGGTAGCCCTTCTGCTGCGCCACGATCGCCAGGCCGACGCCGGTGTTGCCGGAGGTGGGCTCCACGATGGTGCCGCCCGGCTTGAGCGCCCCGGACTTCTCGGCGGCCTCGATCATCCGCATCGCGATGCGGTCCTTCACCGAGCCGCCGGGGTTGAAGTACTCCACCTTGGCGAGGACGGTGGCCTCGATCCCCTCGGTGACCTTGTTGAGCTTCACCAGGGGCGTGTCGCCGACCAGCTCGATGATCGAATCGTGGTACCGCACGGGGGTCCTCCCGAGAACGTGGAACAGGTGCGCACGGATGAGTGCCGCAGGAGTGTCTGTACCGGTCAGGGTAGAGGTCCGGGCCCCGGCGCGCGGATGCCCGGCCCGCCGGGGCGGTGATCGTGCACGGTCGGACGGGCGGTAGGCGGCGGGGGCCCCGGGGTATGGAGGCTCTGAGAGGCGGTGCCGCCACGAGCGGGGCCGCGGAGCAGGGCCCCGGACCGCGGGGCCCGCTGGATCGGGCTCCCATGAGTCGGGAACGGACCGGGTGAGGGGGTCGCGGATGTCGCGGGCACGGGTGGCGCGCCGGATCGCGGCGGCCGCCGCGTACGGCGGCGGAGGCATCGGGCTGCTCGGGGTCGGCGTCCTGGGGCTGCTGGTCACCGAGGCCAAGTTCGCGGAGCGCGCGGTGGGCGCGCTGGGGAGCGAGCCGCCCCGGGCGGACGGGGTGTACGGGGGCGCCTTCGCCGACGGCCCGCAGGCCGCGGCGCCGCCGCTGGTGCTGGCGTTCCTGGGCGACTCGACGGCGGCCGGGCTCGGGGTGCTGCGCGGGCACGAGACGCCGGGCGCGCTGCTGGCCGCCGGGCTGGCGTCGGTCGCCGAGCGGCGGGTGCGGCTGGTGAACGCCGCGCTGTCCGGGGCCCGCTCCGCCGACCTGGACCACCAGGTGGACCTGGTGCTGGAGGCCGTCCCGGACGTGGCCGTGGTCATCGTGGGCGCCAACGACGTGACGCACCGGGTGCCGGCGGTGGAGTCGGTGCGGCTGCTGGGCGACGCGGTGCGGCGGCTGCGGTCGGCGGGCTGCGAGGTCGTCGTGGGCACCTGCCCGGACCTCGGGACCATCGAGCCGGTGCGCCCGCCGCTGCGCTGGGTGGCGCGGCGGCTGAGCCGGCAGCTGGCGGCCGCGCAGACCATCGCGGTCGTGGAGGCGGGCGGGCGGACCGTGTCGCTGGGGTCGCTGCTGGGCCCGGAGTTCGCCATGCGCCGGGAGCTGTTCGCCGCCGACCGCTACCACCCGTCGGCGCAGGGGTACGGCACCGCCGCGATGGCCGTGCTGCCGTCGCTCTGCGCGGCCCTGGGCCTGTGGCCGGAGGACCGGCCCGACGCGGCCCGCGGGGAGGCCGTGCTGCCGGTGGCGGTGGCCGCCGCCGAGGCCGCCGGGCGGTCCGGCACGGAGGTCGCGGCGGCCGCGCCGGGCGGCTCGCCGGGCCGCTGGGCGCTGGTCCGGTACCGGCGGCGGCGCAGGCTGCCCGCGGTGGGGGACGGGGAGCCGGGGTCCGGCGGGGGCGGGGAGCCGGGGTCCGGCGGGGGCGGCGGCGCCCGTGAGGAGGGGTCGGGCGGGAGGAGCGGGGGAACGGCCGGGGAACGGCCCGGGGAGCAGTCCGGGGGAACGTCGTCCAGCTCACACGCAGCCCTGGGTGACGGCCGCGGTACTAAGCGGTAGCTTACGGCCGTAGCCGCCCACCCTTACGTCGAGGAGTCACCGTGCCCGAAGCCGTCATCGTCAGCGCCGCCCGTTCGCCGATCGGCCGGGCCTTCAAGGGCTCGCTCAAGGACGTCCGCCCGGACGACCTCACCGCCCACGTCATCCGTGCCGCCCTCGACAAGGTGCCCCAGCTCGACCCGCGCGAGATCGACGACCTGATGCTGGGCTGCGGACTGCCCGGCGGCGAGCAGGGCCACAACCTCGGCCGCGTCGTCGCCGTGCAGATGGGCATGGACCACCTGCCCGGCTGCACGATCACCCGGTACTGCTCCTCCTCGCTGCAGACCACCCGCATGGCGCTGCACGCCATCAGGGCCGGCGAGGGCGACGTCTTCATCTCGGCCGGCGTCGAGACCGTCTCGCGCAGCGTCAAGGGCACCTCGGACGGCATGCCCGGCACCGAGAACCCGATCTTCGACGAGGCCAAGGCCCGCACCGCGAAGCGCGCCGCCGAGGGCGGCGACGAGTGGCACGACCCGCGCGAGGACGGCCTGCTGCCCGACGCCTACATCGCGATGGGCCAGACCGCCGAGAACCTGGCCCGGCTCAAGGGGGTCACCCGCGCCGAGCAGGACGAGTTCGGCGTGCGCTCGCAGAACCTCGCCGAGAAGGCGATCAAGGACGGCTTCTGGGCCCGCGAGATCACCCCGGTCACCACGCCCGACGGCACCGTGGTCTCCACCGACGACGGCCCGCGCGCCGGCGTCACCCTGGAGGGCGTCTCCGGCCTCAAGCCCGTCTTCCGCCCCGACGGCACCGTCACCGCCGGCAACTGCTGCCCGCTGAACGACGGGGCCGCCGCGCTGGTCGTCATGTCCGACACGAAGGCGCGCGAACTGGGCATCACCCCGCTGGCCCGGGTGGTCTCCACCGGCGTCTCCGGCCTCTCCCCCGAGATCATGGGCTACGGCCCGGTCGAGGCCTCCAGGCAGGCCCTGCAGCGGGCCGGGCTCACCATCGGCGACATCGACCTGGTCGAGATCAACGAGGCCTTCGCCGCCCAGGTGATCCCCTCCTACCGCGACCTGGGGATCGACCTGGACCGCCTCAACGTCAACGGCGGCGCCATCGCCGTCGGACACCCGTTCGGCATGACCGGCGCCCGCATCACCACCACGCTGATCAACTCGCTGCAGTGGCACGACAAGCAGTTCGGCCTGGAGACCATGTGCGTGGGCGGCGGGCAGGGCATGGCGATGGTGATCGAGCGGCTGAGCTGAGCTGAGCTGAGCCGGGCCGGGCCGCGGCGGAGGGCGGGGCCGCCGGCCGGGGGACCGGGGAGGCGGCACCCGCCCGCGGCGGGGGGCGGGCTCCGGTCGCGGCACGGTGGCCGGAATCACCCGTTCGGAGTGACCCTTCGTGTTTGAGGGCCGGATCACATGGAGAAGGTGATCCGGCCCTCCGCACACCCCCGGAGGGCCCCGCGGTCGACGGTCCGCAACCGGCCGACTCCCCCGCGTATACCACGCCCACCTGCACCGACGTGGGCAAGGTCACAGCTCACTCACGAAGGGAGCCCCTTCCCCTGACGCCGCGCGCGGACATACGGCACTGTGGGGGTGATCCCCCGTTCAGCTCCGCGCAAGGAGTACGTTCCGTGAACGCCGTGTACACCGTTCTTCTGCTGCTCCTGCTCGTCCTCACGGCAGGGGTGCTGGTCCACGTGCGCGGGCTGTCGCGCCGCCTGGAGGCGGCTGCGGCCACGGCCCCGGACGACGCGGCGATACGCCGGGCGGTCGCCGCCGCCCTGGCCGAGGATCGCGAGCGGGAGGTCGCGGAGGCGCGCGCGTTCTGGGCGGAGCAGGAGGCCCGGTCGGCGGAGGACGCCCCGCTCTTCGACACCCCGTTCGACGGCGCCGACCCGGTGGACGGCTGGCCGCTGTACTTCCCCCGGCCCACCGGCCCGCAGGAGGCCGCGGAGAGCGCCGAGGACTTCCCGCGCCCGGCGGGCGGACGGATGGACCCGGAGTTCACGGACGCGCTGCGCACGGCCCTGGAGGAGCTGATCGCCGAGGGCAACGGGCTGCGGTCCGGCCACCCGGTGCAGGGCGGCGCCGGGTCCCCGGCCGTCCAGGCCGACAACGGGGTGCAGGCCGACGTGGAGGTGCAGGCGGGGCCGGCCGCCGGCCCCGACCCCCGCCGCCACCCCTCCCACCCGGACTTCGTGCCGGCCCAGGCACCGTCCCGGGAGTGGACGGACTCCACCCTCAACCGCCTCGCCGACGACGGCACGGCCCTCACCGACGTCCGCCCCGGCCCGCTGGGCACCCTGGACGTGTACGCCTTCGCCGACGGCACCACGCTGTGCGTCGCCCCGGGCGACCGGGAGGCGGCGGAGCGGCTGATCGAGGCGGTCCGCTGCGGCGACGCGGTGCGGCTGCTGGGCGGCTCGCGCTTCTCCGGCTCCTACTCGCTGACCTTCGCCACCGGCGAGGGCACGGTGTACGTGCTCGCCGACCGGGTGGTCGCCAGCCTCTGACCCGCGGGCCCGCCGAGGCCCTCCCGGGCCTCCCGGGACCGGGCCCGCCGCCTACCCGCCCACCAGCTCCGCCACGGCGCCCACCGCCGCGACCGCGTCCGCGAGGACCGCGTCCGCCGCGGACCGGGCGCCGTCGCGCGTGGCGACGGGGGCGTCCGGCGCCAGCGGCGCCAGCGCCGCGGCGAGGTCGTGGCCGGCCACGGCGAGCTGGTCGCCGGCGGCGAAGGGGCCCGCGTCCGGCATCCCCCCCGGGGCGCCGCCGGGGGCCGCCGCGCCCTCCGCCGCGAGGGCGTCCGCGGCAAGCCGGCGGGCGAGGGCGAGGGCGGCCGCCGCGCGGGAGGGGTGGCCGGGCACGGGGGCGGTGAGCCTGCTCTGCGGCATCGAGCGGAAGCGGTCGGCCAGGCGGTCGACGGCGGTGAGCAGCGGGGCGGGATCGGGCATGGGGCGAGCGTATCCGGGCGCGGACGGGTGACCGTGCGACCGGCAGGCGTCAACGGGGTGGAGGGTGGGTAAGGAGGCGGCAACGAGGACCGACCGTCCCCACCTCGCACCGCCCCCGTGGCGGGTGTTGCCAACGGTTACGACCTCAGGCACGGTGGGAGGACGGACCGCTCAACCGGAGGCGCCCATGTCCCTGATGTACTCCGCAGCGACCCACCAGAACCTCCTCTCCAGGATCCCGGCCGTCACCGGCCGCGAGATCAGCGACTGGCTCAAGGCCGTCGACGACGGGCCCGGCCTCACACGGTGCGAGGAGAAGATCGACTGGCTCCGCCGCGAGTACGACATCTCGTACGGCTACGCCAAGGCCATCGTGCACGAGCACGACCTGCGGAGGGCCGCGCGCAAGCTCGCCTGAGCGGCGCCCCCGTCCGAGTCCCGACCCCCCTCCGACCCACCCTCCCCCATACGCCCGAGGGCCCGGGAGCCGACGGCTCCCAGGCCCTCCGAGGTGTCCGGCACCGCCCGGACCCCGCGACGGGGTCCGGGGCCGGGGCGGATCAGTCGTCGCCGCGCAGGATGGCGATCAGGCGCAGCATCTCCAGGTAGATCCAGACCAGCGAGAGGGTCAGGCCGAAGGCGGCCCGCCACGCCTCGCGCTCCGGGGCGCCGCCCCGGACGCCCTGCTCGATCTCGTGGAAGTCCAGCGAGAGGAAGAAGGCGCCGAGGCAGATGCCGAGGACGCCCACCAGGATGCCCACGGGACCGGAGCGCAGGCCCAGGTCGGCACCGAAGAGCGCGGCGACCATGTTGACCACCAGCAGCAGCACGAAGCCCATGGCGACGGCCAGGCCGATCCGCTGGTAGCGGGCGGTCACCCGGATGCGTCCGGAGCGGTAGGCCACGAGCATGCCGGCGAAGACCGCCGCGGTGCCCAGCACGGCCTGGACGGCGATGCCGGAGAAGTAGACGTCGAGCGCCTTGCTGATCGCGCCGAGGAAGACGCCCTCCAGCGCCGCGTAGGCCAGCACCAGGGCGGGGCTGACGGTGCGGCGGAAGCTCACGACCATGGCGATGACGAAGGCCGCCAGGGCGGCGACCATGGGGATGCCGAAGGCGCCCGCCGGGACGGCGAACCAGGCGAGGGCACCGGCCGCCACCAGGGTCAGCAGCGTCATGGCGGTGCGGGCGACCACGTCGTCCATGGTCATCCGGCCGGTGTCGAGCGGTCCGGCCGCGGGCGCACCGTACATCTGCTGCAGCTGCTCGGCGGAGAGGGGCTGCTGGTCGTACGGGTTGTTCGCGTACGGGCCGCCCGCGTAGGGGCCGCCGGGCGGCGGGGACTGCGGCGCGTGCGGCCCGGCGGACTGCGACGGACCGAACCCCGCGTAACCGGTGTCGCGGGTGAAGGCTCCCTGCCGCGAGAAGACCGGGTTGCTGCTCCTCATGTGCTTCCTCCCGGGGCCGCACGGTGCAGCCCTCACGCCAATGGTAATGCCCGGGTAAAGGAAAGCCATGCGTCCCGGGGCGCGCCGACCGGAGCCGCGGGCGGCGGCAGCGGGGGAACGGCGGCGCCGGCGGCACCGGCGGGGCGGAAGGCGCCGCGGGGCGGGGCGGCGGGGCGGCGGGAGGAGCTGCAGGGACGGCGGGGCGGACGCCGCTGCGGCGGCCGGGCCGGGGAGTCCGGCGGAGGGGGAGTGCCCGGAGCCGGATTCGAACCGGCACGGCCTCACGGCCAAGCAGTTTTAAGCTGCCCGTGTCTGCATTCCACCATCCGGGCGCGCACCCCACTCCCCCTCGCGGGGTCAGCCCCGAGCCTAGTGGCGGACGGCACGGCCTGCATGCCCCCGGCCGGGGAAGTTGTCTTGTTTTCATGTGATCTGACGCGTCATGAGGTTCTCTTGAGCCTCCCTTGACCCGGAGACCGCCCGTCCGCCGTCTCAGGGGCCCCGTCATACCCCGGGAGGAGACGGCGTCCTCCTCGTACGACCCGCGGCGGTACGCCCAACCGTCCGCCGGGCCGACGGTCCGCCGCCACCGCGTGGCCGAGCATGGAGTGACCCCGCAGACCCGGCCCCCAGGAGCCCCCGTGACCACGACCGCCGACCCCGTCCTCACCGGCCGCGCCGCCGCACGCGCCACCGACCTCAGCAAGGTGTACGGCGAGGGCGAGACCCGCGTCGTCGCCCTGGACCGGGTGAGCGTGGAGTTCCGCCGCGGCGAGTTCACCGCGATCATGGGCCCCTCCGGCTCGGGCAAGTCCACGCTGATGCACTGCATGGCCGGGCTGGACACGGTGAGCTCGGGCTCCGCCACCATCGGCGCCACCGAGCTGGTCGGGCTGAAGGACAAGGAGCTGACCCGGCTGCGCCGCGACCACGTCGGCTTCGTCTTCCAGGCCTTCAACCTGCTGCCCACGCTCACCGCCCTGGAGAACATCACCCTCCCCATGGACATCGCCGGCCGGAAGGCCGACCGGGAGTGGCTGGACCGGGTCATCGCCACGGTCGGCCTGTCCGGGCGGCTCTCCCACCGCCCCGCCCAGCTCTCCGGCGGCCAGCAGCAGCGGGTGGCCTGCGCCCGCGCCCTGGCCGGGCGGCCCGAGATCGTCTTCGCCGACGAGCCGACCGGCAACCTGGACTCCCGGTCCGGCGCGGAGATCCTCTCCTTCCTGCGGAACTCGGTGCGCGAACTGGGCCAGACCGTGGTCATGGTGACGCACGACCCGGTCGCCGCCTCCTACGCGGACCGGGTCGTCTTCCTCGCCGACGGCCGGATCGTCGACGAGCTGCACGGCCCCACGGCCGACGGGGTGCTCGACCGCATGCGGCGGTTCGACGCCAAGGGCCGCACCAGCTGACCGGACGCCACCCGGGCCGTGCACGCGCCCGGCCCCCGCGTCCCGGGCCCGCACCCCAGCCCCCCGCACGCCCCGTACGCCCGCACTCCCGGGCCGCGCCGCCGACCGGCGCGGCGGCCCCCGCCACCCGTTCCGCACCGATCCCAGGACACCCCACCCATGTTCCGCACCGCCCTGCGCAACGTCCTCGCGCACAAGGCCCGGCTGCTGATGACGACGCTCGCCGTCCTCCTCGGCACCGCCTTCGTCGCCGGCACCCTGGTCTTCACCGACACCCTCGGCGAGGCCCTGAAGAACAGCTCCGCCCGGTCCTTCTCCGACATCTCCGTCGCCGTCACCGACCCGGCCGCCGACGCCTACGCGGGCGCCGCGCAGCGCAACCGCCGCGGCCCCGCCCTCACCGAGGACGTCCTGCGCCGGATCTCCGCGGCCGACGGTGTCGCCGGGGCCCGCGGCGTCGTGACCGGCTTCGCCGGCGTCGCCGACCGCGCGGGCGCGCTGATCGGCGACGGCTGGTCCACCACCGGCACCAACTTCGCCCCCGGCGCGGGCGGACGCGACCCGCGCTACCCGATGGCCGAGGGCCGCGGCCCGTCCGGGCCGGGCGAGGCCGCCCTGGACGCGGCGACCGCCGCCAAGGGCGGCCTCCGGGTCGGCGACACCGTGCGGGTGGCCGTCAACGGCCCGGTGATGCGGCTGCGGCTGACCGGCGTCTTCCGCACGGACGACCCCCGGGTCTCCTCCGGCGGCTCCCTCGTCCTCTTCGACACCGCCACCGCCCAGCGGCTCTACCTCTCCCCCGGCCGGTACAGCGAGATCGACGCCGCCGCCGCGCCCGGCACCTCCGAGACGGCGCTGCTCGGGCGGATCGAGGGACTGCTGCCGAAGGGCGGCGCGCTCAAGGCCGAGACCGGGCGCCGGCTCGCCGACGACCAGGCCGCGCAGATCGCCCGCGCCACCGACAACCTGTCCACCGCCCTGCTGGCCTTCGCCGGGATCGCCCTCTTCGTCGGCGTCTTCCTCATCGCCAACACCTTCACCATGCTGGTCGCCCAGCGCACCCGGGAGCTGGCGCTGCTGCGGGCGGTCGGCGCGAGCCGCCGCCAGGTGACCCGTTCCGTGCTGGCCGAGGCCCTCGCCGTGGGCGTCGCCGCCTCGCTGGGGGGCCTGGCCGCGGGCGTCGGCATCGCGGTCGGCATGCGGGCGGTCATGGGCGCGACGGGCGTGGACCTGCCGGACGGGCCGCTGGTCGTCACCCCGTCCACGGTGCTGGTCTCGCTGGCCGTCGGCACCCTGGTGACCGTGCTCGCCGCCTGGCTGCCGGCGCGCCGCGCCGCGACGATCCCGCCGGTCGCGGCGATGAGCAGCGCCGAGCTGCCCGCGTCGCAGCGGAGCCTGCGGGTGCGGAACTCCCTCGGTGCGGCCCTGGCCGTGCTGGGCGCCGCCGCCGTCGTGTACGGGGCGTCCACGGGCGGCAGCGCCGGCCGGACACCGGTCGCCGCCGGCGCCGTCCTCGTCCTGGTGGGCGTCTTCGTCCTCACCCCGCTCCTCTCCCGGCCGGTGATCGCGCTGGCGGGCCCGCCGCTGGGCGGCGCCTTCGGCGTCTCCGGGCGGCTCGCCCGGCGGAACGCGGTGCGCAACCCGCGCCGCACCGCCGCCACCGCCTCCGCGCTCACCGTCGGCGTGACCCTGATCAGTGCGCTGTCGGTGATCGGCGCCTCGGTGGGCGCGGCGGTGGACCGGGCCGTCACCGACGGCATGAAGGCCGACTACATGGTCTCGATGGCCAACTACGCCTCGCTCTCCCCCGAGGTCGCCCGCGGGATCGCGAAGGTGCCGGGCGTCTCCGCGGTCAGCCCCGTGGAGTCCGTCCCCCTGCGTCTGGGCGGCCGCAGCCAGGAGGTCTCCGGCGTGGACGCCGCGGCCCTGGGCGAGCTGGTCGAGGTGCGGATGCGGAGCGGCTCCGCGGGGTCCCTGGCGCAGGGCCGGCTGCTGGTGCGGGCCGACGTGGCACGGGAGCGGGGCTGGCGCACCGGCTCGGCGGTGCGGGCGGCGTACCCCGACGGCAGCCGGGCCCGGCTGGTGGTCGGCGGCGTCTTCGAGGAGAACGCCCTGCTCTCGGAGGCGGTCCTCGCCGGCCGGGTGCTCGACCGGCACGTGCGGCAGCCCTACGTCAGGCAGGTCCTGGTGAAGGGCGCGGACGGGGCGGGCCCCGCCCTGCAGCGCGCCCTGCGGGACGCCACCGGCGACAACCCGCTGATCAAGGTGGAGGACCGGGACGGCGTCCGCGCCTCCTTCAGCGGGAAGATCGGCTTCCTGCTGAACCTGCTGTACGGGCTGCTGGCCATGGCCGTGCTGATCGCCGTGCTCGGCGTGGTCAACACCCTGGCGATGTCGGTCTTCGAGCGCCGCCGCGAGATCGGGATGCTGCGCGCGGTGGGCCTGGACCGGTCCGGGGTGAAGCGGATGGTGCGGCTGGAGTCGCTGGTGATCTCGCTCTTCGGCGCGGTGCTGGGCATCGGCCTCGGCACCTTCCTCGCCTGGGCGGTCAACGGGACCCTGAGGACGGAGCTGGACGGGCTGACCACCGTCGTCCCGCCGGCCACGGTGGGGTACCTGCTGGCGGGCGCCGCGGTGATCGGCCTGCTGGCCGCCCTCTGGCCGGCCCGCCGCGCCTCCCGGCTGGACGTGCTGGAGTCGATCAAGGCCGCATGACGGCGGCACCCCCCTCGCGGGGCGGCAACGCGCAGGCCCCCCGGTCGACGGATGTCGACCGGGGGGCCTGCGTCACACCTGCGATGCGCGGTGCGGCTCCGCCCGGCACCGGCGCCGGCTGAGCACCACGGAGGTCGTGGTCCGGCGACGCTGCCGGGCGGAGGGCCTCCGGACTACCGCGAGGTCAGGACGCCTTCTGGGCGAGGGCCTTCTCGCTGCGGGGGGCGGGGACGGGGGCGGCCGCCTCGAAGAACGCCTCGCGCGGCTTCTCCATCTCGGAGAGGCCCACGGTCTCGCGCTTGAGGAACATCGCCAGCGTCCAGTCGGTGAAGACCCGGACCTTGCGGTTCATGGTCGGCACCCGGCTGCCGTGGTACAGGCGGTGGAACCACCAGGCCGGACGGCCCTTCAGCTTGTACTTGCCGAAGAGGATCGCCACGCCCTTGTGCAGGCCGAGGCCGGCGACCGCACCGAGGTTCTTGTGCTTGTACTCGGCCTGCGGGAAGCCGCGCATGCCGGACACGACGTTGTCGCCGAGGACGAGCGCCTGGCGGACGGCGTGCTGGGCGTTCGGCGGGCACCAGGCGCCCTCGCCGACGGCGAGGTCCGGCACCTGGGCGTTGTCGCCGGCGGCCCAGACGTAGTCGAAGCCCTTGACCTGGAGGGTGGGGGCGGTGTCGACGTGGCCGCGCGGGCCCAGCGGCAGGCCGAACGCGGAGAGCACCGGGTTGGGCTTGACGCCGGCGGTCCACACGATGGTGGAGGCGTCGACCTCGACGCCGTTCTTCAGCACGACGTGCTTGTCGACGCACGACTCCATGGAGGTCTCCAGGAAGACCTCGATGCCGCGCTCCTCGAGCTTCTCCTTGGTCCAGACGCCGAGGTCCGGGCCCATCTCGGGGAGGATGCGGTTGGCCGCCTCGACGAGGATGAAGCGCATGTCCTCGCGGCTGACGGTGTTGTAGATCTTCGCCGCGTCGCGGGCCATGTCCTCGACCTCGGCGATGGTCTCGACGCCGGCGAAGCCGCCGCCGACGAAGACGAAGGTGAGGGCCTGGCGGCGGACGTCCTTGTCCGTGGTCGACTCGGCCTTGTCGAGCTGCGCCATCACGTGGTTGCGCAGGCCGATGGCCTCCTCCACGGTCTTCATGCCGATGCCGTGCTCGGCCAGACCGGGGATCGGGAAGGTGCGGGAGACCGAGCCGGCCGCCACCACCAGGTAGTCGAAGGGCAGCTCGTACGCGTCGCCGGCCAGCGGGGTGACCGTGGCGACCTTGCGGCCGTGGTCGATCCCGGTGACGTGACCGGTCAGCACCTCGGCCTTCTTCAGGACGCGGCGCAGCGGCGCGACGAGGTTGCGGGGGGCGACGTTGCCGCCCGCGGCCTCCGGGAGGAAGGGCAGGTACGTCATGTACGACCGCGGGTCGACGACCGTGACGGTCGCCTCGCCATAGCGCATCTTCTTGAGGATGCGCATCGCGGCATACAGGCCGACGTAACCACCGCCGACGATGAGGATGCGAGGACGCTCCGTGGTGCTCATATCGGAAAGTATCCAGCACGCCCCGAGGGGCCCCTCGTGAGCCCGGTCACACACCCCTGGACACGGTGTGCTATATTTCGCGGCCCTCTCTCCGGGGCCGCCCGGACGCCCGGGAGGGGCGCCGGCCGGCCGCGCGGGGGCTCCGGCGGAGCGGCGGCGGGACCACGGCCGTGAGCAGCAACGATCGCCGACGGCGCACAGTTCCCGGCCCCGCCTTTCGAAACTGCGCGCGAATCCGCGGCCGCGCCTGCGATCCCCACGCCGAGGCGTCCGGGCGCCTTCGTCCCACATGGCGGACAGCGCGCCCCGGAAGGAGGTAAGCAGGCCAGGAACTCCATGTGAAGAAATTCACGAAGTTCGTCGCGGAGCTCCGCCGCCAGACGCCGGACGGGCCCTCCCAGGGGGCCGGAGCGCCCTTCCCGGGGGCCCGGACGGCCCCGCGGCGACCCCGCCCGGACCCTGCGGCGGCCCCGGGCGGTGCCGCCGCGGCCCCTCGGGACAGAGGGGCGCGGAGGCGCCCCGGCACGGCGGCCGGAGCGCCTCCGCACGCCCCCGCGGCACCCCTCAGCGCTCGGCGACGCTCCAGGCGATGCCGTCCAGGATGTCGTGCTCGCTGACGACCACCTCGGCGGCGCCCGTCCGCTCCACCAGGGCCTGCAGCACCAGGGCGCCGGCGCCGATCACGTCCACCCGGCCGGGGTGGATCACCGGGATCGCGGCGCGCTCCTCGTGGGTCGCCCCCAGCAGCCGCTCCGCGACCGCGTGGACCTGCGCCGCCGGGATGCGCGCGTGGTGGATGCGCGCCGAGTCGTACGCGGTCAGCCCCAGCGCCACGGCCGCGACGGTGGTGACCGAGCCGGCCAGCCCGACCAGGGTGCGGGCCTCGCCCAGCGGCACCTCCTCGGCCGCCAGGTCCAGGGCCCGCCCGATGTCCGCGCGGGCGGCCGCCACCTGCGCCGGGGTGACCGGGTCCGCCCCGGCGAAGTGACGCTCCGTCATCCGCACGCAGCCCACGTCCACCGAGCGGGCGGCGCGCACCGACGCGTCGCCCAGCACGAACTCGGTCGACCCCCCGCCGATGTCCACCACCAGGTACGGCTCCGCCAGCCGCAGCCCGGCCGCGGCCAGCTCGCGGGTGGCTCCGGTGAAGGAGAGCTGGGCCTCCTCGTCGCCGGTGACCACCTCGGGCCGCACGCCCAGGATGTCCACCACGCCGCGGACGAAGTCGTCGCGGTTCTCCGCGTCGCGGGAGGCGCTGGTGGCCACGAACCGGGTGTGCGCCGGGTCGACGCCGAGGCCCCGGACGGCCTCCGCGTACTCCCGGCAGGCGGCGAAGGTCCGCTCCAGCGCCTCCGGGGCGAGCCGGCCGGTGCGGTCGACGCCCTGGCCGAGCCGGACGATGGTCATCCGGCGGTCGAGGTCCTTCAGCTCGCCGGTCTCCGGGTCGAGGTCGGCGACCAGCAGGCGGATGGAGTTGGTGCCGCAGTCGACGGCGGCGACGCGCGTCCCGGTCACTGGTCCTCCCCTTCCTCGGAGCTCTTCCCGGCGCCCTCGGCGTCCCCGCCGTCGGCGCAGACGCAGGGGCCCTTGCGCCACCACTCGGGCAGCATGTCCAGCGCCTCGTCGCCGAGCGGGTTGACGCCGCGGCCGGCCGCCAGCGAGTGGCCGACCAGCACGTGGAGGCACTTCACCCGGTCCGGCATGCCGCCCGCGCTGGGGAAGCCCTCCAGGACCTCCACGGCGTCGCGGCGGGCGAGGTAGTCCTCGTGGGCGGCGCGGTAGCCGGCGGCGAGCCCCTCGTCCTCGCCGAGGCGCGCCGTCATCTCCTTCATCACGCCGTCGGCCTCCAGGGTGCCGATCAGCGAGGCGGCCCGGGGGCAGGTCAGGTAGTACAGGGTGGGGAACGGCGTGCCGTCCTCCAGCCGCGGCGCGGTCTCCACCACGTCGGGCAGGCCGCAGGGGCAGCGGTGGGCGACGGCGCGCAGGCCGCGCGGCACGCGGCCGAGCTGGGCGGCGACGGCGGCGACGTCGGCGGGGGCGACGGAGTCGACGGGCTCCGCGGCCCCGGCGGCCCCGGAGGGGGAGGCCGGGGCGGCGGAGTCGGCGGGGTTCTCGGGAGAGGTCATGGGATGCGCTGTCTCGTGCGGGGGCGGTGGGCGGGGGGTGCGGCGGCCGGGGTGCGGCGCGCGGGGACCGGGAGGGGCGGCCCGGGTCAGGGGCGGGGTGCGGGGCGGTCGGGGTGGTCGGCGGCGTCCACGGAGTCCCAGACTCCGGTGTACCAGGGCGGCCGGGCGGCGCCGCGCGAGGACGCCGCACCGACGGGGTCCTCCCCCGCCCCGGCGGTCCCGCCCGCGTCCGGGTCCACGGAGACGTACGGGGTCTCCCCCGGCAGCGCGTAGTGCAGCCGGGCGCGGGCCTGCGCCCGGACGTACGCCGGGTCCTGCCAGCGGGCCTTCTCGCGGCGCAGTTCGTCGACCCGCTCGCGGGCCTGCGCGGCGGCGGCCCGCCGGGCGGCGATGTCGGCGCGCTGGGCGATGAACTGCCGGGTGGGGTAGGCCAGGATCGCGACCAGCGAGCAGAGGACCAGCGCCAGCACCGCGGCCCGGCCGGTGAAGCGGGGCCGGGCCCCGGCCGCGCCGGGGCCGCGTCCGGGTGCGGCCGCCTTCCGGATCGCCATGTGGTCCGTCCCCTCCGTGGTCGTGCGGGTGCCCCGCCGCCCACCCTAGAGGGTGAACGGCGGGGCACCGGGAACGCGGCGGGGTGTCAGCCCTCGTAGCGGAACCGCGGGAAGGCGCCGCGGCCGGCGTACTCGGCGGCGTCGTCGAGGATCTCCTCGATGCGCAGCAGCTGGTTGTACTTGGCGACGCGCTCGGAGCGGGCCGGGGCGCCGGTCTTGATCTGGCCGCAGTTGGTGGCGACGGCCAGGTCGGCGATGGTGACGTCCTCGGTCTCGCCGGAGCGGTGGGACATCATGCAGCGGTAGCCGTTGCGCTGGGCGAGCTCGACGGCGTCCAGGGTCTCGGTGAGCGAGCCGATCTGGTTGACCTTCACCAGCAGGGCGTTGGCGGTGCCGGACTCGATGCCGCGGGCCAGGCGCTCCGGGTTGGTGACGAACAGGTCGTCGCCGACGAGCTGGACCTTGTCGCCGAGGCGCTCGGTGATGGCCTTCCAGCCGTCCCAGTCCTCCTCGTTCAGCGGGTCCTCGATGGAGACCAGCGGGTACGCGGCGACCAGCTCGGCGTAGTAGTCGACGAGCTCGCCCGCGGAGAGCGACTTGCCCTCGAAGGTGTAGGCGCCGTCCTTGTGGAACTCGGTGGCGGCGACGTCCAGGGCGAGGGCGATGTCCTTGCCCGGGGTGTAGCCGGCCTTCTTGATCGCCTCGACGATGAGGTCCAGGGCCTCGCGGTTGGAGTCGAGGTTCGGCGCGAAGCCGCCCTCGTCGCCCAGGCCGGTGGAGAGGCCGCGCTCCTTCAGGACCGCCTTGAGGGTGTGGTAGACCTCGACGCCCCAGCGGACGGCCTCGGAGAAGGACTCCGCGCCGATCGGGGCGATCATGAACTCCTGGATGTCCACGTTGGAGTCGGCGTGCGAGCCGCCGTTCAGGATGTTCATCATGGGGACGGGCAGCACGTGCGCGTTGGGGCCGCCGATGTAGCGGAAGAGCGGCAGGTCCGACGCCTCGGAGGCGGCGTGCGCCACGGCGAGGGAGACGCCGAGGATGGCGTTGGCGCCGAGGGACGACTTGTCCGGGGTGGCGTCCAGGTCCAGCATCGCCTGGTCGATGAGGCGCTGCTCGGTGGCGTCGTAGCCGACGAGCTCGGGGCCGATCTGCTCGATGACGGCGAGGACGGCCTTCTCCACGCCCTTGCCGCCGTAGCGGGACTTGTCGCCGTCGCGCAGCTCCAGCGCCTCGAAGGCGCCGGTGGAGGCGCCCGACGGCACCGCCGCACGGCCGGTGCTGCCGTCGTCGAGGCCGACCTCGACCTCGACCGTGGGGTTGCCGCGCGAGTCGAGGATCTCCCGGGCTACGACGACATCGATGGACGGCACGAGGCATCTCCTTAGGGCGGATATGGATGCGTTACGTCCAGAGCCTAACCGCACGGGTGGCCGGGGCCGCCCCCGGCCGGGCCCTGTCTCGCCGGTCGAACAGCCCTACCCGCCGGTAGTCCACCGGGCGTTCCCGGGGCGTTCCCCGGATGCGGCCCGGCGGCCCGGCACGGCGGCGTCCGTGCCGGGCCGGGCCGGGCCGCGGCGGCCGGGGTCAGCCGAGGTCGAGCACCTGGCCGGGGAGGATGAGGTCCGGGTCGGCGCCCACGGTGGAGCGGTTGTCCTGGTACAGCTGCTTCCAGCCGTCGAGGTGGTGGGCCTGCGCGATGCGGGAGAGGCTGTCGCCCGTGCGGACCGTGTAGTCGCCGTCCGGGGCGGCGGGCCGCTGCGGCGCCGCCGCGGCGGGGGCCGCCTGCTGCGGGGCGGCGTGCCGGGGAACGGCCTGCTGGGGAACGGCCTGCTGGGCCGAGGGGTGGGCGGCGGTGCGCTGCTCGTACACGCTCCGGTGGCTGGTCCAGTGCCAGGCGCCGTCCTGCTGGAACCAGTACACGCCGTCCTGGGCGTCCCAGCCGGCCCGGCCGTCGAAGCTGGGCCCCTGCTCCTGCTCGGTGGCGGAGGCGCCCGCGGGGCTGCCGCCGGAGGCGTGCAGGTCGCCGCGGCCGCTGCCGCGCGAGGCCGCGGAGCCGGAGTCGGAGACCGAGGTGCTGCCGCCGGTGTCCACGGAGGCGTCGGGGCCGCCCGAGGAGAGGCCGGCCTTCACCGAGCAGACCGGCCAGGCGCCGGGCCCCTGACTGTCCAGCACCTGCTCGGCCACCGCTATCTGCTGGCCCTTGGTCGCCAGGTCGGCGCGGTCGGCGTAGGCGGTGCCGCCGTAGGCCGCCCAGGTGCTCTGGGTGAACTGCAGGCCGCCGTAGAAGCCGTTGCCGGTGTTGACGGCCCAGTCGCCGCCACTCTCGCACTGGGCGACCTTGTCCCAGGTGGAGACGGAGGCGGCGGAGGCGCTGCCCGAGGTGATCAGCGGCAGCGCGATGCCGGCGCCGGTGACGCCGGCGGCGGCGACGAACTTCCTGGTCTGGCTGGGGCGGATGCGGCGGTGGCGGCCGTTTCCGGAAAGCAGCATGAAGGGGTCCCTCTCCGACGCCTGCGAGGTGAGCTGTCGGGTTCGGGCCGGGAGGTGGCCCGGCCGCTCGTGGCGGCTTCACCCCGAGCCGCGCACGGGGAGGTGCGCGGCGGACTACCTGGTTCCCCCGCTCCTGTCGCCAAAGGTCGGTCTCGGCGGTCCGGACGCACGGCGGACAGGACTCGGCGTCCCGCGCGTCGGGTCCGCAGCAGCGGACGCCCGGAGCCTAGACAGATCATCGGACCGATAACAACCCGGCATCACAAACATCACACAGGCACAAACCCAGGGTCGCGACGCGCTTACTGCGGGTCGCTTCGCGACCGGCCGCCGGCCGCTTTGCCCCGGCTCATCAGCCATGTCCGGAATGCACTTGATGCCCTCTTGGCGAGACCGCCGCCCGCCGCTCCGGCCGGTCCGACGGGCCGTCACTCCGGGGTGAAGCGGACCGGCAGCTCGCGCAGACCGCGCATGATGAGGCCGCCGCGCCAGCGCAGGTCGTCCGGTGCGGCGGCGAGCCCCAGATCGGGGAGGCGGGTGAGCAGGGCCGCCAGGGCGGCCTGCGCCTCCAGGCGGGCCAGGGGCGCCCCCAGGCAGTAGTGGATGCCGTGGCCGAAGCCGAGGTGGGGGTTGTCGCGGCGGGCGAGGTCCAGGGTGTCGGGGCCGTCGAAGCGGGCCGGGTCGCGGTCGGCGGCGGCGAGGACCACCAGCACCGGGTCGCCCGCCGGGATCGCGGTGCCGCCGATGGTGAGCGGTGCGGTGGCGAACCGCCAGGTGGCCAGCTCCACCGGGCCGTCGTAGCGCAGCAGCTCCTCCACCGCGCCGGCCAGCAGGGCGGTGTCGCCCGCCCGGAGCGACGCCTGGAGGAGGGCGCGCTGGCCCGGGTTCCGCAGCAGGGCGTAGGTGCCGTTGCCGATGAGGTTGACGGTGGTCTCGAAGCCGGCGAAGAGCAGGATGAAGGCCATGGCGGCGGCCTCGT
Source organism: Streptomyces sp. NPDC001380 (assembly GCF_042895785.1). Taxonomy (NCBI): domain Bacteria; kingdom Bacillati; phylum Actinomycetota; class Actinomycetes; order Kitasatosporales; family Streptomycetaceae; genus Streptomyces; species Streptomyces sp. NPDC001380. Next base: position 167,926 of record NZ_JBIAWP010000010.1, on the reverse strand, counting down.
TCTCGGTGAGGTGCTCGCCGTGGTCGCTCGCCCGGATCAGGCCGGAGATCAGGTCCTCGCCCGGCTGCGGCTCCGCGGTCAGCGCGGCCCGCTTGCGGTGGATGAGCTCCGCCAGGTAGGTCCGCATCCGCTTCACGGCGCGGGCGACGCCGCCGCGCGGGCCGCCGCCGTGGCGGATCATCATGCCCGCCCAGTCGCGGAAGTCGTCCTGGTCCTCGGCCGGCACGCCCAGCAGGTCGCAGATGGCGTAGATGGGCAGCGGGAAGGCGAACTCGTGGATGAGGTCGGCGCTGCCGCGCGCCGCGAAGGAGTCGATCAGCCGGTCGGTGAGCTGCTGCACCCGCGGCTCGAACTCGGCCACCCGGCGCGGGGTGAACGCCTTGGAGACCAGCCGCCGCAGCCGGGTGTGGTCCGGCGGGTCGATGTTGAGCAGGTGCGTCATCAGGTCCGCGCTGCGCTCGCCGGGGATGCCGACCCGGCCGGAGCGGTGGGCCTGCTCGCTGTGGTGCGCCGGGTCCTTGGAGAGCCGGGCGTCGGCGAGCGCCTGCCGGGCGTCCGCGTACCGGGTGACGAGCCAGGCGTCGACCCCGCTGGGCAGGGTGGTGCGGTGCACCGGGGCGTGCTCGCGCAGCCACGCGTACGCGGGGTACGGGTCGGCGGCGAACTCGAAGGTGAACAGGGCGGGGGCGTGCGGTGCCGGCATCCCCCGAACCTAACGCCTCCGGCGGGGCCGGACCGCACGCCTCCGGCGGGGTGGCGGCGCACGCCTCCGGCGGGCGCGTGAGCCTGGTCACCTGCCGGAAAGGGCCTGTTGCGGTGGGTGGTGGTGCGCCTACGATCCCCGGCAGTGCGATGCAGCGGCCGGACAGGGCGACAGGGCGGCGCCGGCCGCAGGGAGGAGCGTTCCATGCAGGTACGCGGTGCGGTGGCGGTCGTCACCGGGGCGGCGGGCGGGATCGGCGCGGCGCTCGCGCGGCGCTTCGCGGCGGAGGGCGCGGCCGGGCTGCTGCTCGCCGACCTGGACGCGGACGCGGTGGAGGACCTCGCCGGCGAGCTCGACCGGGACGGCTGCCGCGCGGTCGGCGTCGGCAGCGACGTCTCCCGCGAGAGCGACGTGAAGGCCCTCGTGGACACGGCCGAGAAGCACCTCGGGCCGATCGACCTGTTCTGCAGCAACGCGGGCGTCGGCACCGCGCGCGGGATCGACGCGCCCGACGCCCTCTGGCAGGCCGCGTGGGACGTCAACGTGATGTCCCACGTGTACGCGGCGCGCGCCGTCGTCCCCGGCATGCTCGCCCGGGGCCGGGGCTGGCTGCTGAACACCGCCTCGGCGGCCGGCCTGCTGACCATGCCGGGGGACGCGCCGTACAGCGTCACCAAGCACGCGGCGGTGGCGTTCGCCGAGTGGCTGTCGATGACGTACGGCACGCGGGGCGTCGGGGTGAGCGTGCTGTGCCCGCAGGGCGTGCGGACCGGGATGACCGCCGACCCCGGCGTGGAGGCCGCGCTGAAGGCGTTCGGCCCGATGCTGGAGCCGGACGACGTGACCGCGGCCGTCGTCGCCGGGCTGGCCGAGGAGCGGTTCCTGATCCTGCCGCACCCCGAGGTGGCCCGCTACGAGCAGGGCCGCGTCGCGGACCGCGACGCCTGGCTGGCGGGCATGCGGGAGGCCGTGGGCGGCGTCGTGCTGCGTCCGGGGGCGGACGCCGCGGGCAGGGCCCCGGCCGGCGGGGATGCGGCCGCCCCCGAGCGGCGCGACGGCGTGGCCGAGCCCGTCCTCTGATCCGGCGTGCCTGGCCGCCGGGCCCCGCGCCCGGCGGGCCGGCACCCGGCCCGGCAGCGGTTCCCCGGCGGCCGGACCCTCAACCGGTCCGACCCTCAGCCGGTCCCGCGCTCAGCCGGTCCGGCGCTCCGCCGCCCGCACGGCGTCGCGGTAGCGGCGGGCCGCCGCGCGCAGCGCCGCCTCGGGGTCGACCCCCTCGGACTGGGCCAGGGCGGCCAGGCCCAGCAGGGCCTCGCCGAGGTCCTCCTCCGCCGCGCCCGCGGGGAGCGCGGCGGGGGAGCCCGCCGGCACGTCCAGACCGGCCTTGCGGGCCCGGGAGACCAGCTTGGCCGCGAGGGCGAGGGCGGGCTGGGCCAGCGGCACGCCGTCCACGGCGGAGTCGCGCTGCTTCTCGGCCGCCTTGAGCCGGTCCCAGTTGGCCTCGACCTCGGCGGGCGTCTCCGCGTCGGCGCCCCCGAAGACGTGCGGGTGCCGGTACATCATCTTCTCGACCAGCCCGGCGGCGACGTCGTCGATGCCGAACGGCTCGTCGGGGTCCTCCTCGGCGATCCGGGCGTGGAAGAGGACCTGGAGGAGCACGTCGCCCAACTCCTCGCGGAGCAGTCCGCGGTCGCCCTCCTCGATGGCCTCGACGAGCTCGAAGGCCTCCTCGACCAGGAACCTCACGAGCGAGCCGTGGGTCTGCCCGGCGTCCCAGGGGCAGCCGCCGGGCGAGCGCAGCCGGTCCATCACCGCGACCAGGTCCAGCAGGCGGGCGCCGGGCAGGTCGTAGGAGCCGGGCAGGAGCTCGATCTCGGGCACCGCGTCGAGGCCGCCCTCGACCGCGAGGCGGGCGAGGGCGTCGGTGAGGCCGGGGTCGCCGTCGGCGCCGCCGATCCAGACGACGGTGCGGCCGGGCGCCGCGGCCGCCTCGGCGAGGCCGCGGGCGAGGGCGGGCACGGAGGCGGGGGCGTACTGGCGGACCCGCACGCCCGCCTGCCGCACGGCGGGGAGCTGGGGGTGGGCGGGGTCGCCGGCCAGGACGAGGTCGGCGCCGCGCAGGGCCTCCCAGGCCGGCCAGGAGAGCAGGCCGGGGGCGACGCGGTGGGTGGTGGTCAGCAGGACGAGCCGGCCTGCGGCAGCGGGCGCGGGTCCGTCGCGGACGTCGAGGGCCCTCGGCGCGGGCGCGGGGGGCCGGGGAGGCTGCGCGGAGGGGGCCGGGTGCTCGGAGGCGGGCCGGTGCGGGCCGCCGGGCCGTCCGCCGGCCCGGGCATCGGTCCGGTCGCTCGCCTGGTCGCTCGTCTGGTCGCTCGTCTGGGCCACCCCACGAACCTACCGCCCGGCGGCGCCGAGGCGCCGCCGGGCACGGCGCTGCGGCCCGCGGCCGACCGGGGTCAGTGCGCCGGGCCGTCGTGCTCCCGGTGGCGTCCCCGGCCCTGCTCACGGCCGGCGGGGGCGCCGGGCTGCTGCGCCCCGCGCCGGTGCCGCTCGTGCTCCTCCGGGGTCTCCCACGACTCGCTGCCCGGCCCGTGCGAGACCGGCGGCGGGGGCTCCTCCTGCTTGCGGCGGTACCCGGCGATGAAGGCCGCGACCAGGGCCACGACGATCAGGACGCCAATCACGATGATTACCACGACCGCGGGCTTCACGTCGCTGACCACTGCTGCTTCCATCGGCATGATCCCCGCCTACCCGGGGCGGACCCGCGCACACGGGGCGAACCCGCCCGATGCGCACGGGTCCGCCCGGGTCAGGAGGGCAGGGAGCCCTGGTCGTGGATCCAGTCCTCGGAGACGTCCGTGAAAGCCGCCTTCCGCGGGTCCCAGGCGCCGTAGCGGGGGTTGACCCGCACCCCGAGGCTGCGGGCGGTGCCGGACAGCTCCCGGCGGACCGCCTCGGCGCCCTGCTGGGTGCCGATGTCCTGGCCGGACAGGCCGGCGAGCTTCCGCATGCCGAGGACCTGCCGGTAGAAGTCGTCCGCCGCCTCCGGGGCGATGCCCTTCTGCTCCAGCAGGGCGCGCTGCAGGGCCGCCTCGCCGCCGAGCTGGCGGGCGTCGGCGGTGCGGGCCTGCTCGACCTCGCCGGGGGTGACGGTGAGCCCGTGCCGCTCCAGGGCGGCGGCGACCAGGTCGGAGAGGACCATGTCGCTCACGGTGTTGCGGGCCAGGCCGCCGTTCTCGGCCTGGGCGCTGCCGTGGTTCTCCCGGGCGGCGGCGTCCCGCCACTGCACGATCCGGGCCTGCACGGCGGAGGTGGTGATCCGGTGGTCGCCGACCACGGCGGCCGTGCCGGGGTTCGCGGTGCCGCCGCAGGCGGTGAGCGCGGCGGCGGCGAGCACCGCACCGGCGACGGCGGTGGCCCGGCGGCGCGCGGGCGCCGCGGGGCGGTCGGGGACGGGGATGCGGATCACGGAGCCTCCCGGCGGTGGCGTGCGGTGTGTCCTGCGGTCGTGTCCTGCGTGCGCGTGGTGCGGTCGTGCGGTTGTGCGGTGCGGTGCGGTGCGGTGCGGCCGTCCGCCCGGTCCGGCGCGGTCCCGTGCGGCGGTCCGGGGGCGGTCGTGCGGTCGTCGTGCGGGTGGGGCGGGTCGTACCGGCGGGGCGTGGGGTGCGCACGGCGCCGGGAGGAAGGATAGGTACGGCGGGGTGCGAAGGCCATGCATTCACCCGATCGCGGCGCCGCGGCCCCCGGACGGCGGGGGCGCGCGGCCTCACGGGCCGGACCGGCCCCCGTCGGAGGCGTACGGGTTGCCGGGGACGGGCCCCGGCCGCACGGCGGGCCAGGACCCGCTGCGCGGGTCGGGGCGCGGGTCGGGCACCGGCGGGGCGGACGCGGGGGCCCGCAGCCCGCGCTGCACCCACTCCAGCCCCTCGCGCAGCCGCACCACGCCGGGGTGGTGCGGGCCGTGGCGGCGCTCCTCGTCGAGCAGCAGCTGCAGCAGGACCTCGCGGGCGCCGCGCGGGTCCCCCTCGGCGGCGAGCAGCCTGCCGACGCGCTCGCGCAGGTCGAGGACGCGGCCGGGGTCGTGGTCGAGGCCGCGGTCCAGCCGGGCCTGGAGGAGCGGCAGCAGCTCCCGGTACTCGGCCAGCGCCGCGGCGTTCTCCCCCAGCTGCTCCAGGCAGACCGCAGCCTGGCGGCGGCACTCCAGCGCCTCGGCGTCGTCCGGCCCGCGCTCGGCGGCGGCCGCGCGGGCCAGCAGCCGCCACTCGGGCAGCGCCGTCCGGTACCGGCGCTCCACCAGCAGGGTGCGGGCGTACACGCGGCGCAGCGTGCGCACCAGGGGCGCCTCGTCGCCGTGCCGCTCCCCGGCGGCGGGCAGGACGCGGGCGGCCAGGTCGATGACCTCGCTGAGGCGTCCGGCGTCGAGCAGTTCGGGCACCCGGCGGCAGGCGTCGGCGAGGCCCGTGCCGGTCCCGTCGCGGGACGCGGCGCCGTCCGCGTACGGGGAGGGCGCGGGCCGGCCGGGCCCGGGGGGGCGCGGCGCGGACGGTCCGGCGGCGGGCGGCCCGGCGGGCTGCGGGGCTGCGGGCCGGGGGGCGACCGGCTGGGGGGCCAGCGGGTGGCGGTACGGGCGGCAGGGGTCCGGGAGCGGCCCGTACGGGCGCAGCGCCGCCGCCGGGTCGGCCTCGGCGGCCGGGAGCAGCGGCAGCAGCAGGCGGTAGACCTCCTGGGCGTCGGCGGGCCGGTCGCGGGGCTGCTTGGCGAGCAGCGCCAGCACCAGCGCCTCCAGGGCGGCGGGGACCTCGGGGCGGAGCTCGCGCAGCGGCACGGGCGGGTCGTCGGCGTGCCGGTGGAGCACCCCGAGCGCGGTGGGCGCGCGGAACGGCGGCTCGCCGCAGAGCATCTCGTGCAGCATGCAGCCGAGGGCGTAGAGGTCGCTGCGCGGGTCGGCGGTGGCGGACAGGGCCTGCTCGGGGGCCATGTACGGGGGGCTGCCGACCAGGCCGCCGGTGCGGGTGAGGCGGGTGGCGTCCGGTTCGAGGACGGCGGCGATGCCCAGGTCGAGCACGACGACGCGGCCGTCGTCGCGGACCATCACGTTGCTGGGCTTGAGGTCGCGGTGGACCACCGGCACGGCGTGCACGGCGGCCAGCGCGGCGCAGACCTGGGCGGCGACGGCGACCGCGCGCGCCACGGGCAGCGGGCCGTCCTCGGCGACGAGGTCGGCGAGGCTGAGTCCGGGGACCCGCTGCATGACCAGGTAGAGGTCGTCGCCATCCTCGCCGGCGTCGTAGACGGTGACCAGGCCGGGGTGGTCGAGGCCGGCCGTCACCCGGCACTCCCGGCGGAACCGCTCGCGCAGCTCGGTGCGGGCGGTCCCGGTGCCGCGGCCGTCGTCGGCGAGGACGAGGTCGGTGCGGAGGAGCTTGACCGCGACCCGGCGGTCGAGCTGTTCGTCGTAGGCCGCCCACACCTGGCCCATCCCGCCGTGGCCGATCTTCTCGGCGAGGCGGTAGCGGCCGCCGACCAGCCGGTCGCGGGCGGTCACCGGGGGCCGTCCCGCCAGGGGGCGGGGGCCGGGCCGGGCCCGGGGTCGCCGTCGGCGGCCTGGCGGCGCAGCAGCTCGCCCAGTTCGCGCAGCTCGGCGCGGGCGGCCGCGTCGCCGCCGTCGGCGACGGGTGCGGGCGCGAGGCCGGGTGCGGGTGCGGGTGGGGCCGGGGGCTGCGGTGCGGCGGGGCCGGGGTACGGCAGGGGCCCGGAGTACGGCTGCGGCTGCGGCCGGTGGGCGGTGGGCGTGTACGGCGGGGGGACCTGCGGGTACCCGTGGCCGGGCTGCGGCGGGAGCGGGTACGGCGCCGGACCGCCCGTCCAGGGGGCGGGGCGCGGGGCGGCGGCCTGCCACTCCCGGGGCCGGTCCATGACGAGGAAGTGCACCGGTGCCAGGAGGAGTCCGACGACCATCATGGTGATGCCGGTGTAGTCGGCGGGGCCGTACGCGGCGCCCTTGGGCTTGGAGCCGCCGAGGACCGCGCACAGGCAGAGGGTGACGGCGGTGGCCGTGAAGAAGGCGGCCCCGGCCCAGTCGCGGGGGCGGCCGCGCCGCACGGCCAGGTACAGGGCGGGGCCGAAGGCCAGCACGCCGCAGGTGAGCACCGGCAGGAGGGCCCAGAGCGCCCTGACCGCGGGGCGGGACGGCCCCGGCGGGGCCGGGTACGGCGCGCTCGTGCCGGGCTGCGGGCCGTACATGGCTGCTCCTGGGCGGGGACGGGCGGGGCGGCTGGGCGGTGCCGGGGAAACCGTACCGCTCCGGGCACGCACGGATGCGGTTCCGCGGAGGTCCGAGGCCGATCCGCAATCGCGTGTACGCGCCTCAATCCTGAGATGCTGTTGACGAAGTTCACATGCTCTGCTGTCATTGACTCATCGCTCAAACGGAAGAGTCCTCACTCGAACCGGGGGTCCCACCATGCTCCGCACCACCCGCAGCGCCGCCGTCGTCCTCTCCGCCGCCCTCGTCGCCCTCGGCGCGACCGCGTGCAACGCGGACACCGGGGAGTCCGTCTCCACCGCCCCCAAGGCGGCCGCCGCCGACAAGGCCCAGGGCAACGGCGCCTCCCGCAAGGCCGCCCCGAGGAAGGCCGCGAAGGTCGGCGACACCATCTCCCTCAAGGGCATGGAGACCACGGCCGACGTCACCGTGCTCAAGGTCGTCGACAGGGCGAAGGGGGCGGACGAGTTCAACACGCCCGACGCCGGGAAGCGCTTCGTCGCCGTGCAGTTCCGGATCAGGAACACCGGCCGCAAGGCCTACAGCGACTCCCCGTCGAACGGCGCGAAGGTCGTCGACGCCGAGGGCCAGGGCTTCGACTCCTGGATCGCCGACACCGCCGCCGGCCCGGGCTTCCCCGCCGACGTGCACCTCGCCCCCGGCGGCACCGCGAAGGGCTTCATCACCTTCCAGGTCCCGAAGGGCGCCCGGATCGACAAGGTCCAGTTCGGCATGGACAGCGGCTTCGCCGACCAGACCGGCCAGTGGGACGTCCGCTGACGCGGCACGGCCCTCAGGACGGCTCCGGGACCGAGGACGGCTCCGGGCCGTCCACCGCGCCGAAGCGGGCCAGCGCCAGCGCGCCCGCCACGGCGAGGGCGAAGCCCGCCACGGCGGGGGGCACCATGCCGTGGCGGGTCGTGTCGCCCAGCAGCAGGACGCCCAGCAGGGCCGGCACGGCGGTCTCGCCCAGCACCATCCCCGCCGTCGCCGCGGTCACCGAGCCGCCCCGCACCGCCTCGGTGAGCAGCAGGAAGGCCGCCGCGCCGCCGCCGAGGAGGGCGTACAGCGCCGGGTCGCGCAGGAGCGGCAGCACGTCGGGCGGCGCGACGTCCGGCAGCACCCGGACCGCCAGGCCCACCAGGCCGAAGCCGAACCCGCAGAGCACGCCCAGCGCCCCCGCCCGGACCGGCCCCCGGAGCCGCCAGGCGGCGGCGCCCAGCGCGGCCGGCACGGCCACGGCCGCCAGCAGCACCCAGTGGAACGCCCCGCCCGGCTGCCGGTGGCCCTCCGCCCCGGCCGTCGCGCCGAGCAGCGCCAGACCGCCGCAGACCCCCGCGACCCCGAGCCACTCCGCGCGGCCCGGCCGCACGCCCAGCAGCAGCGCGCCCGCCGCGGCGGTCACCGCCAGCGAGCCCGCGAGGGCGGCCTGCACCAGGTACAGCGGCAGCGTCCGCAGCGCCACCAGCTGCGCGACGAAGCCGAGCCCGTCGAGCGCCAGGCCGGCCGCGAAGGGCGCGTTGGCCATCGCCCGCACCGTGCCGCCCACGCCCGTGCCGCCCGCCCCGGCGCCGGCCGCCCCGGCGCCGGCCGCCCCCGTGCCGGCCGTGGCCGCCCGGCGGGCGCCCAGCGCCTGGAGGACCGTCGCGACCCCGAAGCAGAACGCGGCGGCCGGCGCCGCCGCAAGACCCGTGAACACCCGTAGAGCGTAGGCGACCGCGCCGCCCGCCCGGTCCGCGCGGCCCTGCGTCCGGCCGCCCGGCCGCGGGTGCCCCGCCCGCGGCGGTGCGCCGTCAGCGGGAGGCGGCGGCGTGGAGGGGGAGCCAGGCCGCGTCCGGGCAGCGCAGCGGGACCTCGGCGCGCGGGACCCAGGCGGCCTCGGCGCACTCGGAGGCGGGGTGGGGGCGGGTCGGTGCGCCCGGCCCGTCCAGGCGGAGCGTGTAGAACGCCATGAACGCCCGCGCCGGGTAGGCGTAGTCGGCGGGCGGGGTGCCGAGGAGGGTGATGCGCTGGCCGCCGAGGAGGGCGAGCCGGCCCGGGTCCGCCTCCAGGCCGGTCTCCTCCGCGAGTTCGCGGGCCGCCGCCGCGTGCGGGGGCTCCCCCGGGTCCAGGTGGCCGCCGGGCACCTCCCAGGAGCGGCCGGGCCGGTCGACCCGGGTGAGCAGGGTGCGGCCGGCGCCGTCCAGGGCGAGGACGAAGGCCGTGGTGACGGTGTGCCCGGCGGGCAGGGCGCCGGAGAGGAGGAGGTCCATCCGGTGCGGCGGGCGGATCCACGGCACGGTCGTCGTGCCGATCACGGTGGGGTCCATGGCCCCATCCTTCCCGCTGCGCGTCCCGGGCCGCGCCCCCGGACCGGGACCCGCGGATCGCGGGCCCGGTCGGGGGCGACGGACGACAGCCGGCAGTCGGCGGCGTCAGCGGGCCGCGGGCAGCTCGTCGAACATGGCGGTGAGGAACTCCCGGCACCAGGCCAGCAGTTCGCGCCCGACGACCGGCTTGCCGCCGATGCGCCCGGTGGTCGGCCGCGGCACCAGCAGCTGCCGGGCCGCGCCCTTGACGAGGCTGCGCGGGTAGAGCCGGTTCAGCCGCAGCTCCTGCGACTCGCGCAGCTCCACCGGCCCGAAGCGGACGTTGGAGCCCTGCAGGGTGATGTCGCTGATCCCGCAGCGCCGCGCGAAGAGCCGCAGGCCCGCCACCAGCAGCAGGTTCTCCACCGGCTCCGGCAGGCGGCCGTAGCGGTCGGTGAGCTCCTCGCGGACCTGCGCGATGTCCTCCTCGGAGTTCACCGCCGCAATGGACCGGTACGCCTGGAGGCGCAGCCGCTCGCCGGGCGCGTAGTCATGCGGGACGTGCGCGTCGACGGGCAGCTCGATCTTGACCTCCAGCGGCTCCTCCTCCGCCTCGCCGCCGCCCTCCAGCTGCTCGCGGAACTCCGCGACGGCCTCGCCCACCATCCGCATGTAGAGGTCGAAGCCGACGCCCGCGATGTGGCCGGACTGCTCGCCGCCCAGCAGGTTGCCCGCGCCGCGGATCTCCAGGTCCTTCATGGCGACGTACATGCCGGCGCCCATCTCGGTGTGCTGGGCGATGGTGGCGAGCCGCTCGTGGGCGGTCTCGGTCAGCGGCTTCTCCGGCGGGTACAGGAAGTACGCGTACCCGCGCTCGCGGCCGCGGCCGACGCGGCCGCGCAGCTGGTGCAGCTGCGAGAGGCCGAAGGTGTCGCCGCGCTCCACGATGAGGGTGTTGGCGTTGGAGATGTCGATGCCGGACTCCACGATGGTGGTGGAGACCAGCACGTCGAACTCCTTCTCCCAGAAGTCGACGACGACCTTCTCCAGCTGCGTCTCCCCCATCTGCCCGTGCGCGGTGGCGACCCGCGCCTCGGGGACGAGGTCCTTCAGCCGCGCCGCCGCCTTGTCGATCGACTCCACCCGGTTGTGGATGTAGAAGACCTGGCCCTCGCGGAGCAGCTCGCGGCGCACGGCGGCGGCGATCTGCTTGTCGTCGTAGGGGCCGACGAAGGTCAGCACCGGGTGGCGCTCCTCCGGCGGGGTGGTGATGGTGGACATCTCGCGGATGCCGGTGACCGCCATCTCCAGGGTGCGGGGGATGGGGGTGGCGGACATGGTGAGCACGTCGACGTTGGCGCGGAGCTTCTTCAGCTGCTCCTTGTGCTCCACGCCGAAGCGCTGCTCCTCGTCGACGATGACCAGGCCCAGGTCCTTGAAGCGGGTCTCGGAGGCGAAGAGGCGGTGGGTGCCGATGACGACGTCCACCGAGCCGTCGCGCAGCCCCTCCAGCACCGCCTTGGCCTCGGTGTCGGTCTGGAAGCGGGAGAGGGCCCGGACGCTGACGGGGAAGTTGGCGTACCGCTCGGAGAAGGTCGAGAAGTGCTGCTGCACGAGCAGCGTGGTGGGGACGAGCACGGCGACCTGCTTGCCGTCCTGCACCGCCTTGAAGGCGGCCCGCACCGCGATCTCGGTCTTGCCGTAGCCGACGTCGCCGCAGATCAGCCGGTCCATCGGGACCGACTTCTCCATGTCGCCCTTGACCTCGGCGATGGTGGTGAGCTGGTCGGGGGTCTCCGCGTACGGGAAGGCGTCCTCCAGCTCCCGCTGCCAGGGGGTGTCGGCGCCGAAGGAGTGGCCGGGGGCGGCCATCCGCGCCGAGTACAGCCGGATGAGGTCGCCGGCGATCTCGCGGACCGCCTTCTTCGCCCGCGACTTGGTCTTGGCCCAGTCGGCGCCGCCGATCCGGTGCAGCGAGGGCGCCTCGCCGCCGACGTACTTGGTGACCTGGTCGAGCTGGTCGGTGGGCACGAACAGCCGGTCGCCGGGCAGGCCGCGCTTGGCGGGCGCGTACTCCAGCACCAGGTACTCGCGGGTGGCGCCCTGGACCGTGCGCTGCACCATCTCCACGTACCGGCCCACGCCGTGCTGCTCGTGGACGACGAAGTCGCCGGCCTGGAGGGCGAGCGGGTCGATGGCGTTGCGGCGGCGCGACGGCATGCGCCGCATGTCCTTGGTGGAGGACTTCTGGCCGGACAGGTCGGTCTCGGTGACGACGGTCAGCCGCAGCGCCTCGTCGACCAGGCCGTGCTCGATCGAGCCGCAGGAGACGTGCACCACGCCGGGCTCGGGGGCGGCGGCCAGGTCGGCGACCAGGCGGGCGCCGATGCCCTCGCCGCCGAGCATCTCGGCGATGCGGCTCGCCGGGCCGTGGCCCTCGGTGACCATGACGACCCGCCAGCCGTCGGCCAGGCGCTCCTTGGCGTCGGCGATGGCGCGGGCGGTGTCGCCCCGGTACGCCTCCACGGCGCGCATGCCGAGGGTGAGGGTGTCGGGGTCGGCGTCGAGGCGGGCCTCGAAGGAGTCGGCGGAGTCGCTGGTGGCGAAGGGGCTGACGGACCACCAGGGCAGGCCGATCGCGTCGGCGTGCTCGCGGACGTCGGCCAGCGGCCACAGGGAGGCGGCGGAGACGTCGATCGGGGCCAGGTCGATGGGCCGGTCGCCGCCGGAGGCCGCGGCCACCCACGACGCCTGGAGGAACTCCTGGCTGGTGGCGACCAGGTCGGCGGCGCGGGTGCGGACCCGCTCGGGGTCGCAGACCACGGCGACGCTGCCCTGCGGCAGCACGTCCAGCAGCAGCTCCATGTCGTCCACCAGCACGGGGGCCAGCGACTCCATGCCCTCCACGGCGATGCCCTCGGCGATCCGGTCGAGGATCTCGGCCAGTTCGGGGTGGGCGGCGGCCAGCTCGGCGGCGCGGGCCCGCACGGCGTCGGTGAGCAGCAGCTCCCGGCAGGGCGGGGCCCACAGGCCGTGCTCGGCGACCTCCAGGGACCGCTGGTCGGCGACCTTGAAGTAGCGGATCTCCTCGACGTCGTCGCCCCAGAACTCCACCCGCAGCGGGTGCTCCTCGGTGGGCGGGAAGACGTCCAGGATGCCGCCGCGGACGGCGAACTCGCCGCGCTTCTCCACCAGCTCGACCCGCTGGTAGGCGGCGGCGGCCAGGCGGCGGGCGACCTCCTCCAGGTCGTGCTGCTCCCCGCGGCGCAGCGCCACCGGCTCCAGGTCCGCCAGGCCCCTGACCTGCGGCTGGAGCACGGAGCGGACCGGCGCCACGACCACCTGCACCGGCCCGGCGGCCGGGTCGTCGGCGCGGGGGTGCACGATGCGGCGCAGCACCGCGAGGCGGCGGCCGACGGTGTCGGAGCGCGGGGAGAGCCGCTCGTGCGGCAGGGTCTCCCACGCGGGGAAGTCGGCGACGGCGTCGGGCGGCAGCAGCGAGCGCAGCGCGGCGGCGAGGTCCTCGGCCTCGCGGCCGGTCGCGGTGACGGCGAGCACCGGCCGGCCCCGGTCCCCGGCGGCGCGCGCGGCGAGCGAGCGGGCCAGGGCGGCGATCGCGAACGGGCGGGCGGCGGGCGGCCCCACCAGGTCGAGGTGCCGGCGGGCGCCGGTGGCGGCGGCCTCGACGGCCTCGGCGAGGGCGGCGTCCTGGGCGACGACGTCGAGCAGTCCGGTCAGGGTCATGGGGTCTTCTTGTCCCGTGCTTCCGGTCAGTGGCGGTCTGGGGCGGTGGGGCTGGGTGCGGAGTGCTGGGTGCGGGGGCGTCGGCGGTCCGGTGCCCCGGCGGCCCGGGCCGGGTGGGGACGGGCGCCGCGGGGCGCCGGGGCGCGCAACGCGAACCGCCCGGCACGCGGTGCGGGCCGGGGGTCCCAGGGTACGCCCGGGGCGGGCGGCACGCCGTGCGGCGGGGGCGGGGCGGGCCCGGCTCCGCCGGAAACGGCCCCGCCGGACCGCGCCGCTCTCTACGCTGATTCTGTGAAGGCGGCGTGGGGATGGCGCCGTCACGAGGGGGGTGCTGTTCCACGATGCGCGTCGTGATCGCAGGCCAGGGGTACGTGGGGCTGCCGCTGGCGGTCCGGGCCGCCGAGGTGGGGCACGAGGTCGTCGGCTACGACGTCGACGAGCGGCGGGTCAAGCGGCTCGCCGTGGGCGAGTCGTACGTGGAGGACATCCCGGCGGAGCGGCTGCGGCCCCTGCTGGACGCGGGCTCGTACCTGCCGTCCACGGACCCGCGGGACGCGGCCGGGTTCGACGTCGCGGTGATCACCGTGCCGACGCCGCTGCGCGACGGCGCGCCGGACCTGTCGTACATCGAGTCCTCCGCCCGGATGCTGGCCCGCTTCCTGCGGCCGGGGGCGACGGTGGTGCTGGAGTCGACGACGTACCCGGGGACGACGGAGGAGCTGCTGGCCCCGCTGCTGGAGGAGGGCTCCGGGCTCGCGGCGGGCCGCGACTTCCACCTCGGGTACAGCCCCGAGCGGATCGACCCGGGCAACCCGGTGTGGCGGCTGGAGAACACGCCGAAGGTCGTCTCCGGCCTGGACGCGGCGTCGCTGGCGGCGGTCGACGGCTTCTACGGGCAGCTGGTGGAGCGCACGGTGCCCGTCTCCTCCTGCAAGGAGGCGGAGCTGACCAAGCTGCTGGAGAACACCTTCCGCCACGTGAACATCGCGCTGGTCAACGAGCTGGCGATGTTCGCCCACGACCTGGGGATCGACGTGTGGGAGGCCATCGACGCCGCCTCCACCAAGCCCTTCGGCTACCTGCGGTTCACGCCGGGGCCGGGCGTGGGCGGGCACTGCCTGCCCATCGACCCGTCGTACCTGTCGTGGCGGGTGGAGCGGGCGCTGGGGCACCCCTTCCGGTTCGTGGAGCTGGCCAACGACGTCAACAGCCACATGCCGGACTACGTGGTGCGGCGGCTGGTGGAGGCCCTCAACGAGCGGCAGCGCTCGGTGAAGGGCTCCCGGGTGCTGCTGCTGGGCCTGGCCTACAAGAAGAACACCGGCGACGCCCGGGAGACCCCGGCCGCCCGGGTCGCCGGACTGCTGACCCGGATGGGCGCCGAGGTCCGCGCCGCCGACCCGCACGTGGTCGCCGGGGTGCACGTCGACGAGCCACGCCTGCCCGGCGAGCCGCGGGTGCCCGGCCCCCGCGCCGCGGCGGACGCCGGGCACGGGGACGCGCTCGCCGCGGTGCGGCGGGTGGAGGCCACGGCGGAGGAGCTGGCGGCGGCCGACGCCGTGGTCCTGCTCGCGGACCACGACGAGTTCGACTACGCCGCCGTCACACAGCACGCCCGCTACGTGCTGGACTGCCGCCGCCGCCTGAGCGGGGCGGCGGTGGAGGTCCTCTAGGGCCGCGCCGGCCCCGCCGGGGGTGCGGCGGCGGTCAGCCCGCCCGGCGCTCCTCCCCGGTGGAGCCGGTGCGCTGGGCCGGGGGCGGCGGGGCGGCCGGCAGCGGGATCTCGGCGGTGTCCGAGTCGGGGTCGTGCGCGGGGTCGTGCGGCACGCCGTCGACGGCGCCCACGCTCCGCACCGGCCGGACGGCGGCGGCGGCGACCGGCAGGGCCTCCGCGGCCGGCGCCGGGACGGAGAACGCAGCCGTGCCCGCGCCCGCCGCGGTGGGCATGTTGGTCAGCGCCGACAGGGTCTGCCGGATGTGGTCCAGGTGCACCTGCACCAGTTCCTGGCGCTCCTCGTACGTCCGCTGCTCGCGCTCGGAGGCGGCGGTGATCCGCTCGGCCTCCTGGCGGGCCCGGTCCAGGATGCGCTCGGCGCGGACCCGGGCCTCCTCGTCGATCTCGGAGACGCGGGCCAGGACGGACTGGCGGTGGCGGGCGGACTCCTGGTCGCGGCGCTCGGCGACGGCGTTGATCCGCTCCTCCAGCTCCTCCTCGCGGGCGAGCGAGGCGGCGGCCTCCTCGTCGGCGGCCTTCTGCCGGGCGGCGAGCTCGGACCG
Organism: Streptomyces sp. NPDC001380; assembly: GCF_042895785.1. NCBI lineage: Bacteria > Bacillati > Actinomycetota > Actinomycetes > Kitasatosporales > Streptomycetaceae > Streptomyces > Streptomyces sp. NPDC001380. The sequence goes on along the minus strand of NZ_JBIAWP010000010.1, from coordinate 152,649 downwards.
GGACCGCTCGGCCTCCTGCTCGGCGCGCCCGCGCACCGCGGCGGCGTCCCGCTCGGCGGCCGCGAGCAGCTCCGCGCTCTCCTGCGCGGCCTCCTCGCGGAGCTTCGCGGCGGCGGCGCGGGCCTGCTCCAGGAGCTGCTCGGCGTCGGCGTCCGCCCCGGCGCGGGCGGCGCCCGCCGCCTCGGCGGCGTGGCCGGACTGCCGCTGGGCCTCCTGGACGGCGAGGCGGTGCAGCTGGGCGGCGGCGCGCTCGGCCTCCTGCACCACGGTCTCCGCCTCGGCCCCGGCACCGGAGAGCAGGCCGGCGGCCCGCGCGCTCAGCTGCGAGAAGTCGGGCGGCGGGGCCTCCTCGGCGGCCTGCACCGCGGCGGCCAGCTCCGCCTCCATCTCGCGGATGCGGGCCCCCAGGACGCTGAGGCGCTCCCAGGCCTCGTCCCGCTGGGTGACCAGCGCCGTGACCGCACGCGCCACCTGTTCCGGCGCGTAGCCGCGCCGGGCCGTGGTGAAGTCGTACGCAGAGACGGCGTCGCTCATCGGTGCTGCTCCCCTCGTCGCCAGCGACCAGGAAGCAACCTGATCACTTTTGATCCGTTTTGACCCCCAAGTTACCTGCTCCGAAGGCACTCGTACCCGAACCACCGCCCGCGACCCGCGCGGGAACACGTGGGAAACACGACAGCGAGGGGCGCCCCGGATGTCCGGAACGCCCCTCCCGCCGTACCGCGCCGCCCTACAGCAGGCCGTCCCAGAACTGCTCCAGGACCACCGCCCACCACGTGTCCGGCGACTGCAGCGCCGCGGGGTCGACCGCGGCGAGCTGCGCCTGGAAGTCCGTGGTCCAGCGCCCGGCCTGCTCGGGCGTCAGGCCGTACCGCAGCCGCCACATCCGGCCGAGGAGCGCCATGCAGCGCACGAACTCCGGGACGCCGGAGTTCACGAACCGCGGCCGGTTCTGCTCGGGCCCGCCCTCCAGGTCCACCGCGACCACGGCGGCCGTGCCGTACTGCACGCACAGCTGGCGGCCGTAGTCGTTGCCCAGCACGAGGTACCCGCCCGCGTCCGGCGCCGCCGCACGCCCGCGCTCGGCCGCCAGCTCCGCCAGCGTCGGGATCGGCCGGCCCGGCTGCGCCTGCGCCCAGAAGAACGGGCCGAACTCCACCGGCAGGCCCGCCCAGGTCAGCGTCTGCGCCACCGCCTCCGGCACGCCCTGCCGGGCCACCGCGCGCTGCTCGTAGCGGAACACCGCCGGGCCGAAGGCCTGCGCCAGCTCCCCCGCCAGCTGCTGCGGGGCGAGCGGCGGCAGCTTCGGCACCGCGCCCGGGTCGGGCAGCGGCACCCGCACCGGCCGGGGCCGGGCCGGGCCCGACGCCAGGGCGTGCAGCTCGTCCAGGTGCTCCAGCAGGTGGCGCATGCCGGACTGCCGCGCGGCGTGGTCGCGGCCGTAGGCGGCGGTGTGGCTGATCCTGACGTTCGGCCAGGCCTCCTTGACCATGCGGGCGCAGTAGCCGGCCGGCAGGTCGCAGCACTCCAGCTCGGTGTGGAGCTCCAGGACCTGGTCCGGCGGCACGTTCAGCCGCCGCAGCTCCTGGAGGATCTTCCACTCCGGGTGCGGGGTGCCCGGCTCGCTGCGGTGCATCACCTTCTGCTCGGAGCCGTCGGGCCCGCGGTAGCTGAGCACCGCCAGGTAGCCGGGGCCGACCGTGGGCACGCCGAGGGCACTCGGCATGCCGGGCATGCCGGGGACGGGCGGCACGCCCGGTCCGCCGGCCGGGCCGGGCGGCGCGGGCGGCGGCGGCTGCTGCGGGAAGGGGCCGCCGAGCGGGCCGGGCGGCGGGGGCGGCGGGGCGGCGGGGTAGCCGTAGGCCGCACCGGCGCCCGGCGGGGGCGGCAGCGGAGCACCCGGCATCCCCGGCGGCGGGGGCAGCGGAGCACCCGGCATCCCCGGCGGCGGGGGCGGGGGCGGGGGCGGCGGCACGGCGGACCGTCCGGCGTCCCGGCCGGGGCCGCGGCCCAGGTCGACGGCCGGGGAGAGCTGGGTGGCCGCGTGGTCGAGGTCGGCCGCGGCGGGGGACGGGGACGCCGGGGCGCCGCCCGCTCCCGGCCCTCCGCCGCCCAGCAGACCGGGCGGCGGAGGGGGCGGCGGGGCACTGCCCGCGGCACGGCCGGCGCCGCCCGAGGGGGCGCCGGGGCCGCCGCCCAGCAGGCCGGGGGGCGGCGGCGGGGGTGTGCCGCCCGCGCCGCGGCCCGCGCCGGACGGGCCTCCGGGCGGGCCGGGCACGACGGGCATGCCGGGGCCGCCCGGCGACGCAAGCATCGTCGGGGCGTGGTCGAGCTCGGGGGGCGGCGGCACCGGGCCGCCGGGACGTGCGCCCGGACCGGACGGCGCCGCGGCGCGCAGGCCCGGCGGCGGGGGCGGCGGAGGCCCGAGGGGGGCGGGCGGCGGGGCCACGGGCGGCGGCGGGTACACGCCCCGCGGCAGGCCGTCGGCGGGGTACGCCGGCGGCGGCGGGGAGGCCGGGCAACCCGGCGGCGGCGCGGGGTGGCCGTGGCCGCCGGGAGGCACGGCGGGCCCGCCGGTGCCGAAGGGGTCGGACGGCGGCGGGGTCGGGCCGCCGCCGGTGCCGCCGGGCCGCGGCGGGGGCGTGTGCCCGGGCGGCGCGAGCATGGTCGGCACGTCCCCCGGCGGCCCGTCGGGCACCGGCGGCGCGGTCAGGACGGCGGGCGGCGGGTCGGCGGGCGCGGGAGCCGGCCGCGCGGGCCCGGCGGGGCCGCCAGGGCCGCCGGAGCCGCCGGAGGTGCCGGAGGTGCCGAGCGCCGCCGCCTCGGCGGCGATCGCGGCCGCGCCGGCCTCCTGCAGCCACTGCGGCGGGCTGAGCAGGAAGGAGGTGGCCTCCACCGAGTCGCGGGCGGGCGGCGCCGGGGTGCCCGCGGGCGCGGCCCCCGCGGGCCGCCCGTAGACCTCCTCGTAGCGGCGGACCACCTCGTGGACGGGCAGCGGCGGCCACAGCGTGGCCGCCCCGCTGTCGCGGGCGATGACCAGCCGCACCTCGCCGCCGTCCGAGGTCGGCCCGTCGGCCCGGTCCGCGGCCCAGCAGACGAAGCCCAGGTCGAACTCCCGCACCCGCACCTCGCGGCGCTGGAAGTGCGGCACCCCGCCGTTGACCCAGTCCTCGGCGGTCTCCTGGGCCTGCGCGTACGTCACCACGGCCGGATCACCCCTGCCCCTTCACCGGGACAGCGCGGGCGAACCCGCCGTCCACCATCAGCTCGGCCACCGTCTCCAGCTCCGGCGGGCTGCCGGCCAGCCGCAGCAGGAACGCGTCGAAGTCGTCCCCGCAGGGCAGCAGCAGCCGCTCGCACCGCAGGTCCGGCGGCTCCTCGGCGCCGGTGTCGCGGGCGTCGTCGTACGGGCAGAACCAGACCGAACCGGTGCGCGGGCCGCGGACCTTCAGCGCCAGCAGGCCGCCCTGGACGTAGGCGACGGCCAGGTAGTCCTTGGTGAGGTGGTCGCGGACGCACTTGTTGACGTAGACCAGGTCGTCCAGCGCGTACGTGTCGCGGACGGTGAGGAACGGCTGGTCGAGCAGCAGGCCCAGCCCGGGGTCGAGGGCCACCCCGACGGGCGCGCGGCCGCCGGCGAGCTTGAGGAAGCCGCGGTAGGCGCCGGGCAGCCGGTAGCCGAGCCGCTCCTCCACCCGCTGGACCTGGTCCTCCGTCACCGCGAGGGGGCCGCCGCCGTCCTTCGCGAGGGAGAAGTGCGCGGGGCGGTGCTCCTGGAGGGGGCGGGTGCCGCGGCGGGAGTGGTCGGCGGTGGACAGGGCGAGGCCGCCGTGGTGCCGCAGCAGCGCCTTCACCTCCACCGGGACCAGCTCCAGGCGGCGGCTGCCGGGGGCCGCCGGGCCGACGGCGTGGTGCCAGGTCCAGCCGTGGGGGGTGGCGACGGCGCAGTCGACGTCGGCCCAGAGCTCGTGGCCCTGGGTGTAGAGGGCGGCGTTGGCCGACACGTGGTCGGTGAGCCGCAGCTCGTCGACGCCGAAGCCCTCCGGCGGGTCCGCGACCTCGGCGGCCGCGGCGGCGAACGCCCCGAGGTCGGGGTACCCGCGCTCGTCCACCGGCACCCCCGCGGGGTACCGCTCCGCGCGCAGCGGGTCGGGGAAGCGCACCGCCTGCCCCGCGTAGGCGGCGCCGGGCGCCTGCGCTCTCCCGGGTCCGGCGGGCGCGCCGGGCCGACCTGTCGTCATCGAGTTCGTCCCCCACTGGCTCGGCTCGTACGTCTGCGCCCCCAGCGTAGGGGGTGGCCGGGCGGCGGTGCCCCCCCCGGTGGCGGGCCCCTCTGGCGCACCGCGCCGCCGCCGGGAAGGATGGGGGGCGGCCGCCCGGTCCCGGACACCGCGCGGCCGTCGAGGAGGTGACGCCGCCGTGGCGGGACCTGCGGAGCCGGACGCCGGGGGGCACACCATCCAGGGCCTGATGATCGCACTCACGGAGGAGGGGCCGCCGGGCGGCTCCTGGAGCATCGACGGCGGGACGCTCACCATGACGGCCGCGCCGCGCAGCGACCTGTTCGCGGACCCGGCGGGCCGGGAGGGCGAGCAGCTGCCGGACGCCGCACGGCTGGTGGGCGTGCCGCCGGAGGGCGACTTCACGTTCGCGGCGCGGGTGGAGGTGGGCTTCCGCTCCAGCTACGACGCCGGGGTGCTGCTCCTGCACGCCGGCGAGCGGCTGTGGGCGAAGGTCTGCCTCGAGTACTCCCCGCAGGCGCGGCCGACCGCGGTGACGATGGTGACCCGCGGCACCTCCGACGACGCCAACGCGCACGAGACGGCGGGCGGGCGGCTGTGGCTGCGGATCACCCGCACCGGCGGCGCCTTCGCCTTCCACTCCTCCGCGGACGGCCGCTGGTGGCGGCTGCTGCGCTACTTCACGCTGGGGCCGGAGGCGGCGGGCCGGGTGCGGATCGGGTTCATGGCGCAGTCGCCGCTCGGCGAGGGCTGCACCGCCGTCTTCGACCGGATCTCCTTCCTGCGCGAGGCCCCGAAGGACCTGCGCGACGGGAGCTGACCCGCCGCCCCCTCCGCGACGGCGCGTCAGGCCCGGTCGAGGGCCCCGGCCAGCGTCTCGGCGACGCGGACCTGCTGGGCCTCGGTGATCTGGGGGAAGAGCGGCAGGGTGAGCAGTTCGCGGGCGGCCCGCTCGGCGACGGGGAAGGACCCCTCCCCGTGGCCGAGCCACCGGAACGCGGGCTGGAGGTGGACCGGCACCGGGTAGTGCACGCCCGCGCCGATGCCCGCCGCGTGCAGCGCCTCCAGCACCGCGTCGCGGGAGCGGCCGGGCAGGACGCGGACCGCGTACAGGTGCCAGACGTGCACGTTGCCGGGCGCGGTGCGCGGCAGGGAGACACCGTCGAGGCCGGCGAGCAGGGCGTCGTACCGGGCGGCGGCGGCGCGGCGGGCGGCGTTCCAGGCGGGCAGGCGGCGGAGCTTGGCGCGCAGCACCACGGCCTGGAGGGTGTCCAGGCGGGAGGTGAAGCCGAAGCGGTCGTGGACGTACTTGCGGGACGAGCCGTGGTCGCCGGTCAGGCGCACCGCCTCGGCGAGGGAGTCGTGGGAGGTGGTGACGGCGCCCGCGTCGCCGTAGGCGCCGAGGTTCTTGCCGGGGTAGAAGCTGGTCGCCGCGATCCGGCCCCAGGAGCCGGCGGGCCGGCCGTCCTGGGCGGCGCCCTGCGCCTGGGCGGCGTCCTCGGCCACCGGCAGGCCGTAGGCGGCGGCCAGGTCGAGCAGCGGCCGCATCGGGGCGAGCTGGCCGTTGAGGTGGACGGGCAGCAGGGCGGCGATCCGGCCGGGCCTGGGGTCGGTGCCCGCGGCGGCCGCGGCGGCCACCGCACCGCCGTCGGCCTCCAGCACCTCGGCGACCCGGGCGGGGTCGGTGAGCAGGTGCTCGGGGTCGGCGTCGACGAGGACGGGCCGCAGTCCGGCGCGCACCACGGCCTCGGCGGTGGCGACGAAGGTGTTGGCGGGCAGCACCACGCCGCCCCCGGGGGGCAGCTCCAGCGCGCGCAGGGCCAGTTCGACGGCGTCGGTGCCGTTGGCGGTGCCCACGCAGTGGCGGGTGCCGCACAGGGCGGCGTACTCCTCCTCGAAGGCGGCGACGTCGGGGCCCTTGACGTAGGCGCCCGCGGCGAGGACCCGGTCGAAGCCCTCCCGGACCTCGTCGGCGACCTCGGCGTGGGCCGCCTGCAGGTCCACCAGCGGCACCGGCGGGGCGGCGGCCGGCGGGGCGGCCGGGCCCCCGGCGGGCGGGGTCGGGGCGTCGGCGGCCGTGCTCGCGGTCATGGTGCGGTCCCCCTGGGTCCGGGTGTGGGCGTGCTCAGCCGGCCGCGGCCAGCAGGGCGGCGGCGACCTGGTCCTGCTGCTCCTCCGTCAGGAAGTGGTGCAGCGGCAGGACGAGGGAGTTGCGGGTGAGGTGCTCGGTGGCGGGCAGCGGCACCCGGGCGGTGCCCGCGTACGGGGTCTCCAGGTGGGCGGCCATGATGCCGCGCCGGGCGGAGATCCCGGCGGCGGCGAGCCGGCCCAGCAGGTCGTCGCGGCCGACCGGGAAGGCGTCGGGCAGCAGCAGCCAGCAGGACTGGAAGTTCGTGGTGCCGTGGGGCGGGTCGGCGACCAGCCGCCCGCCGCCGTCCTCGCCGAGCAGCGGCGCCAGCAGCGCGCGGTAGCGCCCGGCGAGGGCGCGGCGGCGCTCCACCAGGGCCGGCAGCCTGCCCAGCTGGACCAGGCCGACCGCGGCCTGGATGTCGGTCATCCGGTGGTTGAAGCCGATCTCGTCGTACGTCTCCAGCAGGGCGGCGCCGCCGGGCGCCGCGTGCCGGTCCGCGGCGGAGACGCTCATGCCGTGCTCGCGCAGCCGCCGCAGCCGGGCGGCGACGGCCCCGTCGCGGCAGGTCACCATGCCGCCCTCACCGGTGGTGAGGAGCTTGCGGGGGTGGAAGGAGAAGGCGGCCAGCTCGGCGCCGCGGCCCGCCGGGGCGCCCCGGTACACGCTGCCCGCGGCGCAGGCCGCGTCCTCGACCACGGTGGTCCCGCGCGGGTCGAGCAGGGCGCGCAGGGCGTCGAGGTCGACGGGGACGCCGCCCTGGTCGACGGCGACCACGGCCCGGGTGCGGGCGGTGAGCAGCGGCTCCACGGTCGCGGGGGTGAGGTTGCCGGTGGCGGGGTCGACGTCGGCGAAGACGGGCACGGCGCCGACGTAGGTGACGGCGTTGGCGGTGGCGACGAAGGAGAAGGAGGGGACGACGACCTCGTCCCCCGGGCCCACCCCGGCGCCGATCAGGGCGAGGTGCAGGGCCGTGGTGCAGGAGGAGACGGCGACGGCGTGCTCCACGCCGAGGTGGTCGGCGAAGGCCCGCTCGAAGGCCGCGGTGCGCGGCCCCTGGGCGATCCAGCCGGAGCGGACGGCCTCGGCGGCGGCCTCGGCCTCCTCCTCGCCGAGCCAGGGGACCATGACGGGGATGGTCACGCGACGCCCCCGGGGGCGGCGGCGCCCTCGGACGCGCCCTCGGACGCCTCCTCGGCGGCGGTCCCCCGCCACCAGGCGACCAGGCGGCGCAGGCCCTCCTCCAGGCCCAGCTCCGGCTTCCAGCCCAGGTCGCGCTCGGCGGCGGAGATGTCGGCGAGGCGGCGGACCACGCCGCCCGCGGTGTCGCGGGCCGGTCCGTGCTCCACGCCGAGGCCGGGGCTGTCCATCGCGGCGAGCAGCGCCTCGGCCAGGCCCCGCAGCGAGACCTCGCTCGCGGAGGCGATGTTGTAGACGCGGTCGGTGGCGGGCGCCCGCGCGGCGAGCAGGTTGGCGCGGGCGATGTCCTCGGTGTAGACGAAGTCCATGGTCTGCGCGCCGTCGCCGAAGATCAGCGGCGGGCGCCCGGCGGCGATCCGCTCCATCCAGCGGATGAAGACCTCGGTGTAGCGGCCGTGGACGTCCATCCGGGGCCCGTAGACGTTGAAGTAGCGCAGGGCCACGTAGTCCAGGCCGTACATGGCGTGGAAGCTGCGCAGCAGGCCCTCGTTGAAGGCCTTGGCGGCGCCGTAGAGGGTGTCGTTGTTGTAGGGGTGCTGGGTCTCGGGCGTGGGGAAGGTGTCGGCCAGGCCGTACACCGACGCCGAGGAGGAGGCGACGACCTTGCGCACGCCGGTCTCGGCGGCGGCCTCCAGCACGTCGAAGGTGCCGTCGACCAGGACCTCCAGGGCGAGCCGGGGCTCGGTGGCGCACTGGGTGATGCGGAGGGCGGCGAGGTGGAAGACGATGTCGGTGGCGGGCCGCAGCAGCTCCCGCAGCAGGGCGCGGTCGCGGATGTCGCCGTCGACGACGCGGAGCCGGGCGGGGTCGGCGGCGGCGAGGCCGCGGGCGCGGGCGAGGTTGGCGGCGCGGCCGCGGACGAAGTTGTCGAGGACGACGACCTCGCCGACGCCGGCCTCCAGCAGCTGGTCGACGACGGCGGAGCCGATGGTGCCCGCCCCGCCGGTGACCAGGCACCGGGCGCCGTGCAGGTCGACGGCGGCACCGGTGCGGGCGGTCCCGGCGGCCCTGGCGGCGGCCGGGGCGGTGCCGCACACGGGCCCGGGCGGGACGGCTCCGGGCGGGACGGCTCCGGGCGGGGTGGGGCCGGGCGGGGTGGTGGCGGTCATCGGGCGGCGGCCCCTTCGGTGAGCGTGTCGGTGAGGGCGTCGGCGGCGAGGGGGCCCGCGGCGAGGCCGGACGCGGCCGGGCCCGCCCCCGCGGCGCCGACCGGGACGGTGGCCCCGCCCAGCTCCAGGCTGCGGGAGGCGGCGTGCAGCAGCCGCAGCACCCGCACCCCGGCACGGCCGTCGGTGAGGGGGGCGCGCCCCTCGGTGACCGCGGCGGCGAACTCCGCCATCACGTTGCGCAGGGCCTCCTGCTCCACCAGCGCGGGGGCGACCATCTCACCCACCCGGTAGGAGATCAGCGCCTGGTGGCGGATGGCGTCGGTGAGCTCGTCGGGCGGTGTGAGGTCCACGCCGCGGTCGTACACCGACAGGCGGGCCTGCGGGTTGAGGTCGTCCCAGACCAGGGTGCGCCGCGAGCCGCCGATCATGGTGGTGCGGACCTTGGTCGGCGACAGCCAGTTGACGTGGCAGTGGGCGAGCGCCCCGCTGCTGAGGTGGACCGTCAGGTACGCCACGCAGGCGCGGCCCGCGCCGATCGGGTCGGCGCCCTGCGCGGAGACCCCGACCGGCTCGACGCCCGGCGGCAGCACGAAGTCGAGGATGGACAGGTCGTGCGGCGCGAGGTCCCACAGCACGTCGACGTCGGGCTGGACCAGCCCGAGGTTGATCCGCACCGAGTCGAAGAACTGCACCTCGCCCAGGTCGCCGCGGTGCACCATCTCGCGGATGCGGCGCACCACCGGCGTGTAGCAGAAGGTGTGGTCGCACATCAGCACCCGGCCGTGCCGCTCGGCGACCGCGACCAGCTCCTCCGCCTCGTCGGCGTCGGTGGTGATCGGCTTCTCCACCAGCACGTGCCTGCCCGCCTCCAGCGCCGCCCGCACCAGCCGGTAGTGGCTGGCGGCGGGGGTGGCGACGGCGACGGCCTGCACCCGGTCGTCGGCGAGGACCTCCTCGAAGGACGTGGTGGTGCGCACCGTGCTGTACCCGCCGAGCACCCGCCGCGCGCGGGACTCGTCCAGGTCGCAGAGCCACCGCAGCCGCAGCCCGGGCGTCTGCTGGGCGTTGCGGACCAGGTTGGGCCCCCAGTAGCCGGCGCCGACGACGGCGATGCCGACCGGCCCGCCCTCCGGAGCCGCGGGCGGCCCGGGGGCGGGCACGTGCTCGCCGGGTGCCTCGTGGGCCTCCTCGGGCCCGGTTGCGCCGCTCGTCCGCTGCGAATGCGTCATGGCATCGACCCCCCTGCGTGCCGCGCGGCGCCTCGGCCGGCGCGGCTGACACCCTCGGACGCACGGCCGGACACCGGGGCGGCCCCGGCCGCTCTCCCCTGCGGTGCCGGAGCCGCGCACACCGCCTCCGGCTGCGCTGCAGGAACGCTACCGCCGCCCTCCGGCGCGAGGGGGCCGAATGCGCAAACCCCGCCTGCGGGTTGTGGACGACCTGTGATGATCCGGGTGGGGCGCACGGACCCGCGAACGCGCGCCCGCGCGCACGCCCCGACGGCCGGGAGACGCAGGCCACGACCGGCAAAGCGGGACACAGGATGGCGAAACACCCCGCGGAACACGCCCCGGATTAGTGATCACCTGAAGTATTTGGCAGTCTGACCCTCTGCACTTCGCCGACGAACGTGTCGGCCGGACGGAGGGACGGGAGGAGCGGCCATGGCCATCGGCGACCGAATAGCGGCCACCGCCACGCCCCCGGCGGCCCCCGCCCCGTCAGCTCCGCAGCCGTCAGGCCCCGGCCCCGGCCCCAGCCCCGACGCCGCACCCGCCGCTCCGCGGCCACCCGCCGGCGCCCCGGTCCTGCGCCAGCACCGCGACAGCCTGCTGCCCGCCGTGGCCGCGGCCCTGTCCGCGCGCGACGGCACCCGCACCCACCCCGGCCACCGGGACGACGCCCCGCCCGCACTGCACCCGCTGGTCGCCGCGTTCCTCGCCGGCCTGCCGCCGGAGAGCCGCGAACGGTTCACCGGCCGCTGCGCCGAGGCGATCCTGCTGTCCCAGTACCTGGCGACCGCCGAGGCCAACCGCTCGCGGCGCGCCTCCCGCAAGCCGCTGGGCCTCTCCGACGCCCGCAAAGCCCTCAAAGGGGCCCGCATGACGACGGTGCGGATCCGCGAGGAGGGCGACCCGGCCCACGGCACCCACCAGCCGCCGTGCCGCTCCTGCGCGCCGATGCTGGAGCACTTCGGCGTCCGCAGCGTCGCGGTGGCGCCGGCCGCCGCCGGCTGAGCCGCGGCCGCACCCGCCCCGGCCCCCGACCCGAGGAGCCCCCTCCTGAACGCCCGATTCCCCGCCGACGTCGCCTCCGCGCTCAAGCACGCCGGGTGGCACCCCGGCCGCTGGCAGATCCGCCAGGCCGAGGCCTGGGCGGACGCCCTCACGGCGTACGACTCCCCCGACGGCCACCGCCACAGCGTCTTCCCCGCCGCCGTGGAGGCCTGGGCGGAGTTCGGCGGCATCGGCGTCGACCTGGCCGGCGCCGGCGAGCAGATCGCCCGCACCCCCTTCCTGATCGACCCGCTGCGCGGCCTCCACCAGCCGCGTACCCTCGCCGACCTCGGCCGGGCCCTGGACACCCCCCTCGCCCCCCTCGGCGAGGAGAACGGCGGCCTCGGCCTCCTCGCCGTCGACGCAGCCGGGCGCGTCTACAGCCTCGACCACACCGGCGAGTGGTACCTGGGGGACACCGTCGACCGGGCGGTGACGACCCTGGTCACCGGCGCCCTCCCCGAACGGCTGCGGACCGCCGTCCAGCTGCTCTGAGCCGCGCCCGCCCTCCCCCGCCCGCACGGCCCGCAGCCCCAGCCCCGTCCCCGTCCCCGTCCCCGTCCCCGGGGCCCCTCCCCGGCCTGCCCTCCCCGGCTCGCACGGCCCGCGGCCCCGTCCCCGGCCCCCGCGTCCGGCGGGCGCCCGGCGGGCAGGGCCGCTGAACCGCCCCGCGCGCCCCGGCGTACAGACCGGCGGACAGCACCGGCCCCGCAGCACACCGCCCCGGGAGGGAACCCCCATGACCGATCCGACCGCCTCGCGCCGCACGCCCGCCCTCCACCCGCGGGCCGCAGCCGGTGCAGTCGCCGCCGTCGCCGTCCTGCTCAGCTCCGCCGTCGCCTGCAGCGCCAGCAACCACGTGGGCAGCCCCAGCCAGGCCGACCCGGGCGCCGCCCAGGCCGAGCCCGCCCAGCAGTTCCCCGCCGGGATGCAGACCATGGCCGGCGCCCCCGGCGCCCCCGGCGCGCCCGCCGGGCAGCAGCAGGCCGCCACCCAGCCCCAGCCGGGCAGGCCCCCGATGGCGCTGAACGCGTTCGCCGCGGCCACCGGCTGCTCCCTCACCCCGCCCGACGCCGGGCAGCAGCTCAAGCAGACCACCTGCACCGACAAGCAGGGCGCCCGCTTCGCGGTCACCTCCTTCGCCAACCGGTCCGACCAGCAGCAGTGGCTGCAGGCCACCCTCGGCGGCGGCAGCTTCCTGGTCGGCGACCGCTGGGCGGTCGGCGCCGACGGCACCACCCTGCAGACGCTGCAGCAGACCGTCGGCGGCACCATCACCAGCGCCTGACGGCGCGCACGCGGGCGGCGGGGGACGGGACGGACCCCTCACCCGTCCCGCCGCCGCCCGCGCGGATCCCGCAGGCCGCGGCGGTCCGGTACGCGCGGGCCGCTCCCCCGCCGCCGGCCCGCGGACGGATCCCTCGGCCCTAGGGCGGCGGCCCGGCGGACTCCCGCCGCAGGGGCACCGCGCTCACCGCGAGCCGCGACGGCAGCACCGCCTCGACCCGGAAGCCGCCCCCGTCCACCGGCCCCGCCGCGAAGCTGCCGCCCAGCGCCGCGACCCGCTCCCGCATCCCCACCAGCCCGTTGCCGCCGCTCGGCAGCGGACGCCCGCCGTCCGCCGCGTCCTGCTCGCAGGGCGCGGTGTTCACCACCACGACCCGCACCCCGTTCGGCACGTACGCCACCGTGACGAGCGCCTCCGCCCCGCGGGCGTGCTTGTGCGCGTTGGTCAGCGCCTCCTGCACCACCCGGTACGCCGTGCGCTCGGCCTCCGCCGTGAACGCCCGCCGGGCCCCGCCGACCTCCAGCCGGGCCGGCAGCCCCGCCGCCCGGGACTGCTCCACCAGCCGCGGCACGTCCGCCAGCCCCGGACCGCCGTCCGCACCGGACCCGCACCCACCGGAACCGTCCGCACCCGCACCGCCCGCGCCGGAGGCGTCCGCACCGCCCCGGCCCCCGGCGTCCGGGCCGTCCGGGCCGTCCCCCGCAGCCGCCCCGGCCCGGACCGCCGCGGGCGGCGCCCCGGCCCCGGCCCCGGCCGCCTCGCCCTCGGCCATCCGCAGCACTCCCAGGATCTGCCGCAGCTCGTCCAGCGCCTGACGGCCCACCTCCCCCATCAGCCGGGCACTCTCCGCCGCCCGCTGCGGATCCCGCGGCACCACCCGCTCCAGCGCCCCCGCGTGCACCACCATCAGGCTCACCCGGTGCGCCACCACGTCGTGCATCTCCCGCGCGATCCGGGTCCGCTCCTCCATCCGCGCCCGCCGCGCCCGCTCGCGCGCCTGCTCCGCCAGCAGCCCGAGCTCCGCCTCCAGGCCCTCCGCCCGGTCCCGCAGCGACTCCACCAGCCGCCGCCGCGCCCCCACGTACAGCCCCAGCACCATCGGCGGCACCGTCAGCCCCACCGACACCAGCACCGCCAGCACCACCAGCAGCCACCGCGGCGGCACCCCCCGCGCCTGCGGGTCGGAGAGGAACGCCACCAGCACCATGCCCAGCGTCTCCGCGAACGCCAGCGCCGACAGCGCCGCCACCGTCCACCGGCGCGCCCGCCAGTCCCGGCACGCCGCCAGCGTGTACAGCGACACCACCAGCAGCACCACCCCCACCATGCCGGGGACGAACACCAGCGCCGCGGCCACCGGCACCACCGGCCACCGCCGCCGCACCACCAACGACGCCCCCGCCAGCGCCCCCAGCACGAACGCCACCGCCGGCACCGGGGCGTGCCAGTGCAGCCGGTCCCCGGCGAAGCCCGCCGCCCCCCACCCGCACTCCAGCGCCGCCACCACGGCCAGCAGCACGTCCAGCACCAGCCCGCGCGGCCGCGCCCACCACCACGGGCCGCCCGCGGCCCGCCGCCCGCCCGGCGGTGCACCGGCCGCCCCCGCCGCCACCCCGCCGCCCGGTATCCCGTCCCCCGTCGCCATGCTCATGGGCACCAGACTAGGCGCCGCCCCCGGCCCGCCCCTCCCCCCTTCCGCAAGCGGACCCGGGCCCGCCGCCCCCGCCCGGCCCCACCCGCCCGGGCACCCCGCCGGGGCACCCCGCCGGGGCACCCCGCCGGGGCACCAGCCGCGATGCCCCGCCCCGGCACGCCGTGTCCGCCATACGGCCGCCTCGACCTGCGCCGGTACTCGGACACCTATGCTGGGACACGTCGGACAGCGCGGTCCGCACCGGCTGCGGCGGAGCACCGCTCCCGCCCAGCCCGCACCCCCCGGGCACCGCCGAGGACAACCCGCGCCGGGCGGGCGCCGCCCCCACCGGGCCGGCCCCGCCGCCCTCCGCGCGGGACGGCGGCCGAGCCCCCCACCGTCCCGTAGCCGTATCCGTGAGCAAAGGGAGCCAGCCGTGACCGCACCGGTCCCCACACCGGCCGACCGCCCCGCGGCAGAGCACGACACCGCCGCCCCGGACGCCCTCGCCGCCAACGCCGCGCTGCGCGCCGACATCCGCCGCCTGGGCGACCTCCTCGGCGAGACCCTCGTCCGCCAGGAGGGCCAGGAGCTGCTCGACCTCGTCGAGGAGGTCCGCCACCTCACCCGCAGCGACGGCGCCGCTGCCGCCCGCCTGCTGGAGCAGACCGACCTCGACACGGCCGCCAAGCTGGTCCGTGCCTTCTCCACCTACTTCCAGCTCGCCAACGTCACCGAGCAGGTCCACCGCGGCCGCGAACTGTCCGTGCAGCGCGCCCGCGAGGGCTCCACCATCGCCCGCACCGCCGACCGGCTCGCCGACGCCGACCCCCGGCACCTCGCCGACACCCTCACCCACCTCGCCGTGCGGCCCGTCTTCACCGCCCACCCCACCGAGGCCGCCCGCCGCAGCGTCCTCAACAAGCTGCGCCGCATCGCCGAACTCCTCGACCGGACCCACCGCGAGCACACCGTCTCCGGACTCGCCGAGGCCGACCCCGACCGCCACAGCTCCGCCCGCCGCCAGGCCGACCGGCGCCTCGCCGAGGTCATCGACCTGCTGTGGCAGACCGACGAACTGCGCATCGCCCGTCCCGAGCCCACCGACGAGGCCCGCAACGCCGTCTACTACCTCGACGAGCTGTACCGCGGGGCCGTCCCCGAGGTCCTGGAGGAGCTCCACGAGGAGCTCGCCCGCGTCGGCCTCGCCCTCCCCGAGGGCGTCCGCCCCCTCACCTTCGGCACCTGGATCGGCGGCGACCGCGACGGCAACCCCAACGTCACCCCCGCCGTCACCCGCGACGTCCTCATCCTCCAGCACGAGTACGGCATCAAGGACGCCCTGGAGACCGTCGACGACCTGCGCGCCACCCTCTCCACCTCCGTCCGCCTCGCCGGCGCCTCCCAGGAGCTCCTCGACTCCCTCGCCGCCGACCTCGAGGCCCTCCCCGAGCTGAGCCCCCGCTACAAGCGCATGAACGCCGAGGAGCCCTACCGGCTCAAGGCCACCTGCGTCCGCGAGAAGCTCGTCAACACCCGCGACCGCCTCGCCGCCGGCACCGCCCACCAGCCCGGCCGCGACTACCGCGGCACCCGCGAGCTCGTCGCCGACCTCAGGCTCATCCAGGACTCCCTGCGCGCCCACCGCGGCGGCCTCATCGCCGACGGCCGCCTCGCCCGCGCCATCCGCACCGTCGAGGCCTTCGGCCTCCAGCTCGCCACCATGGACGTCCGCGAGCACGCCGACGCCCACCACCACGCCCTCGGCCAGCTCTTCGACCGCCTCGGCGAGGAGGCCTGGCGCTACGAGGACATGCCCCGCGAGTACCGGCAGAAGCTCCTCGCCCGCGAACTGCGCTCCCGCCGCCCCCTCGCCCCCACCCCCGCCCCCCTCGACGCCGCCGGGGCCAAGACCCTCGGCGTCTTCCAGACCGTCCGCGAGGGCTTCGAGCGCTTCGGCGACGAGATCGTCGAGAGCTACATCATCTCCATGTGCCAGGGCGCCGACGACGTCTTCGCCGCCGCCGTCCTCGCCCGCGAGGCCGGCCTCATCGACCTCCACGCCGGCGTCGCCCGCATCGGCATCGTGCCGCTGCTGGAGACCACCGACGAACTCCAGCAGGCCGACCGCATCCTCGACGACATGCTCGCCGACCCCTCCTACCGCCTCCTCGTCTCCCTGCGCGGCGACGTCCAGGAGGTCATGCTCGGCTACTCCGACTCCTCCAAGTTCGGCGGCATCACCACCTCCCAGTGGGAGATCCACCGCGCCCAGCGCCGCCTGCGCGACGTCGCCCGCCGCTACGGCATCCGCCTGCGCCTCTTCCACGGCCGCGGCGGCACCGTCGGCCGCGGCGGCGGCCCCTCCCACGAGGCGATCCTCGCCCAGCCCTGGGGCACCCTCGACGGCGAGATGAAGGTCACCGAACAGGGCGAGGTGATCTCCGACAAGTACCTCATCCCCTCCCTCGCCCGGGAGAACCTGGAGCTCACCGTCTCCGCCACCCTCCAGGCCTCCGCCCTCCACACATCCCCCCGCCAGTCCGCCGAGGCCCTGGCCCGCTGGGACGCCTGCATGGACACCGTCTCCGAGGCCTCCCACACCGCCTACCGCAGGCTCGTCGAGGACCCCGACCTCCCCAAGTACTTCTTCGCCTCCACCCCCGTCGACCAGCTCGCCTCCCTGCACCTCGGCTCCCGCCCCTCCCGCCGCCCCGACTCCGGCGCCGGACTCGACGGCCTGCGCGCCATCCCCTGGGTCTTCGGCTGGACCCAGTCCCGGCAGATCGTCCCCGGCTGGTACGGCGTCGGCTCCGGCCTCGCCGCCGCCCGCGACGCCGGCCTCGGCGACGTCCTCGACGAGATGCACGGCGAGTGGCACTTCTTCCGCAACTTCCTCTCCAACGTCGCCATGACCCTCGCCAAGACCGACCTGCGGATCGCCCGCCACTACGTCGAGCAGCTCGTCCCCGACGAGCTCAAGCACGTCTTCGCGACCATCGAGGCCGAACACCACCTCACCCTCAAGGAGGTGCTGCGCCTCACCGGCGAGAACGAGCTGCTGGAGCACAACCCCGTCCTCAAGCAGACCTTCACCGTCCGCGACGCCTACCTCGACCCCATCTCCTACCTGCAGGTCGCCCTGCTTCGCCGCCAGCGCGAGGACGCCGCCCGCGGCGCCGAGGAGGACCCGCTGGTCTCCCGCGCCCTGCTGCTCACCGTCAACGGCATCGCCGCCGGCCTGCGCAACACCGGCTGACCGGACCGGCCGGTCCGGGGCCCGGGCCCCGGACCGGCCGCAGGGCCGCGCCACGACGGAGGGCCCGCCCGCACCCGCTCGAAGCGGTGCGGACGGGCCCTCCGTCGTGTCCGAAGCGCCGGGGACACCCCCGCGGCCGGAGCCCGCGGCTCAGTGCACGGTCAGTGCACGGCCGGCTCCTCACGGCGGCGCAGCGCCCACAGCGCGCCGCCGCCCGCCGCCACCAGCAGCCCCGCGTACACCACCAGCAGGCCCGTGTCCTCACTGCCGGTGTCCGCGAGCAGCGGCGCCACCGGCGCTGACGCGGGCGCCACCCGCGGACCCGGCGAGGCGGCGGCCCCGGCCGACTCGGCGTGCGCCGCGCCGGCGCCGCCCATCACCGCGGTGGTCGTCAGTGCCGCGGCGCCGAGGAACCGGGCCGCGCGGGTGCGTCGCGAGAAGGACACACGTACCCCTTAGGTCTGGTCGCACGGGGCCCGGACGGGATGGTCAGGCGGCGTCCGGCAGCAAGGAGGCCGGAGGAGGGGAGGCACTGAGCACGCCGGGCCCAGGAACACCACCCATCGTCATCCGCCACGGGGGTGAAATCAATTCGCCGCATACACGTCAAAACTGTCCGGATCGGACACCCCGCCACCCACGAACCCCGCCGAAACGGGACACAACCCACCCCCCGGTCGGCGGGTAACACTTCGGCCACGCATCCTCACAAGCCCTGCACCTCCAAGCACCGGCACCAGGAGGTGAACTGAGCAACCGTCAGGAAGGGCGGCCCCGGAGGACCGCGGAGACCCGAGCACCCGGCCGCACCCGGGCCCCCACCGGGACACCCCCGCCGACCCCCGCCGACCCGCGACGGCCCGCACGGACCAGCGCCGACCTGCGACGGTCCGCACGGACCAGCGCCGACCCACGCCGACCTGCGCCGACCTGCGACGGTCCGCACCGACCTGCCACGACCCGCACCCCGGCACCCCCGCACCCCGCCACCGCAGCGCCGGCCGCCCGGATCAGGACGACGACACCGCGAACGCCCCGCCCAGCACCGCCGCCCCCAGCACCGCACCCGCCCACGCCGTGCGCCGCCACCGCAGCACCGCCCCCACCAGCGCCGCGCCCAGCAGCAGCGCACCGCCGAACGGGATCCACGCGTGCAGCACCCCCGAACGGCCCCCCGCCACCGGACGGCCCCCCGCCGGCACCTCCGACCGCGCCACCGACACCAGCCGCGACGACCCGTCCGCACCGTCCGGCACGAACGACCCCCGGCACACCCCCGGATCGCACGACCGCACCGTCAGCACCCCCCGCTCCCGGCCCCCCAGCACCGCGTCCCGGCACCCCTGCCAGCTCGACCAGGCCGCCGCCCCCAGCAGCACCAGCACCACCGCCCACACCGCCAGCAGCCGCAGCAGCAGCGCCATCCCCACCGCCCGCTCACCGGCCCGGCGTATCCGGCTGCGCCGCCCCTTGAACCGCGGCGCCGCCTCCGGCCGCCGCGCCCCGGACCCCGCCGCCGTCCGCTCCGCGGACCCGGCTGCCCCGGCCCTCCGCTCCGCCGTCCTCGCCACCGCCACCACGCACTCCCGGGACTCGACACACGGGGTCCGGCCTTCCACCGCCCCCGCCTCCGGCCCGTCGGCGCCGCACGCTACCCCCCGCGACCCGCCCCGCACCAGCGCCGACCGGCGGCAGGCCGACCGCAGCCCCGCACCCGGCCGCACGGAAGGCGGCCCGCCGGACCACGCCCGGGGACTCCGCGGGACCCCGCAGGGCACCGCCGCACCCGGGGCCGCGCACCCGTCTCCGCACCCGCCCGCAAACGGCAGCACGGGCACCCCGGCGCAGGCCTCCCGGCGGCCCAGCGGGACACGGGCCGACCGGACCCGCCGCCTCACTTCGGCAGGCGACTGGGCGGCAGACGGCAGGCCACCCGGTCCGCGCCGCTACGTGTTGTACGACTGCTGCGCCCGCTCCAGCCCCTCCGACACCAGCGCCTCCACCGCGTCCGCCGCCCGGTCCACGAACCAGTCCAGCTCCTTGCGCTCCGCCGCGGAGAAGTCCTTCAGCACGAAGTCCGCCACCTGCATCCGCCCCGGCGGCCGCCCCACCCCGAACCGCACCCGGTGGTAGTCCGGCCCCAGCGACTTCGTGATCGACTTCAGCCCGTTGTGGCCGTTGTCGCCCCCGCCCAGCTTCAGCCGCAGCACCCCGAAGTCGATGTCCAGCTCGTCGTGGACCACCACCAGCGCCGACGCCGGGGCCTTGTAGAAGTCCCGCAGCGCCGTCACCGGACCGCCCGACAGGTTCATGTACGACATCGGCTTCGCCAGCACCACCCGCTGCCCCGACAGCCGGCCGTCCGCCACCTGGTTGCGGCTCTTGTGCGCCTTGAACCGCGCACCCATCCGCTCCGCCAGCAGGTCCGCCACCATCCAGCCCACGTTGTGCCGGTTGCGCGCGTACTGCTCCCCCGGATTGCCCAGGCCCACCACCAGCCACGGACCCGTGTAACCGCCGTCACCGCTGCTCATCGCCCGCTCCACTCCCGAACTCGACACCACACACCACCACGGCACCACCACGGCACCACCACGACACCACCGCGGCCGCCCGGCCCGCGCCGCCGGCGGCCACCATCATCGCCGCACACCCCCACCCCGCACGGCCGCCCGCCCCGACCGCCGGGTCCGGACGCACCGCTGCCCCGACCCGCCGGAGCGGGCCGGGGCAGCGGCGACGAACGGATCCGCGACCGGATCAGGCCTCGGAGCCCTCGGCGGCCGGAGCGGCCTCGGCGGCCTCGGCGCCCTCCTCGGCCGGGGCCTGCTCGACCTGCGCGGCGACGACGTGCAGCACCACGGCGTCCTCCTCGACGGCCAGGGTGGTGCCCTTCGGCAGCTCGATGTCCTTGGCGTGGATCGAGGCGCCGGCCTCCAGGCCCTCCACCGACACGGTGACGTTCTCGGGCAGGTGGGTGGCCTCGGCCTCGACCGGCAGCGCGTTCAGGACGTGCTCCAGCAGGTTGCCGCCCGGGGCCAGCTCGCCCTCGGTCAGCACCGGGATCTCGACGGTGACCTTCTCGCCGCGCTTCACCAGCAGCAGGTCGACGTGCTCCAGGAAGCCCTTGATCGGGTCCCGCTGCACGGCCTTCGGCAGCACGAACTCGTCCTTGCCGCCGATCGGCAGGGAGATCAGCACGTTCGGGGTCTTCAGGGCCATCATCAGGTCGTGGCCGGGCAGGTTCAGGTGGACCGGCTCCTGGCCGTGGCCGTAGACCACACCCGGGACCAGACCGGCACGGCGGGCACGGCGGGCAGCGCCCTTGCCGAACTCGGTACGGGGCTCAGCGGCAAGACGGACCTCGGACACGACAGCACTCCTCGTGGCATACGCGGGGTGCGGACGGAACAACAGAAAGCCGCCGGGACCACACCCTCGGAAATTCGGGGCAGATCACTCGGCGGCAGCACGCACGGAACTCGCAGCAGCGCGTCGATCACGGAAGCCGAGCCCTCGCGAGCCGTACGGCCTCCCTCGCCGAGCAACCCCCCGATCCTACCCGCTCCCCCGCACAGGAACGAAATCGGCCCGCCGCCGGACGAATCCGGCGGCGGGCCGATCACACGGACGGCGGAACCGTCAGTGCACGCCCTCGAACAGACTCGTCACCGAACCGTCCTCGAACACCTCACGGATCGCCGCCGCGATCGACGGCGCGATCGACAGCGTCGTCACCTTGTCCATCCCCAGCGACGCAGGCGTCGGCAGCGTGTTCGTGAAGACGAACTCGCTCACCCGCGAGTTCTTCAGCCGGTCCGCCGCCGGACCCGACAGCACACCGTGCGTCGCCGCCACGATCACGTCCGCCGCACCGTTCTCGAACAGCGCGTCCGCGGCCGCACAGATCGTGCCCGCCGTGTCGATCATGTCGTCGACCAGCACGCACACCCGGCCGCGCACATCACCGACCACCTCGGCCGACATCACCTTGTTCGCCACGTTCGGGTCACGCCGCTTGTGGATGATCGCCAGCGGCGCAGCCAGCCGGTCCGACCACTGGTCCGCCACCCGCACCCGGCCCGCGTCCGGCGACACCACCGTCAGCCGGTCCGCCGCCACCCGCGTCGCCACGTAGTCCGCCAGCATCGGCAGCGCGAACAGGTGGTCCACCGGCCCGTCGAAGAAACCCTGGATCTGCGCCGTGTGCAGGTCCACCGCCATCAGCCGGTCCGCACCCGCCGTCCGCAGCAGGTCCGCGACCAGCCGCGCCGAGATCGGCTCACGGCCCAGGTGCTTCTTGTCCTGACGCGCGTACCCGTAGAACGGCAGGATCGCCGTGATGCTCCGCGCGGAGGCCCGCTTCAGAGCATCGATCATGATCAACTGCTCCATGACCCACTGGTTGATCGGCGCCGTGTGGCTCTGCATGACGAAGCAGTCCGCACCACGCGCCGACTCCAGGAACCGCACATAGATCTCGCCGTTGGCGAAGTCGAACGCCTTGGTCGGAACCAGCTCGGTCCCCAGCTGCTCGGCGACCTCCTTCGCCAGCTCCGGGTGGGCCCGGCCGGAGAAGAGTCGAAGATTCTTCTCACCGGACGTGGTGATGCCGGTCACTGCACCGTCTCCTCGGTTGCTGCCGCACACAGGTCCGCGCTCCGGAACCGGGCGACTGGCCGTTCAAAAAGGGAAACGCCACCACAGGCCGGGCATCGGACCCGCAGCGCACGCATGTCCACCAGGTTACGCGCCCCCGACCGAACCGTCCGCCCCGGGAGCAGCCGCAACCTCCCCCGACGCAACCCCGCCCGCCCCCCGCGACGCAGCAGCAGCAAGCGCCGCAGCCGACCCCTCCCGACGACGCTCCACCCAGCCCTCGATGTTCCGCTGCTGCCCCCGCGCCACCGCCAGCGCACCCGCCGGCACATCCTTCGTGATCACCGAACCCGCCGCCGTGTACGCCCCGTCCCCCACCGTCACCGGCGCGATGAACATCGTGTCCGAACCGGTCCGGCAGTGCGCACCCACCACCGTCCGGTGCTTGTTGACGCCGTCGTAGTTCACCGTCACCGACGCCGCCCCGATGTTCGACCCCTCACCGATCTCCGCGTCCCCGATGTACGACAGGTGCGGAACCTTCGCCCCCTCACCCAACGACGAGTTCTTCACCTCCACGTACGTCCCCACCTTCGCCCCCCGAGCCAGCCGCGCCCCCGGACGCAGGTACGCGTACGGCCCCACCGACGCCCCCGGACCCACCTCCGCACGGTCCGCAGTGGCGTTGCTCACACGCGCCCCCGCACCCACCACCGTGTCCGTCAGCGAACAGTTCGGACCCACCTCCGAACCCGCCCCCAGATGCGTCTCCCCGTACAGCTGCACATTCGGCAGCACCACCGCGTCCGGCTCGAACGACACCGACACGTCCATCCACACCGACGCCGGATCCACCACCGTCACACCCGCCCGCATCGCCCGCTCCAGCAGCCGACCGTTCAGGATCCGGCGCGCCTCCGCCAGCTGCACCCGGTCGTTGATCCCCAGGATGTCCCGGAAGTCCCCCGCCACCACCGCACCCACCCGGTGACCCGCCTCCCGCAGGATCCCCAGCACGTCGGTCAGGTACTCCTCCCCCTGACTGTTGTCCGTCCGCAGCTGCCCCAGCGCCTCCACCAGCAGCTTCCCGTCGAACGCGAACACCCCCGAGTTCACCTCCGACACCGCCAGCTGCTCCTCCGACGCGTCCTTGTGCTCCACGATCGCCGACACCGCGCCGTCCGCGTCCCGCAGGATCCGCCCGTAGCCCGACGCGTCCGGCACCACCGCCGTGAGCACCGTCACCCCGTTCCCCCGCGACGCGTGCTCCTCCGCCAGCGCCCGCAGCGTCTCCCCCGTCAGCAGCGGGGCGTCCCCCGTCGTCACCACCACCGTGCCGTCCACCGCCACGCCGTCCGCGGCCAGCGACTCCAGCGCCACCCGCACCGCGTGCCCGGTGCCGTTCTGCTCCTCCTGCACCGCCGTCCGGACCCCCGGGTCCACCTCGGCCAGGTGCGCCACGACCTTCTCCCGCATGTGGCCCACCACGACCACCAGGTGCTCCGGCTCCAGCTCACGGCCCGCGGCCACCGCGTGCCCGACCAGGGTGCGCCCGGCCATGGGGTGCAGCACCTTCGGCAGCGACGGCGACTTCATGCGGGTGCCCTCACCCGCGGCGAGAACGATGACGGCGGCGGGGGAGTTGGCACTCACGCGGGAGGCTCCTCGGCATTGCTGGGGGCGGGGACGGGCCGGGACGCACATCCGCACAGGCGTACCCGGACGCCTTGAGAATAACGGGGGTGCGGGGAACGGCCACCCGCAAGCGATCGGAAACGATCAGAAAAGGAGCTCCGCCGCTAGGATTCGAACCCAGACTAAGGCCACCAAAAGACCCTGTGCTGCCCTTACACCACGGCGGAAAGCTCGTCACTCGGCAGGACCGAGGTCCTGACCTTCGACAGCAGACACTATGCCGCACCACCAGCCCTCGATGCGACGGTAAAGGTCAGCCGCGTCCAGCACCTTCACGAAGAGGCATCCGCGGTAGGCACTGCCGGTGTTCCTGCGGTTCGTCGCAGGGTTGTGCCTCTTGACTGTCGTCCGCTGCAGCGCCGCGGGGTCGAATCCTGCCAGTTCCGCCCAGTAGCGCTCCGCCGCTTCGATGTCCGCCGTCTCATGGATGTGGACCCGCAGCCGCCACCGGGACTCCTCCACGCCGAGGAGCCTCAGCCAGGCGAGGTAGACGTGGACGACGCCAGGATCGCTGTTGATGAAGCCGACGGCCTCGCGGCGGTCGTACGCCTTGTCCTTGGCACCCTCGGCCCAGTACAGGGCCACACCGATCATAAAGAGCTCCCGCTCGGAGAGCTGTCCGATCTCGGCGTGGGCCGCAGCCTTCACCGCCCGCCGCTCCGCATCGCGCTCACGCCGCAGCGGTTCCCATCGCACTTCGTTCATGTGGCGCGCCTTCTCCTCCGGCGTCATGCGCGGGGCCGGTCTCGGCAGGTCGCGGACCCAGAGGGAGACGGAGCTCTTGGAGACGTCCAGCTCGGCGCTGATCTCGTCGTAGGTCCTCCCTTCGAGGCGCAGTTCGCGGGCGCGGGCGCGGAGGTGGTCCTTGGCGCGGGGGCGGCGGGTCCACTCGGGCGGGGGCTCGCCCTGGAGGAGGCGGCCGAGCCGGTCCTCGCTGCGGATGCCGAGCTGTTCGCGGATGCTGCGGCGGCTGTGGCCGGCGCGGCGGAGGGCCCTGGCCCGTTCGCGGAGGTCGGTCTCGGCGCGGTCGGTCTCGGCGGGGCCCGCCTGGGGGGCGGGGACAGGAACGGGACCGGGTGGCGGAGGTGTGGATCCGGTGAGGACGGGGTCGGCGGGTGCGGCCTGGGCGGGGATGGTCGGGGTGGCGCCGTGGGGCGCGTTGTCGCTGGTCACGGATCCAGCGTCGGGCGTCG
The DNA here is from genome assembly GCF_042895785.1 of Streptomyces sp. NPDC001380. Taxonomy (NCBI): domain Bacteria; kingdom Bacillati; phylum Actinomycetota; class Actinomycetes; order Kitasatosporales; family Streptomycetaceae; genus Streptomyces; species Streptomyces sp. NPDC001380. The sequence continues at coordinate 128,028 of NZ_JBIAWP010000010.1, read as the reverse complement.
GGCGGGCGCCTGTCCGGGATATCCGAATAGATCACACGTTCGAGTGATTCTGCTCAAGTCGTTCTTTCGGCCCTGTGGGCTTCCCCTGGAGGGGTGCACCAACCTACGATGGCGTAAGTTACGCATCCGTAGGTGGCCCTTCCCGAAGGCCCGAGCCCGTCATTCCGCTCCCGCCGCCGCCTCCGCCCCCGTCCGCCGACGTCCGGCACCCGAGGACCGCCGATCCGGCACCCCGCGCCCGGCACGCGACGGCGGCGTCCAGAGCCGGCCTCCGGCACCGACATCCGGCACGCACCACCGACACCCAGCAAGGGGACGCCCATGACAGCCCAGTCCACCGAGGTACGGCCCACGGCCGCCGCTCCCGACCTGCTGCCGAGCGCGACGCTCGGCGGCGACACGCAGGGCACGGTGGAGCGGGTGACGCTCGCCGTGTTCATCGTGGTGCCGTTCCTGGCGCTGGTGGCGGCGGTGCCCGTCGCCTGGGGCCGGGGGGTGGGGGTGCGTGACCTGGTGATCGCGGCGGTGATGTACTTCGCGACCTGCCACGGGATCACGGTGGGCTTCCACCGCTACTTCACGCACGGCTCGTTCAAGGCGAACCGGGGGCTGCGGATCGCGCTGGCGATCGCGGGGAGCATGGCGGTGGAGGGTCCGGTGGTGCGCTGGGTGGCGGACCACCGCAAGCACCACCGGTACTCGGACAAGGACGGCGACCCGCACTCGCCGTGGCGGTACGGGGAGACGGTCCCGGCGCTGCTGAAGGGCCTGTTCTGGGCGCACCTGGGCTGGATGTTCAACGAGGAGCAGACGGACCAGCGGAAGTACGCGCCGGACCTGGTGCAGGACCGGGACGTGCGGCGGATCTCGCGGCAGTTCCCGCTGTGGACGGCGGTGTCGCTGCTGCTGCCGCCGCTGGCGGGCGGTCTGCTGTCGTGGTCGTGGCAGGGTGCGGCGACGGCGTTCTTCTGGGGGTCGCTGGTGCGGGTGGCGCTGCTGCACCACGTGACGTGGTCGATCAACTCGATCTGCCACGCGGTGGGGCGGCGTCCGTTCCGGTCGCGGGACCGGTCGGGGAACGTGTGGTGGCTGGCGGTGCTGTCGTGCGGCGAGTCGTGGCACAACCTGCACCACGCGGACCCGACGTCGGCGCGGCACGGGGTGCTGCGGGGGCAGGTGGACTCGTCGGCGCGGCTGATCCGGTGGTTCGAGCTGGCGGGGTGGGCGCGGGACGTGCGGTGGCCGAGCCGGGAGCGGGTGGAGTCCCGCCGGGCGGAATGACGGCCCGCCTGCCGGGGGGGTTGCTCCAGAATGGGGGGGTGAACGGGAGCAGCGGCAGGAGCGCGGACGGTGGTACGGCCGGCCGGTCGGAGGCGGTTTCGGCGGGGGCGGCCCCGGCCGGGGCGGCCCCGGCGGGTCGGGAGCGGCGGCCGGCCCGGCGGGGGAGCCGGGTGCGGATGACGGGGAAGCAGCGGCGGGAGCAGCTGTTGGAGATCGGCCGGACGCTGTTCGCGGAGCGGGGGTTCGACGGGACGTCGGTGGAGGAGATCGCGGCGAAGGCCGGGGTGTCGAAGCCGGTGGTGTACGAGCACTTCGGGGGCAAGGAGGGGCTGTACGCGGTCGTGGTGGACCGGGAGATGCAGCTGCTGCTGGACATGGTGACGGGGGCGTTGACGGGCGGGCATCCGCGGGTGCTGCTGGAGGAGGCGGCGTTCGCGCTGCTGGACTACATCGAGACGTCGACGGACGGGTTCAGGATCCTGGTGCGGGATTCGCCGGTGGCGCAGTCGACGGGGACGTTCGCGTCGTTGATCAGCGACATCGCCACCCAGGTGGAGGACATCCTGGGGTTGGAGTTCAAGTCGCGTGGGTTCGATCCGCGGCTGGCGCCGATGTACTCGCAGATGCTGGTGGGGATGGTGGCGCTGACGGGGCAGTGGTGGCTGGAGGTGCGGCGTCCGGCGAAGGCGGAGGTGGCGGCGCACCTGGTGAACCTGGCGTGGCACGGCCTGGAGGGGATGGAGCGGCATCCGCGGTTGATGGGGGAGCGGAAGGACTGAGGGTCTCCATCACCGGGGGGCGGGGTCACCGGGGGGCGGGTGGTTCGGGGAGGGCGGCCTGCCAGGTCCAGGCGGTGCGGCGGGGGCGGTCGGGGGGTGCGGTGCGGCCGGTGCACCGCAGGAGTGCCTGGGCGGGGTCGCCGGGCGGGGCGTCGGGGAAGAGGCGGCGGAGGGCTGCTCCGCCGGGGGGCGGGGCGGGCGGGGTTCAGGGGGTGCCGGGGGTGTGGGGTTCGAGGAACTCGATGCGGTTGCCGGCGGGGTCGCGGGAGTAGAAGCGGTGGTGGCCGGGGAGGTCGTGGTCCCAGGTGACGGGGGCGCCGCGTTCGGTGAGCCGCTGCGCGTAGGCGTGGATGCCGGTGACGCGGAGGGCGGGGTGGGCCTTGCGGGAGGGGGTGAAGCCCTCTTCGGCGCCGAGGTGGAGCTGGGCGGTTCCGGCCTGGAACCAGCAGCCGCCGCGGGCGGCGAGGGCGGGGGGCTTGGGGATCTCGGTCATGCCGAGGGCGCCGGTGTAGTAGGCGCGGAGGGCGTCCTCGGTGCCGGGCGGGGCGGCGAGCTGGACGTGGTCGAGGGCGGTGATCACGCCCTGCTCCGTGGTCGCGGGTTCCTCCGCGGTCGCGGGTTCGTCCGCGCTCATCGGTTCCTCTGCGCTCACGGGTTCCTCTGCGCTCACGGGTTCCTCTGCGCTCACGGGTTCCTCCGGGCGACGGCGAAGATGCGGCGGAAGGGGAAGGCGGTGCCGTGGGGGCCGGGCGGGTACGCCTGGCGGAGGAGGGCGGCGTACTCGTCGAGGAAGGCGGCCCGGTCGGGCGGGTCGAGGCGGGTGAGGACGGGGCGCAGGGCGGTGCCCTTGGCCCATTCGAGGACGGGGTCGGGGCCGGGGAGGAGCTGGTGGTAGGTGGTCTCCCAGACGTCGGCGGTGCAGTGGGCGGCGGTGAGGCGGTCGAGGTAGGCGGCGGGGTCGTGGGCGGCGGCGTCGCGGCGGGCGCCGTCGGCGAGGCGGTCCTTCCAGCGGGGGCTGGTGCGGAGGGCGGCGAGGAGGGTGTGGCTGGGGGCGTCGAAGTTGCCGGGGAGCTGGAGGGCGAGGGTGCCGCCGGGGGTGAGGGCGCGGGTCCAGCGGTCGAGGAGGGGGAGGTGGTCGGGGATCCACTGGAGGAGGGCGTTGGTGACGATGAGGTCGGGGTGGTGGGGGGCGGGGTCCCAGGTGGCGGCGTCGGCCAGGACGTAGTCGGTGGTGCCGGTGCCGCCGGGGTCGGGGCCGGTGGGGCGGGTGCGGGCGGCGGCGAGCATCTCGGGGGAGGTGTCGACGCCGGTGATGCGGGCGTCGGGCCAGCGGGTGCGGAGGGGTGCGGTGGAGTTCCCGGGTCCGCAGCCGAGGTCGAGGATGCGGTGGGGGCGGGTGTCGGCGGGGATGCGGTGGAGGAGGTCGTGGAGGGGGCGGGTGCGGTGGTTGTCGTAGCGGAGGTACTGGTCGGGGTCCCACCGGGTCATGTCCGCTCCGCAAAGTATCTCGACGTCAAGACACATGCAGCGTGCACGCGACCTGTCTCGATGTCAAGAGACTTCACATCGACACACCGCCCACTACACTGATCGCCATGGAGGACGAGGTCGACCGCCTGGTGGCAGCGTGGCGCCGTGAGCGCCCGGACCTCGACGTGGAACCGCTCGAGGTGCTGAGCCGCGTCAGCAGGCTGGCGCGCCACCTGGACCGGGCCCGCCGCGCGGCCTTCGCGGAGCACGGCCTGGAGCCGTGGGAGTTCGACGTGCTGACGGCGCTGCGGCGGGCGGGTGAGCCGTACCAGCTCTCCCCCGGGCAGCTGCTGACGCAGACGCTGGTGACCTCGGGGACCATGACCAACCGCATCGACCGGCTGGCGGAGAAGGGCCTGGTGCGGCGGCTGCCGGACCCGGGCGACCGGCGCGGGGTGCTGGTGCGGCTGACGGCGTCGGGGCGGGACCGGGCGGACGAGGCGCTGGCGGGGCTGCTGGGGCACGAGCGGGCGCTGCTGGCGGAGCTGGCGCCGGGGCGGCGCCGGGAGCTGGCAGGGCTGCTGCGGGAGCTGGTCGCGCCGTTCGACAACGTGCCGGACTGAACCGGGACGCCCGCCGGGGCCCTCGCCGGCGCGGGCCGGTCCGTGCACGGGTCTTGCCCGCTACCCGTCGGTAGTAGGCATACTCCGTCTGCCCGCCGCCGACGCCCGACCACCTCCGGCACTCCTGGCGCGGGCAGAAGGGGGGCACATCCGTGTCCGCAACACTCCGCAGCCCGTGGCGGTCCGCCGTGCGGCTGCTGGCCGCGGCGGCCAGTGCCGTCGTGCTCACCGCGGGGGCGACGGCGCCCGCGTCCGCCCACGACGGGGGCCGCCACGGAGGCCACGGCGGCGACCGCGCCACCTACTACGTCTCGCTGGGCGACTCGCTGGCGGCCGGCTACCAGCCGGACGTGCACCGGGACACCGACGTCTCGTACACCGACCGGCTGTACGAGCGGCTGAAGAAGGACGACCCGCGGCTGGTCCACGTCCGCCTGGGCTGCAGCGGGGAGACGACCACGTCGATGATCGTCGGCGGGAGGTGCTCCTACCCGGGGGCGTCCTCGCAGCTGGACGCCGCCACGCGGTTCCTGGGCGAGCACCGGGGGCGTGTCCGCTTCCTGACGGTGGACATCGGCGCCAACGACATCGGCGGCTGCCTGGCGGGCGGCGCCATCGACACCGCCTGCGTCTCCGGCGGCCTGGACACCGTCGCCCGCAACCTGCCGCGGATCACGCTGGGGCTGCGTGCGGCGGGCGGCGGCGCGCCGCGCTACGCGGGCATGTCGTACTACAACCCGTACCTGGCGCTGTGGCTGACCGGTGCGGCCGGGCAGGCGACGGCACGGCAGTCGGGCCCGCTGCAGGACCGGCTCACCTCGCTGCTGACGTCGGAGTACCGGGGGACGGGCTTCGCGGTGGCGGCGGTGGACCAGGCGTTCTCCAGCGGCGACTTCGCCACGACGGTGCAGCTGCCGGGTGCGGGCGGGGTGCCGCTGAACGTGGCGCGCATCTGCCAGTGGACCTGGGAGTGCACGCCGTACCGGGACATCCACGCCAACCCGCTGGGGCACCAGGTGATCGCGGACGCGTTCGCGGCGGCGCTGCACCGGCACCACGGGGGGCGCTGACAGCGCTGGGGGCGGGGCCGCGGGCCGGGTGGTCCGCGGCCCCGCGCGCTCCGCGGGACGGGGGCCGGGCAGGCCCCGCCCCGCGGGGCGTTCAGAACCCGTCGGGGTAGGGGGCGGCGAGGGCCGGGACGGCGGGTTCGGGGGTGCGGTAGCCCGGGAGGAGGGTGGTGAGGCGGCGGCGGACCTCCTCGTCGTCGTTGCCGTCGGCGGCCCGGTAGAGGGCCGTGAGGCCGCCGGCGAGGTCGTCGGGGCCGGTGCCCCGGGCGGCGGCGGTGGCGAAGATGCGCGGGTGGTCGGTGGGCAGGCGCTCCTCGCCCTCGGAGAAGAGGGCCTCGTTGAGCTTCTCGCCGGCGCGCAGGCCGGTGAAGCGGATCTCGACGTCGTCGACGTCGAGGCTGACCTGGCGGGCGAAGTTGCGGACGAGGTCGACGATGCGGACGGGCTCGCCCATGTCGAGGACGAAGACCTCGCCGCCGCGGGCCATGCGGCCGGCCTCCAGGACGAGGCCGACGGCCTCCTCGATGGTCATGAAGAACCGGGTGACGTCGGGGTGGGTGACGGTGACGGGGCCGCCGCTGCGCATCTGCTCGGCGAGGACGGAGAGCAGCGAGCCGCGGGAGCCGAGGACGTTGCCGAAGCGGACGGCGGAGAAGACGCCGGTGCCGAGGTTGCGGGCGTCGCGGGCGTTGGCCTGGACGATGAGCTCGGCGAGGCGCTTGCTGGCGCCGAGGACGGAGGTGGGGTCGGCGGCCTTGTCGGTGGAGATGAGGACGAACCGCTCGACGCCGGTGGCGAGGGCGGCCTCGACAAGGCGGTCGGTGCCGAGCACGTTGGACTTGACGGCCTCGGAGGGGTGGCGCTCCAGCAGCGGCAGGTGCTTGTGGGCGGCGGCGTGGAAGACGACCTCGGGCCGCAGGTCGCGGAAGATCTGCTGGATGCGGGGGCGGTCGCGGATGTCGGCGATGACGAGGGAGTCGTCGGTGAGGAGGGCCTCGCCCCAGATCTCCAGCTGGAGGCGGTGGAGGTTGGACTCGTCGTGGTCGAGCATGTAGAGGGCGCTGGGGCCGAAGGCGTGGACCTGGCGGCACAGTTCGCCGCCGATGGAGCCGCCGGCGCCGGTGACCAGGACGCGGCGGCCGGCGATGACGGACCGGACGTCGGGTGAGGCGACGTGGACCTCGTGGCGGCCGATGAGCTTGTTGACGTCCAGGGTGCGCATGTCGGAGCCGACGACCTCGCGGCGCAGGGCGGCGAGGAAGGACGGCAGGTAGCGGACGGAGGCGCCGGCGGCCGCGGCGGCGGTGGCGAGGCGGCGGACGGTGCGGTGGGGCAGTCCGGGGATGGCGAGGGCGACGACCTGGGCGCGGTGGGCGAGGGCGAGGTCGGTGAGGTCCCGGAGGGGGCCGAGGACGGGGACGGCGTGGTTCTCGGCGGGCAGGGCGGTGCCGATCTTGGCGGGGTCGTCGTCGAGGACGCCGACGGGGCGCAGGCCGAACTCGGGGGTGCGGACGAGGTCGCGGACGAGTGCGGAGCCCGCGGAGCCGGCGCCGACGACGAGGGTGCGCAGGCCCTGTCCCGTCCCGGCCTGCGCGGGGACCGGGTGCGGGCCGGCGCCGCCGCGGGGGGCGGTGGTGGCGGATGGGGCGGTGGTGGCGGATGGGGCGGGGGTGGCGGATGGGGCGGGGGTGACGGGTGGGGCGGGGGTGACGGGTGGGGCGGGGGCGGCGTGCCGGTCGGCGGGGCCGCTGGTGGATGACGACATGTGTCCTCCGGTTGCCTGACCTGACGGAGTGTGCGGCTTGGGTCAGCCGCCGGCGGCGGCGGTCTCCGCGGGGCTCATGCCGGCGCGGCGCGCCAGGGCGACCGCTGCCAGTGCGGAGTGCACGCCGAGCTTGCCCAGGACGTTCTGCACGTGGGTGCGCACGGTGTGGGGGGAGAGGTGGAGGCGTTCGGCGGCGGCCTGCCGGCCGAGTCCGTCGACCATGCAGCGCAGGACCTGCCGCTCCCGGGGGGTGAGCGTGTCGAGGAGGCGGCGGTTCTCGGCGCGGTCGGTGCGGGTGGCGACGAGTTCGCGGACGACTCCGGTGAGGAGCGCCGGGGGCAGGTGGGTCTCGTCCCTGAGGACGCCGCGGACGACGGCGGTGAGGCGGTCGCGGGGGCAGTCCCTGGGGAGCCAGGCGCCGGCCCCGGCCTGGAGGGCCCGGACGGCCCGCCGCGGGTCGTCGGCGGCCGCGAGGACCACGACCCTGAGGCCGGGGTGGTCGGTGCGGCTGCGGGCGGCGAGGGCGAGCCCGTCGGCGGCCGGGGTGCGGGCGCGGGGTCCGGCGCCGCCCGGCGTGCGGGCGGCGGGCGTGCGGGCGGCGGGCGGGCGGCGGGCGGGGTGGCGCCGAGGTCCGCGTCGACGAGCAGGACGTGGACGGCGCGTCCGTCGGTGGCGGCCCGGCGCAGGGCCTGCTCGGCCGCCCTGGTGCTGTCCGCCGCCGCGACGTCGATGTCCGGTTCGGCGGCGAGCGCCGCGGCGACTGCTTCTGCGAAGACGCGGTGGCCGTCGGCCACCAGGACACGGATGCGCCCCATCACCAACCCCCCTGACTCGGGGCTCGGCCGCCGCCGGAAGAGCGCGTGCGCGGCGGGACCGCCCCCCGGTGCCGGCCCCCACCGGCACCGCCCCTCAGGGTACGGGCCGGGGTGTGGCGGTGGTGGGGATTTCGTGAACACGCCCGCCCGTCCCGGCGGGTGCCGGGGCGGGCGGGCGGCGGTGTGCGGCACGGGCGGGGAGGGGTCAGGGAGGGGTCCGGCGCGGGTCAGGCGAGGCGGCGGGCGCCCTGCGCCGGTACGGCGGTGAAGGCGCGGGGGGCGGTGCGGCCGGCGGCGGCGAACGCGTCGGCGACGGCGGCGGCGACGCGGTCGACGGCGTCCTCCTCGACCAGGGCGATGACCGAGCCGCCGAAGCCGCCGCCGGTCATGCGGGCGCCGAGGGCCCCGGCGGTGACGGCGGCCTCCACCGCGAGGTCGGTCTCGAAGCAGGAGACGCGGAAGTCGTCCCGCAGCGAGGCGTGGCCGGCGGTGAGGACGGGCCCCACCGCCCGCAGGTCGCCCGCATCGAGGAGGGCGACGACCCGCTCCACGCGGGCGTCCTCGGTGACGACGTGCCGGACCAGGGGCCGCAGGGCGGGCTCGGTGAGCCGGTCCAGGGCCTCCTCCAGCCCGTCGAGGGGCACGTCCCGCAGGGCGGGGACGCCGAGGAGGGCTGCGGCGCGCTCGCAGCCGGCGCGCCGCTCGGCGTAGGCGCCGTCGGCGAGGTCGTGCTTGACGCGGGTGTCGACGACGAGCAGCCGCAGGCCGGCGGCGGCGAGGTCGAGCGGGACGTGGCGGCGGGCCAGGTCCCGGGTGTCCAGGAAGAGGGCGTGGCCCGCGATGCAGCAGGTGGAAGCGGTCTGGTCCATGACGCCGCAGGGCACGCCGACGAAGTCGTTCTCGGCGCGCTGGGCGAGCAGGGCCAGCTCGGCGGGTTCCGGGCCGAGGTCGTGGAGGTCGGCGAAGGCCGCCGCGACCGCGCACTCCAGGGCGGCGGAGGAGGACAGGCCGGCTCCGGCCGGCACGTCGCTGTCGACGTGGACGTCGGCGCCGCCGACGGCGTACCCGGCCTCGCGCAGCGCCCACACCACGCCCGCGGGGTAGGCGGCCCAGCCCTCGGCGGCGCCGGGGGCGAGGGCGTCGACGGGGAGTTCGACGACGGCGCCGGGGGCCTGGGCGCTGTGCAGGCGCAGCAGGCCGTCGGTGCGGCGCCGCACGGCCGCCCGCGTGGTGTGCGGGAGGGCGAGGGGCAGCACGAAGCCGGCGTTGTAGTCGGTGTGCTCGCCGATGAGGTTGACGCGCCCGGGGGCGGCCCAGACGCCGTCGGGCGCGCCGCCGTGGACGGCGGCGAAGCCCGCGGCGGCCGCGGCCGCCGCCTGGTGGGCGGCCGCGGGAGTGGTGTCGGTGGCTGCGGTCACGGTCGGTTCTCCTCCAGGGAGCGGGCGAAGGCCCAGGCGTCGGCGACGATGCCGTCGAGGTCGGTGCGGCTGGGCCGCCAGCCGAGGACGGCCTTGGCGCGCTCGGCGGAGGCGACGAGGACGGCGGGGTCGCCAGGGCGGCGCTCGGCGGTGACGGCGGGGATGTCGCGGCCGGTGACGCGGCGGACGGCCTCGACGACCTCGCGGACGGAGAAGCCGTTGCCGTTGCCGAGGTTGCAGATGAGGTGCTCGCCCGGGCGGGCGGCGTCGAGGGCGAGGAGGTGGGCCTCGGCGAGGTCGGCGACGTGGATGTAGTCGCGGACGCAGGTGCCGTCGGGGGTGGGGTAGTCGTCGCCGTACACGGAGATGTGGGGGCGGCGGCCGAGGGCGACCTGGAGGACCAGCGGGATGAGGTGCGACTCGGGGTCGTGGCGCTCGCCGTGCGGGCCGTGGGCACCGGCGACGTTGAAGTAGCGCAGGGAGACGGCGGCCAGGCCGTGCGCGGCGCACTCGCCGGTGATCATGTGGTCGACGGCGAGCTTGGTGGCGCCGTAGGGGTTGGTGGGGGCGGTGCGGGCGGTCTCCTCGATGGGGACCTGCTCCGGCTCGCCGTAGGTGGCGGCGGTGGAGCTGAAGACGAGGGTGCGCACGTCCGCCTTGCGCATGGCGGCGATCAGTTCCAGCGACCCGGCGACGTTGTTGCGCCAGTACTTCTCGGGGTCGGCGACGGACTCGCCGACCTGGGAGGAGGCGGCGAAGTGCAGCACGCCGTCGTAGGAGGGGTCGAGGACGTCGGCGGCGTCCTGGATGCGGCCGCGCACGAAGTCGGCGCCCGCAGGGACGCCCTCGGCGAAGCCGGTGGACAGGTCGTCCAGCACGGTGACGGCGTGTCCGGCCTCCAGCAGGTGGGCGGCGACGACCCCGCCGACGTATCCCGCCCCGCCGGTGACCAGGTACTTCCGCGTCGTCTGGCTCATGGTGCGACCTCCCGCAGGCGCTGCGCCGCCCGCTCGGGCGACACGTCGTTGACGAACACGTCCATGCCGGACTCGCTGCCGGCGAGGAACTTGAGCTTGCCCACCGTACGCCGGATCGTGAACAGCTCCAGGTGCAGGGCCAGCTCGGTCGCCGCGGGCGGGCGCCCGGCGGCCGCGGACTGCCGGACGGGGGCCTGGTGCCAGGCCGCGATGTACGGGGTGGGCGAGGCCTGCGCGGTCTGCCCGTCCTCGACGAAGAGGCGGTCGAAGCGCCGCAGGAGGTCGAGGTAGATGCCGGGGAACTCGGCCCGCTGGTCCTCGTCGAGGGCGGTCAGGTCGGAGACCCGGCGGTTGGGGTAGAGGTGCACCTCGTAGGGCCAGTGGGCCGCGTAGGGGACGAACGCCGTCCAGTGCTCGCCGGCGACGACGACCCGTTCGGGGGCGGCGCGCTCGGCGGCGAGGAGGTCCTCGAAGAGGTTGCGGCCGGTGCGGCGGCGGTGGGCGGCGGCCGAGGCGAGCATCCGCTCGGTGCGGGGGGTGGTGAAGGGGTAGGCGTAGATCTGGCCGTGGGGGTGGCCGAGGGTGACGCCGATCTCGGCGCCGCGGTTCTCGAAGCAGAAGACCTGCTCGACGCCGGGCATCGCGGACAGCTCGGCGGTGCGGTCGGTCCAGGCGTCGAGGACCAGGCGGGCCTGGGCGGGGGTGAGGTCCGCGAAGGAGAGGTCGTGCTCCTGGGTGAAGCAGACCACCTCGCAGCGGCCGGTGCCGGGGCGGCCCAGGTACGGCAGGGGGCCGGTGGTGCGGGCGGTGCCGGGGCCGGTGTCGCCCTCGTAGTGGGCGGCGGCGTCGGCGGCCAGGGACGGGAAGCGGTTCTCGAAGACCGCCACCTGGTAGTCGGCCGCGGGGATCTCGGTGTGCCGGCCGTCGCGGGACGGGCACAGCGGGCACTCGTCGACCGGCGGGTGGTAGATGCGGCCCTGCCGGTGGGAGGCGACGGCGACCCACTCGTCGAGGACGGGGTCGTGGCGGATCTCGGAGAGGCTGGCGACGTGCTCCAGGGGTCTGGGGTCCAGGGTGTCGGCGGCGTCGCGCACGGCGGAGTCGTCGGCGTCGTAGTAGATCAGCTCGCGGCCGTCCGCGAGTTTGGTCGTTGTCTTCTTCACGGCCTCCGCCTCTCCCAGCACCCCCGACTGCAAACATAATCAAACACAAGGCACCACCAGTCAACAGCGGAAGCGGGTGAAGTTGCGGTGGACGCGGCGGCCGCGTCCCCTTTCCCGCCCTGGAGAGGCGGCCGACGGGCGGTCGGCGGCGAGAAGCAACACGAAACGCCACCGCGGGCGGAGCGGGCTCCCGCAGGGGCCATGCTGGTCCCATGCAGCGACGACCCGACCATGCCGCTCCCCGGCTGCGGCACGAGCGCCCCGAGCAGGACGGCCGGGACGGCCGGAACGGGAGGGCCGGGCAGGGCCGCCCGGACGCCGCCCCCGCGCGGGAGACCGCCGACACCCTCGCCGGCCTGCTCGACGACGCCCTCGCCCTCCCCGGCCCCCGCACCCTCCTCGGCCTCGCCGGACCGCCCGGCGCGGGCAAGTCCGTCCTCGCCCGCGCCCTCGTCGCCGCCGCCTGCGAACGGCTCGGCGACGGCGCCGCCGCCTACGTGCCCCTGGACGGCTTCCACCTCTCCACCAGCCGGCTGGAACAGCTGGGCCTCACGGACCGCAAGGGGTCCCCGCCCAGCTTCGACGCCCACGGCTACGCCGCCCTGCTGCGGCGGATCGCCGGCGCTCCCCCGCACACCGTCCACGTGCCCGACTACGACCGCGCCCTCCACGAGCCCGTCGCCGCCCGGCACACCGTCGAGCCCCACTGCCGCCTCGTCGTCACCGAGGGGAACTACCTCGCCCTCGACGGGCCGGGATGGCGCGACGCCCGCGCCCTGCTGCACGCCCTCTGGTACGTCGACGCGCCCGACGGGCTGCGGGAGGAGCGCCTGCGCGCCCGCCACCGGGGCAACGGCTCCTCCCCCGAGCGCGCCGCGGCCCGCGTCTCCGGCAACGACCGCCCCAACGGCGAGCAGGTCAAGGCCGCCCGCTCCCGCTGCGACCGCACCGTGCTGGCCCCGCCGCTCGGCTGACCGCGCCGGGAGTCCGGGGCACGCCGCCCGGCGCGGCCGTGCCGGGCGCCCGGGAACGCCGAAGGCCCCCGCCGCGGTGGCGGGGGCCTTCGACCTGGTGGAGCCCCAATACGGAATCGAACCGTAGACCTTCTCCTTACCATGGAGACGCTCTGCCGACTGAGCTATTGGGGCGAGCGAGGAAGACATTACATGGTCATCGCCGGGAACACGAAATCGGCGCCGCGGACCCGGCCGGGCGGAGGACGGCGCGGCCCCGCACGCCGGTGCGTGCGGGGCCGGCGCCCGGCCGTCCCTACTGCGGGGGCGTCGTCCCGCCCCCGTACGGGCCGCCCTGCGGCGGCCCGAAGCCGCCCGCGGGCGGCGCCTGGTACCGGTTCGGGTACGGGCCCGGGTGCGGCGGCGCGGTCGGTGACGACGGCGCGGGGTACGGCGGGGCCTGCGGCCCCGGGTACGGCTGCCCGTACCCGCCGCCGGGCCCTCCCGGCCCGCCGGACGACGGGCCGGAGCCGCCGCCCCGGCCGCGCCGGACGAGCAGGAGCACGACCACGGCCGCGACCGCCAGGACGGCCGCGCCCACGCCGATCCACAGCCCCGCGCCGCTGCCGCCGCCGGACTCCGCCGCCGGGGCGGCGGACGACGGCGCGGGGGACGCCGCGTCCCCGGGGGGCTGCGACGCCCCGCCGGCCGACGGCGACCCGGCGGGCGCGGAGGCCCCGGCGGACGGCGCGGCGGCGGCCAGCGGGTACACGTCGGCCGGGCCCGGGTCCCCGGGGTCGGTCAGCGCGACCCGCGGCCGCACGACGCCGTACCCGAGGTAGTCGCTGCGGCCCTCGCCGTCCTTGCCCGCCGTGTTGATCAGCACCCGCAGGACCTGGTTCGCCGTCCAGTCCGGGTGCTCGGACCACACGAGCGCGGCCGAGGCGGAGACGAGGGCGGCGGCGTCACTGGTGCCGTGGGCCTTGCAGTATCCGGAGGGGCGGGTGCAGGCCCGGTAGATGTCCTCGCCCGGTGCGGCGAGGGCGACCTGGGGGCCGTGCTCCGACTCGGCAGTCACCTCGCCGTCACGGCCGACCGCGGAGACCGCGACCACACCGGGAAGGGAACTCGGGTACTCCACCGCATTGCCGCTGTCGCCGCTGTTCCCGGCTGACGCAACGAGGAGTTTGCCCCTGGAGCGTGCGTAGTCCACTGCCGCTTGCAGTGCTGCGCTTTTCGAGCGGAGACCGAGCGACATGTTGATGACCTTGGCATCGCTGTCGGCGGCGTAACGGATGGCCCGGCTGAGCTGTCCGAGGATCTCCGCATTCTTCTCACTATGAGAGGTGTCCACGAGGTTCACGCGGATCGGCAGGATCATGGCGCCCGGGGCCAGTCCGTACGCTCCCTTGCCGCCGAGGCCCTTACCGCTACCGGCGATGATCTGGGCCATCCCTGTGCCGTGGCCTTCGGAGTCGGTGGAGACACCGCCAGGCAGCCCGGAGAAATCCTTACCGGGAAGGATGTTCGGGCCCAGATCCGGATGGTCCGTCTTGAAGCCGGAGTCGATGACGGCGACCGTGATTCCGCGGCCTGTCGAGATCTTCCACATCTCGGGGGCCTTCATCGCATCGAGGTACCACTGCTCAGCACGGATGGAGTCCACGGCGGCGGCGGGCTGGACCGCGCCACCGAGCAGGAGCGCTCCCGCCGACATCAGGACCGCCGCCATCCGGAGCGGTGTTCTCGTGCCCGACTGGTGCATCGGTCTGTCTCCTCGTCGGCCGGACGGCACATGGGGCTGCCCGGCCCGCAGCGGGTGCGGACCGGGCAGCCGGAACTCGTTCCTACTCAATCACGGTCGGATTGCTCTCGGAAGCGGAGGAGCCCCAGGTCTCCTCGTCCTCCACCAGGTAGTCAGGTCGACGGCCCCGCCGCTCGCGGGAGCTGCGGCCGCCTGCGGCGGAGCCGACGGGCATTCCGTGGCCGTCGGGGTCCGCACCGGCGGCGCCGCGGTTGCGCAGCCCGGAGCCGCCCGGGGTGAACTCCCCGCCCGCGCCCGGACCACGGCGGCCGCCGACCATGCCGCCCTCCTCCGTCGCGAGACGGCGCCCGGCAGAGCCCTGGCCGCCGCGGTAGCCGCGGCCGCCGGCGCCGCCCGCGCCGGTGCCGCCGGCAGCGCCGTGCCCCTCCTCGAGTCCGTCGAACGCCGCACCGCCGGCAGGACGCCTGGCGACCGCGCCGCCCCGGCCGGCCCCGGCGCCCGTGCGGGCCGACCCGGTCGTCCCGGCGCCCTCCTCGGCCCCGACGGTGGTGCCGCCGTAGCCGGGACGGCGGCTGCCCGCACCAGCGCCGAGTCCGGGCTCGCCCTCGCCGAACACCCCGCCGACGGCCTTGCCTCCAGGGCGGAGACCGCCGCCCGCAACGGGACGGCCGCCGGGGACGCGCACGCCACCGGAGCCGGGCGACCCGCCGAGCCGTCCCCCGCCGGGCAGCAGCCCGCCGCCGGGCAGGCCTCCGGTCGGCGGGACGGCCGTGCCCCCCGGCGCCGTGCCTTGGCCACCGCCCGGAAGGGGCGTGGAGCCGCTGGGTGAGGTCGGGAGGACGGCCACGCCGTCGATGCCCGTGCCGACGTGGGAGCCGGTGCCGCCGGTGACCGGAGTGGTGTGAGGGGTCCTCACGTCACCGGTGACGGAGCCCCCTCCACCGGAATGCGTGATCGAAGCGCCGCCCGTCACACCGGAGGAGCCGCGGACAGTGCCGCCGCCGCCGGTGCGCGATCCGGACGACCCGGTGGATCCGGCGCCGCCGACATTGACATCGGTGATGCCGTCCTCGGCATACCTGCGCGGAGGCATCAGCGTCTCCGGCGTCGGCGGGAACGTCGGAGTCTTGGCGCTCTTCATGACGTCCGTCGACATCTCGTACGACTGCCCCAGCTTCTCCATCTGCGCGATGGCCTGCTGGTGCGCGACGTCGATCCGCTTCTGGGCGGCGGCGGCCTCACTGGCGGTCACCCAGTCGGGGTTGACGGCCTTCATGGCCCGGTCGGCGACGCTGGGGCCGGCCGCGGCGCCCAGGGGGCCGGCGAGGGCGGCTCCGACGACGGTGCCGGTGATCGCCGTGGCGGCGGAGGGCTGCGCCCGGTGCCTGGCGACGGTCTCCATGTCCTTGGCGGGCACGTCGGGGATGGCCTTCTTGACATCGCAGAGCGTCGAGCCCGCGTTGGTCATGAAGTCGCCCGCGACCCGCGAGTACTCGGAGAGTTCGAGCGTGGCCTTGGCGACCTGCCGTCCCCACTCCCGGAAGGAGTCGGCGGCGTCACCGGCCCAGTCGAGGTTGGACATGTGGGACATGAGCTCGTTGCCGATCGAGTCCATGACCGTGTGGGCGTTGGTCAGGCGTGTGCCGACGTCGATGACGGAGCCGGCGTCGGCGCGGTGGACCATGGCCTTGAGGGCGGCGTGGTCGTAGCCCTCGAAGTTCGACTTGGGGCTGTAGGGGTTCGCCCCACCAGCGTCCTGCATTCCTCACCTTCCCCGTGGACTGTGACTGCTGCACGCGTCCGCCGTCACGGCGGGACGCAGTGGACGCAGCATCAGAAAGCGCCCTGCTTGGTGCCCTGGGACGCGGCGGGCGCGGGCGCTCCCCCGGCCGCCGGGGGCTTCTGCGCGGCCTCGGCCTGGTCACGGATCTTCCAGAGCTCGGCGAGCCGGGACTCCTCGACGTTCTGGTAGCCCTTGGTGGAGACGTCGACCGTGATGCTCATCGCCTCGATCTGCTGCGAGAGCGTCTTCGACAGGGTCTCCAGGTTGTCGTGGACCTTGGCGTACGCGGAGAAGAGGTCCTCGGCCTCGCCGAAGCCCGTGCCCAGGTGTCCGCTGGCGAGGCGCTGGTCGGAGATCTGCTCCTGGGAGGCCGCGGAGCCCTCCAGGTCCTGGAGCATCTGGTCGACCTTCGACTTGAAGGTCTTGAGGTTCTCGACCTCCGCCGTGAACGCCTGGCGCCCGACGGCCGCCGCCAGGCCGGGCATCCCGCCTCCGCCGTCAGCAATCAGCACAGCACTGCACCTCCCCCGTGCGCGGTGCCTGCACACCGGGACCGCGCCGTCACACCTCGTCGGTTTCGCTCGTCCTGCCGCGGCCCGCACGCAGGGGCACGCAGCCGCCCCAGCTTACCGAGCGCGGGTGTCATCGGGTCAGGGGGCCGGTTCCGTACCGGCGCTCCTGGTACGAAGTTGATACA
The DNA here is from genome assembly GCF_042895785.1 of Streptomyces sp. NPDC001380. Lineage (NCBI taxonomy): Bacteria > Bacillati > Actinomycetota > Actinomycetes > Kitasatosporales > Streptomycetaceae > Streptomyces > Streptomyces sp. NPDC001380. The sequence continues at coordinate 111,472 of NZ_JBIAWP010000010.1, read as the reverse complement.
GGAGCGCCGGTACGGGCGCGTCGGTGCGAACGCGCCGGAGGGCCTGCGGTCAGGCGTCCTCGGCCAGTTCGAGCCAGCGCATCTCCAGCTCCTCGCGCTCGTCCTTGAGCGTGCGCAGGCGGGTGTCGAGCCCGGCGACGCGGGAGAAGTCGGTGGCGTGCTCGGCCATCTCGGCGTGGAGCTTCGCCTCCTGCTCGTCCAGCTTGGCGAGCTGCCGCTCGATGCGCTGCAGCTCCTTCTTGGCGGCGCGGGTGTCGCCGGTGGGCCTGGCGGCCGCCGCGGGGGCGGCGGCGGGGGCCGCGGCGGTCTCGGCGATGCGGGCGCGGCGCTGGAGGTACTCGTCGACGCCGCCGGGCAGCATCCGCATGCGGCGGTCGCCGAGGAGGGCGTACTGGTTGTCGGTGGTCCGCTCGACGAAGTACCGGTCGTGGCTGACGACGACCATGGAGCCGGGCCAGCCGTCGAGGAGGTCCTCCAGCTGGGTGAGGGTCTCGATGTCGAGGTCGTTGGTGGGCTCGTCGAGGAAGAGGACGTTGGGCTCGTCCATGAGGAGCCGCAGCAGCTGGAGGCGGCGGCGCTCGCCGCCGGAGAGGTCGCCGACGGGCGTCCACTGCTTGTCCTTGCCGAAGCCGAACTGCTCGCAGAGCTGGCCGGCGGACATCTCGCGGCCCTTGCCGAGGTCGACGCGCTGGCGGACGCGCTCGACGGCCTCCAGGACGCGCCAGTCGGGGTCGAGCTCGGCGACCTCCTGGGAGAGGTAGGCGAGCTTGACGGTCTTCCCGACCTTGACGGTGCCGGCGGCGGGCTGCGCCTCGCCGTGGGTGGCGGCGGCCTCGGCGAGGGCGCGCATGAGGGAGGTCTTGCCGGAGCCGTTGACGCCGAGCAGGCCGACGCGGTCGCCGGGGCCGAGCTGCCAGGTGAGGTGCTCCAGCAGGGTCTTGGGGCCGGCCTGGACGGTGACGTCCTCCAGCTCGAAGACGGTCTTGCCGAGCCGGGAGTTGGCGAACTTCATCAGCTCGCTGCGGTCGCGCGGCGGCGGCACGTCGGCGATGAGCTCGTTGGCGGCCTCGACGCGGAAGCGCGGCTTGGAGGTGCGGGCCGGGGCGCCGCGGCGCAGCCAGGCGAGCTCCTTGCGGACGAGGTTCTGCCGCTTGGTCTCCTCGGTGGCGGCGATGCGGGAGCGCTCGGCGCGGGCGAAGACGTAGTCGGAGTAGCCGCCCTCGTACTCGTGGACGTCGCCGCGCTGGACGTCCCACATGCGGGTGCAGACCTGGTCGAGGAACCAGCGGTCGTGGGTGACGCAGACGAGCGCGGAGCGGCGGGCGCCGAGGTGGGCGGCGAGCCAGGCGATGCCCTCGACGTCGAGGTGGTTGGTGGGCTCGTCGAGGACGATCAGGTCGTGCTCGTCGAGGAGGAGCTTGGCGAGGGCGATGCGGCGGCGCTCGCCGCCGGAGAGGGGGCCGATGACGGTGTCGAGGCCCTGGGGGAAGCCGGGGAGGTCGAGTCCGCCGAAGAGGCCGGTGAGGATGTCGCGGATGCGGGCGTCGCCGGCCCACTCGTGGTCGGCGCGGTCGCCGACGACCTCGTGGCGGACGGTGGCCGCGGGGTCGAGGGAGTCGTGCTGGGTGAGGACGCCCAGGCGCAGGCCGCCGGCGTGGGTGACGCGGCCGTCGTCGGGGTCCTCCAGCTTGGCGAGGATGCGGATCAGGGTGGTCTTGCCGTCGCCGTTGCGGCCGACGACGCCGATCCGGTCGCCCTCGCTGACGCCGAGGGTGACGCCGTCGAGGAGGGCACGGGTGCCGTAGACCTTGCCGACGGATTCGAGGGTGGCGAGGTTGACGGCCACGTGCGCTGCTCTCCAGGGGTGGTGGGGTACCGGTCTCCCAGGGTAGTGGGCGTCCGGCGTCCTCCGGTCCGGGCGGTCCCCGGGGCCGGTGCGGCCGCCGGTCCTCGCGTGGGTCCGGCCCCGGTGCGGGGGCGGGGGAGTCGCGGTTCCCGGGGCGCATGTGCCCGACCGCCGTCCACAGGCTGTGGACGGCGGCGGCGCGGCGGGCCGCGGCCGCGGGCGGGCATGGAGGCGCTCCGCCGCAGGCGGGCGCGGCGGGGCGCGGCCGCAGCCGGGACGGCCGGCTTTCGCCGCGGGCGGGCGTGGAGGGGCCCGCCGGACGCCGGGAGGGGGCGGGCGGCCGGAAGGGGGCGGGCGGGGGCGGGCGGCCGGAAGGGGGCGGGCGGGCGGAAGGGGGCGGCGGGCCTGTTACCGGACGACGGAGGTGATGTGGGCGCCGGGGACCGGGCCGTGGGTGACGCGGACCGCCCGGCAGGTGCCGGAGGCGGCGAGGGCGTCCGCGACGGCGGCGGCGGAGTCGGCGTCCTTGGCCAGGAAGGCGCAGGTGGGGCCGGAGCCGGAGACGAGGGAGCCGAGGGCGCCGCCGTCCGCGCCCGCGCGCAGGGTGTCGGCGAGGGCGGGGCGCAGGGAGAGGGCGGCGGCCTGGAGGTCGTTGGTGAGGGCGGCGGCGAGCGCGGCGGTGTCGCCGGCGGCGAGGGCGTCGAGGAGGGCGGGGTCGGGCTGGGGGTCGGGGACGGCGTCGGTGTCGGAGCCGGTGCCGGCCTCGTCGCGGAGGCGGTCGCACTCGCGGAAGACGGCGGGGGTGGACAGGCCGCCGTCGGCGACGGCGAAGACCCAGTGGACGTCGGCGCCGACGGGCAGCGGCTCCAGGATCTCGCCGCGGCCGCGGCCGAGGGCGGCGCCGCCGAGGAGGGCGAAGGGGACGTCGGAGCCGAGTTCGGCGGCGAGGTCGAGGAGGACGTCGAGGGGGGTGGCGGTGCCCCACAGGGCGTCGCAGGCGACGAGGGCGGCGGCGGCGTCGGCGCTGCCGCCGGCCATGCCCCCGGCGACGGGGATGTCCTTGGCGATGTGCAGGTGGACGTCGGGGGTGCGGCCGTGGCGGTGGGCCAGGAGGCGGGCGGCGCGGGCGGCGAGGTTGGAGCCGTCGAGGGGGACCTGGTCGGCGTCGGGGCCGGAGACGGTGATCCGCAGGGTGTCGGCCGGGGTGGCGGTGACCTCGTCGCCGAGGGCGACGGCGAAAAAAACGTTGGCCAGGTCGTGGAAGCCGTCGGGCCGGCGGCCGCCGACCGCGAGCTGGACGTTGACCTTGGCGGGCACGCGCACGGTGACGGACTGCGGCGGGGCGGCGGGGGTCACGGTCATGGCTCCTGCGGGGTCTGCTGCGGTGCGGTGGGCGGTACGGGCGGTCGGGCGGTGGGGGTGTTGCGGAGGCGGTGCGAGGGGTCCCGGCGCGGGTCAGGCCCGGCCGGGGCGGTGCTCGGCGATGGCGGCGAACTGCTCGACGGTGAGGGCCTCGCCGCGCAGCCGGTGGTCGACGCCGGCGGCGGCGAGGGCCTGCTCGGCGGCGGCGGGCGAGCCGGCCCAGCCGGCGAGGGCGGCGCGCAGGGTCTTGCGGCGCTGGGCGAAGGCGGCGTCGACGGCGGCGAAGACGTCCTTGCGGGTGGCGGTGGTGGACGGCGGGTCGCGGCGGACCAGCGAGACCAGGCCGGAGTCGACGTTGGGGGCGGGCCAGAAGACGTTGCGGCCGATGGCGCCGGCCCGCTTGACGTCGGCGTACCAGTTGGCCTTGACCGACGGCACGCCGTAGACCTTGGAGCCGGGGCCGGCGGCGAGCCGGTCGGCGACCTCGGACTGCACCATGACCAGGGTGCGCTCGATGCTGGGGAAGGCCTCCAGCATGTGCAGCAGCACGGGGACGGCCACGTTGTACGGGAGGTTGGCGACCAGCGCGGTGGGGGCCGGGCCGGGCAGCTCGGTGACGTCCATGGCGTCGGCGTGGACGAGCGCGAACCGGTCGGCGCGGTCGGGCATGCGGGCGGCGACGGTGGCGGGGAGGTGCTGCGCCAGCAGCGGGTCGATCTCGACGGCGGTGACGCGGTCGGCGACCTCCAGCAGGGCGAGGGTGAGCGATCCGAGGCCGGGGCCGACCTCCACCACGGTGTCGTCGGGCCGCACCTCGGCGGCGCGGACGATGCGGCGCACGGTGTTGGCGTCGATGACGAAGTTCTGGCCGCGCTGCTTGGTGGGGCGGACGCCGAGGACCCGGGCCAGCTCGCGGACGTCGGCGGGGCCGAGGAGGTGGCTGTCGCCGGCCGGCCGGCCCTCGCCGGGCTGCTGGTCGTGGGGGGTCCGTTCGGTACCGGAAGGGGTGCTCACCCCCCTAGGGTACGGACCTCCGGCGTGCGCCCGGCGCGCACCGGGTACCGGCCGCGCGGCGGCGGGCCCGGCCGGGCCCGGTGCCGCGCGGCCGCCTCACTGGGGCACGTCCTGGACGTGCTCGAAGTTCCGGCCGACGAGGTCGTCGTTCCACTCGTGGCCGTCGGCGGAGCTGCGGAGGTTGGCGGCGCCCGCCGCGGTCCGGTCGTGCAGCCCCTGGAGGGCGGGCCCCCAGGTCTCGGCGACGGTCCGCAGGGCGGCGGCGAGGTTCCAGCCGGTCAGGGACTCCGCCGCGGCGGTGGTCTCCCTGACGGCTCTGCCGGTCGGCTCCTTCATGTCCTGCGCGATCCCGTCGGCGGCGTGCGCGGACGCCCGCAGCTCGGCGGGGGTGACCTCGATGTCCCGGGTCATGGCGGGGGCTCCTCTCGCTACTGCGGCTGCCGGGTGGCGCCCGGGGGGATCATGCAGGGGCTGCGCACGGAGAACAGGATGGTCCTGCTGGGCTTCCTGGCCGGCCCCGCGGACTCGGCGCTGAGGGAGAAGCGGGTGTCGTCGTCCACCGCGTCGACCACGGCGGTGTAGTAGTCGTCCTGGTACTCCCGGTAGCCGGTGATCCGGTACCCCTCCTTCTCGAAATCGGCACGCACCTTGCGGACCACCTCCGTGTGGCGCTCCTTGGGGGCGGGGGCGTAGACGGTGTAGTACAGCGAGTAGCGCCCGTCGCGCACCACCTCGTCGTTCCTGCCGACGCACTCCTCGAAGATCGACTCCGCGCTCTTCCGGTCGAGTTCGACCCCGGCAGCCTCGGCCATGCGCGCGGTGTGCTCCTCGGCCCACCGCGTCGCACGCTCCCGGCTCAGGCGCGGCAGCGGGTCGTTCTTCCCGTCGTCGGACATGCAGGCTCCCGTCGTGAGGAGGAGAAGGGTGACGCCGAGCGCGCACCAGGCGGACCTGGCGTCGGCCATGGGGACTCCCGGTGGTCAGGGCGAGGGGGGTCACCCGGGGAACAGGGGAACGTCGTTGTCCTGCTTGGGGACTTCCGTGGGGGGCCTCCCCGCGATGATCCGCCCCTGGTTGGCGAGACTCTGACTCCCCTGGTCCCAGTAGCCGCTGTGGCCGTGGGTGTCGACCTCGAAGTTCCGCCCGCCGAAGGGCTCCTCGGCGGGGTTGTCCCCGAGGCTGAGGTCGGAGAAGTCGTCGATGATGGCGTCGTCGGAGGCCGCCCCCACCCAGACGTGCGAGGGGTCCATGTGGAGGTCGCGGGCGTGGTCGACCGTCATGCCCGGGCTGCCGACGACCGCGATGTCGTCGGCGCCGAGGCCGTGGCCGCCCGCTGCGGCCGCACCGACGGCGGTGGAGCCGTAGCTGTGCCCGATCACGGTGATGTGCCCGTGGCGGTCGCCCTGGGCCGCGCGGGTCCCGGCGATGAAGTGCCGCAGGTCGGGGGCGGCGTCCTGGGCCCGGCCCTGGCCGGCCACGCCCGCGTCGAGGTCGCCGCCGGACGCCTCGGGCGCGTCGTAGCCCAGCCACATCACCATCGCGACGTCCTCTCCTCGGCTCTGCTTCGTCGCGGCGTTCTGGAGCCTGCCGATCCGGTCGAGCTGGCCGTCGACCGAGTCCATGGTGGTGTTGGTGCCCGGGACGAGGACGCCGGTGTGGGCGGCGGTGTCGGGGTTGCCCATGGCGATGACGGCCTGGCCGTCGCCCGCGGGGTCGTAGTCCAGGAGGTAGAGCTCCTTGCCGCGCGGGGCCCCGGCCCCCTGGTCGAGGCGGTCCTGGAGGACGTGGAGGTTCTGCAGCCGCTTGTTCCGCTCGTCCTGGGAGATGTCCGTGAAGTCCTCGGGCCCGCCGAACTCCAGGTCGTTGAGCTCCTGCTCCATGGCGAGCCGGTTGGCGTGGTCGCGGACGTCGCTGGGCAGGCCGTCGGTGCCGCCGATCCGGGCGGGGTAGAGGGCCGCGTACTCGGCGCGGTCCTCGGGGCCGAGGGCCTTCCACCACGCGGCGGCGTCCCGGGGGTCGTCGGGGATCTGCGGGCCCTGCTGCCCGATCGCCTTCATGGCGTCCCGCACGTCGTGGGCCGACTCGGCGGACGCGGCGTCGTTGAAACGGTCCATGATCATGCCGTCCAGCGAGGACAGGGCCCGCACCCCGTCGGCGTCGGCCTTGCGGGCGTCGCGCAGGGCGGCGTCGATCCGCTCCTGGAACTCGTGGCGCCGCCCGCCGCGTTCGCGTGCGATCTGCTGGGCGTCGGGGTCGTTGTGCGGCAGCGACGCGCTCTGCGGGTCGGTGACGGTGCCGTCGTGGCCGACGGCGTAGCCGTCGTCCTCGGCGCGGCGGACCGCGTTGCGCAGGTCGGTGCGGGCCTGCTCCATCCAGAACCGGGTGGTCTCCAGGACGCTGCCGATGGTCATGGCCTCGGTCCGGACGACGTCCATCCTGGCCTCGACGTCCCCCAGGTAGAAGAAGGCGGCGTCGGCGTCCTCCCCCTTCCAGCCGTGCCGGAGCGGTCCGGTCACGCGGCCGCGGTGGCGCCCGGCGGCCTCGTCCATCTCCCCGGAGACCCGAGTCCACGCCTCGGCCGCGGCCTCCAGGTCGCCGAAGTCCTGCGCCATCAGGCGTGCGAAGTCACTGCTCATGCCGGTCCTGGACTCCCCCGTGGTGATCAGCCGTCGAGCACCGCCGATCCTAGGGGCCCGCGGGGGGCCCGGCCGCACCGGCCCCGCGCGTGTGACGCACACCTCGCCGCGGGGCGGGGCCCGGCAGCGGGCGGGGCTCAGTAGTCGAAGGCGCGGGCGGTGTTGGCGGCGACGGCGGCGGCGAGCTCGTCCTCGGTGACGCCCTTGGCCTGCGCCATGGCCCGGAGGGTGACCGGGATCAGGTAGGGGGCGTTGGGGCGTCCCCGGTAGGGGGCGGGGGTGAGGAACGGCGCGTCGGTCTCGACCAGCACCAGGTCCAGGGGGGCGACGGCGAGGGCGTCGCGCAGCGGCTGGGCGGACTTGAAGGTGACGTTGCCGGCGAAGGACATGTAGTAGCCGCGCTCGGCGCACACCTTCGCCATGGCGGCGTCGCCGGAGTAGCAGTGGAAGACGGTGCGCTCGGGCGCGCCCTCCTCCTCCAGCACGCGCAGGACGTCGTCGTGGGCCTCGCGGTCGTGGATGACCAGGGCCTTGCCGTGCCGCTTGGCGATGGCGATGTGGCGGCGGAAGGACTCCTCCTGGATCTCGGCGCCCTCGGGGCCGGTCCGGAAGTGGTCCAGGCCGGTCTCGCCGACGGCGCGGACCTCGGGCCGGGCGGCGAGCGCGTCGATCTCCGCGAGGGCGTCCTCCAGGGCGGGCAGGCCGCCGGGGGCGCGGCGCTGCCCGCTCCAGCCGTCGGGGTCGCCGAGGACGATGCGGGGCGCCTCGTTGGGGTGGAGGGCGACGGCGGCCCACACCTGCTCGTGGGCGGCGGCGAGGTCGGCGGCCCAGCGGGAGCCGGGCAGGTCGCAGCCGACCTGGACGACGGTGGCGACCCCGACGGCGGCGGCCCTGGCGAGGCCCTCCTCCGGGGTGCCCTCCTGCATGTCCAGGTGGGTGTGGGAGTCGGCCACCGCCACCGCCAGGGGCTCCGGCAGTGGCGGCGGTCCGGACTTTCCGCTGCTCATGGAGGTCAGGCGTCCTTCTTCTCTTCCAGGCGGGGGAAGAGGATGTCGCCCTTGGTGACGGTGGAGCCGGCCGGCAGGCGCCCCCAGTCGGCGGCCTCGCCGACGCGCTGGTCGGCGAGGGCGCCGAGGGACGCCTCGGCGCCGAGGGAGTCCCACAGCTTGGCGGCGGCGGCCGGCATCACCGGGTTGAGCAGGACGGCGACGGCCCGCAGCGACTCGGCGGCGGTGTACAGGATCGTGGCGAGCCGGGCCCGGCTCTCCGCGGAGCCGTCCTTGGCGACCTTCCACGGCTCCTGCTCCGTGAGGTAGCCGTTGACCTGCTTGATGAAGTCGAAGACCGCGGCGATGCCGCCGGAGAAGTCGACCTCGTCGCCGATCCTGCGGTCGGCCTCGGCGACGGCCCGGGCGAGGCCGTCGGCGACCGCCTGCTCGGCGTCCCCGGGGGCCTCGGCGGCGGGCAGCTTGCCGTCGAAGTACCTGCCGACCATGGCGGCGACGCGGGAGGCGAGGTTGCCGAAGTCGTTGGCCAGCTCGGAGGTGTAGCGGGCGGTGAAGTCCTCCCAGGAGAAGGAGCCGTCCTGGCCGAACTGGATGGCGCGCAGGAAGTACCAGCGGTAGGCGTCGACGCCGAAGTGCGAGGTGAGGTCCTGCGGGGCGATGCCGGTGAGGTTGGACTTGCTCATCTTCTCGCCGCCGACCATCAGCCAGCCGTTGGCGACGACCTTCCTCGGCAGCGGCAGGCCCTGGGCCATGAGCATGGCGGGCCAGATGACCGCGTGGAAGCGGAGGATGTCCTTGCCGACGAGGTGCACGTCGGCGGGGAAGGTCGCGTCGAACTTCGCCGGGTCCGCGCCGTAGCCGACGGCGGTGGCGTAGTTGAGGAGCGCGTCGACCCAGACGTAGATGACGTGCTTGGGGTCCCAGGGGATCGGGATGCCCCAGTCGAAGGTGGAGCGGGAGATGGAGAGGTCCTGCAGGCCCTGGCGGACGAACTGCAGCACCTCGTTGCGGGCCGACTCGGGCTGGATGAAGCCGGGGTTGGCCTCGTAGAACTCCAGCAGCCTCGGGCCGTAGGCGGAGAGCTTGAAGAAGTAGTTCTCCTCCTTCAGCATCTCCACGGGCCGCTTGTGGATCGGGCACAGCTTGGCGCCGTCCTCGCCGTCCAGCAGGTCGCCGGGGCTCTTGTACTCCTCGCAGCCGACGCAGTACGGGCCCTCGTAGCCGCCCTGGTAGACCTCGCCCTTGTCGTACAGGTCCTGGACGAACTCCTGCACCCGGTGGGTGTGCCGCTCCTGCGTGGTGCGGATGAAGTCGTCGTTGGCGATCTCCAGGTGCTCCCAGAGGGGCTTCCACGCCTCCTCGACGAGCTTGTCGCACCACTGCTGGGGGGTGACGCCGTTGGCGTCGGCGGTGCGCATGATCTTCTGGCCGTGCTCGTCCGTGCCGGTGAGGTACCACACCTTCTCGCCGCGCTGGCGGTGCCAGCGGGTGAGCACGTCGCCTGCGACGGTCGTGTAGGCGTGGCCCAGGTGGGGGCGATCGTTGACGTAGTAGATCGGCGTGGTGACGTAGTACGCCGACGCCCCGTTGCTGTTGGTTCCAGTGGCCGCCATGCAGGAATCCTATCCGCCGGGCGGGGCTGCCCCGGCGCGCCCGGGCCGCCTGCGCGGCCGCCCCTCACCGCCGCACGGGAGGGGCGGCCGCCCGGGAGCGGGCGGTGTCAGTCCTGCGGGCCGCCGTGCCGGCGGCGCAGGTGGAGGTGGAAGGGGAGGTGGAGGCGGCGGCGGGGGCGCTTCCGTCCGGCGTACTCGTCGCGGCGGGGGGCGGCGGCGCGGGGTTCGGGCTCGTGGTGCCCGGCCTCGTGGTGTCCCGGCTCGTGGTGGCCGGGGTCGTGGTGGCCGGGGTCGTGGTGGCCGGGCTCGTGGCGCTCCGGCTCCGTCCCGGCCGGGTGGGGGCCCGGCGCGCCGGGGTTGCGGGTCCAGGAGCGGCCGACGGCGGCGACGCGCCCGGCGCGCATGATGCGGACGGTGTGGCCGCCGCAGCCGGGGCAGGTGGGCTTGAGCAGCGGCGAGGGGACGCGCACGCCGTTCGCCCGGTACTGGCAGACGGTGCGGCCGTCGCGGTCGGTGTGGTGCTCGATGGCGTAGTCCTGCTCCCAGCCGTACCCGCAGCTGAGGCAGGCGAAGGAGTAGGCCTCGTGGACGGCCGGGGCCGGGTTCCCGGCGGTGGCGGTCGCCGACGACGGGTCCGTGCCCGGCCTGCTCACAGGGTTACCGATGGTCTCGCTCATGACGGTCTCCCGGTGCCCTCCGGACGTCCGTCCGGTACGGGTCTTTCCTCTCCAGGGAATTCCCGGGGCGGGCCTGCGGACTCCCGGGTTGCCGAGTCTTGGCCCGCTGTTGGGGATTCCTGTACGGACCGCGGCGCGGTCCCCGTCGCTCCTTGGCCTTCCAGGCCTCCGCTTTACCTTGCGCGCGCCCGGTCGCCACCGCCCGCGCGCGGACCGGCGGCGGTGCGCCGGCGCGGCGCGCCGGTGGCGCCCGCGCGGGACGCCCTGTCCGTCCACCGTACGCCGCCCCGGGGCGGGGCGGCAGGGCGGACGGGAGACGCCCGGCAGGCGCCCGCACCGGCCCGGACCTGCGCCGGGCCGGTCCCGCGCCGGGCCGCTCCCGGCCCCGGCCCGGCCACGGTCGGGCCCCGCCCGGTTCAGCCCCGGCCCGGCTCCGCGGACGGCGCGTGCTTGGCCGCCACGACCGCGTCGAACACCTCCCGCTTGGGGAGCCCGGCCTGGGCCGCCACCGCCGCGATGGCCTCCTTGCGCCGCTCCCCCGCCTCCTCCCGGACCGCCACCCGGCGGGCCAGCTCCGCCGGGTCGAGCTGCTCGGGCGCGGCGGGGGGCGCGCCGGCCACGACCACGGTGATCTCGCCGCGCACGCCGTCCGCCGCCCAGGCGGCGAGGTCGGCCAGGGGTCCGCGGCGGACCTCCTCGTAGGTCTTGGTCAGCTCCCGGCAGACCGCGGCGGGCCGGTCCGCGCCGAACGCCTCCGCCATCGCGGCCAGCGCCTCGGCGAGGCGGTGCGGGGCCTCGAAGAAGACCAGGGTGCGGGGCTCGGCCGCCACCTCGCGCAGCCGTCCGGCCCGCTCCCCCGCCTTGCGCGGCAGGAAGCCCTCGAAGCAGAACCGGTCCACCGGCAGCCCCGAGACGGCCAGCGCGGTGAGGACCGCCGACGGGCCGGGCACGGCCGTGACCGGCACCCCGGCCTCGACGGCCGCCGCGACGAGCCGGTAGCCGGGGTCGGAGACGGACGGCATGCCGGCGTCGGTGACCAGCAGCACCCGGGAGCCGCCGGTCAGGGCCTCCACGAGCTCGCCGGTGCGGGCCGCCTCGTTGCCCTCGAAGTAGGAGACCACCCGGCCGGCCGGGGCCACCCCGAGGGCCTGGGTGAGGCGGCGCAGCCGCCGGGTGTCCTCCGCGGCGACGACGTCGGCGGCGGCGAGCTCCCGGGCGAGGCGGGGCGGCGCGTCGTCCACGTCGCCGATGGGGGTTCCTGCCAGTACGAGTAGACCTGTCACCGCCCCATCCTCGCAGCCCGGCGGCGGGCCCGGGGCGGCGCGGCACCCCGGGCCGGGCCGGGACTCCGTGCGCACCGGACCGGCCCGCCCGCGGCGGCCCACCCCTACGATGTGCGGGTGAGCGGTGACAAGGCGACAGGAGCCCCAGCGGGCGGTGACCCCACCGGCGGCGGCGCGGGCACGCCGGGCGCACTCCCGGCGGACGGCCGGGCCGCGTCCGGCGGCGGCGCGCCCGGCGGCGCGCTGCTCACCGGCGAGCGGTCCGGCGGGGCCGGCGCGCCCGGCGCGGACGGCGGGCCCGGTACGGACGGCGGGCCCGGGGCCGAGGACGGCGGGCCCGGGGCCGAGGACGGCGGGGGGCCGGGCCCGGCCTGGCGGCGGGCCCTGGCCCGGCACGGGTACTCCGGGCCGGACCGCGTCCCGCTGCGGCACCGGCTGGTGCCGCCCATGCCCGGCGGCGCGCCCGCCGGGGACGCGGCCGCGCTCCCCTCCTCCGGCGCGGCGCTGCTCGCGGCCCGGATCCCGCCGGGGCTGTGGCTGTGGCTGTGCCGCTGGTCGGGCTGGCTGGGGCCGCTGGCGGTGGCGCTGTTCGCGGGGGTCCTGCGCTTCGCGGACCTGGGCAGCCCCAACGCGGTGATCTTCGACGAGACGTACTACGCCAAGGACGCCTGGTCGCTGCTGCACCTGGGCTACGAGGCGAACTGGCCGGAGGACGCCAACAAGGACATCATCGCCTCGCCGCAGACCGTCCCGCTCTCCTCGCAGGCCGCATACGTGGTGCACCCGCCGGTCGGCAAGTGGGTGATCGCGCTGGGCGAGTGGGCCTTCGGCCTGCACCCCTTCGGCTGGCGGTTCGCGACGGCGGTGCTGGGCACCCTGTCGGTGCTGATGGTCGCCCGCATCGCCCGGCGGCTGCTGCGGTCCACGCTGCTGGGCTGCACGGCGGGGCTGCTGCTGGCGGTGGACGGCCTCCACTTCGTGATGAGCCGCACCGCGCTGCTGGACCTGGTGGCGATGTTCTGGGTGCTGGCGGCGTTCGGCCTGCTGCTGGTGGACCGCGACCGGACGCGGGCGCGGATCGCCGACGCACTGGGCGCCACGGCGGACCACCCGGACGCCGACCCCGACGCGGCGGTCGCCGCCCGGCTGAACCTGGGGTGGCGCCCGTACCGGCTGCTGGCCGGGGTGAGCCTGGGCCTGGCCTGCGCCACCAAGTGGAGCGGCCTGTACGTGGTGGCGGCGTTCGGCGTCATGGCGGTGCTCTGGGACCTGGGCGCGCGCCGCACGGCCGGCGCCCGCCGCCCGCTGCTGTCCGTGCTGCGCCGGGACGCGCTGCCGGCGTTCGCCTCGCTGGTCGTGGTGACGGTGGGGGTGTACCTCGCCTCGTGGGCGGGCTGGTTCGCGAGCAGCGCGGCGCCGGGGAAGGGCGGCTACTACCGGGACTGGGCGTCGCAGCACCCGGGCGGCGCGACCTGGGTGCCGGGCCCGCTGCGGAGCCTGTGGCACTACCACTCCGAGGTGTACGGCTTCCACGTCAACCTGCACTCGCCGCACACCTACCAGTCCAACCCGTGGAGCTGGCTGGTGCTGGGGCGGCCGGTCTCGTTCTTCTACGAGTCGCCGAAGCGCGGCGAGGCGGGCTGCCGCGTCCAGGAGTGCGCGCGCGAGGTGCTGGGGATCGGCACGCCGCTGCTGTGGTGGGCGGGGCTGGTCGCGCTGGTGTACTGCCTCTACCGGTGGGCGCTGCGGCGCGACTGGCGGGCGGGGGCGGTGCTGTGCGGGCTGGCCGCGGGCTACCTGCCGTGGTTCCTGTACCAGGACCGCACGATCTTCCTCTTCTACGCGGTGATCTTCGTGCCGTTCCTGGTGCTGGCGCTCACCATGATGATCGGCGCGATGGTCGGGCCCCCGCGGGCGAGCCGGGAGCGGCGGATGGCCGGCGGGGTGGTGGCCGGGCTGCTGGTCCTGGCGATCGCGTGGAACTTCCTGTACTTCTATCCGATCTTCACCGGGCAGACCCTCCCCATGGACGACTGGCGCGACCGGATGTGGTTCAACGCCTGGATCTGAGCCCTGCGGACCCGGCGGCCGGGTCCGTACGGGTCCGCCGGGGTTCGCGCGGTTTCGCAGGCGGGCCTGTTGAACGCGTTCAAGGGAACTGCTGCGCCCACGGACGAACACGCCTACGATCGCCGGGTCACCGTTGGTTCGCAGGGGGAGCAGCCGTGGGCAGAGCGGCGAAGGTCACGGTCGGGGCGGTCTGCGCCGGGATGCTCTCGGTCGCCGGGTACGGGGTCGCGAACATCGCGGGGGCGCTGACCGGAGGCCACCGCGGGAGCGCTCCCGCCGCCCGGGCGACGGCCACGGGCGACGGCCGGCAGACCGCGTCCGGCGAGGCGCCCTCGGCCGGCCAGGCCCGGCAGGCCGCGCAGTCCTTCCTCGCCGCCTGGGCGAAGGGCGACACCGCGGACGCCGCCGGACTGACCGACGACCCCGCCGCCGCCGCGGACGGCCTGGCCGGCTACCACGACGACCTGCACCTGGACTCCCTCACCCTCGCCCTCACGGCCGGAACCCCCGCCGCCACCCCGCTGCCGGGCTCGGTCGCGGTCGGCTTCCACGCCGGGGCCCGGCTGTCCGGCCTCGGCACCTGGGCGTACGACGGGACGGTGCGGGTGGTGCGGACCACCGACGGCGGGGCGAAGGTGCACTGGTCGCCCTCGGTGCTCCACCCCCGCCTGACCGGCCAGACCGCCCTGCGGGCCCGGGACCTGCCGCCCGCCCCGCCGCGGATCACCGACCGCGACGGGAGGCCGGTCGACGCCTACCCCTCCCTGATGGCCCTCGCGGGCGACCTGCAGGAGGCGCTCCGTGCGCGGCCCGACGACGGCACCCCCGGCAAGGGTGTGGTGATCGCGGGCGCCGAGAGCGGCGACACCCTGGCGGTCCTGCACACCTTCCGGAAGTCGAGGCCCGGCCGGGGGCTGCGGCTCACCGTCGACGGCCGCCTGCAGGCCGCGGCCGAGCGCGCGGTCGCCGAGCAGGGCCGCGGCGGCAGCCGGCTCGCCTCCCTCGTGGCCGTCGAGGCCTCCACCGGGCGCATCCTCGCGGTGGCCAACTCCCAGCCCTTCAACGCCGCCTTCCAGGGCGCCACCGCCCCCGGCTCCACGATGAAGATCGTCACCGCGGCCGCGCTGCTGGAGCACGGCGTCTCCCCCGGCGCCGCCGCCCCCTGCAGGGCGCACCTGTACGTGGACGGCAAGGAGTTCCACAACGTCGAGGGCAGCGCCATCCCCGGGGCCACCCTGCGGGACGACTTCGCCGCCTCCTGCAACACCGGCTTCATCGCCCTGCGCGACCGGCTCGGCGACGGCGACCTCGCCGCCGAGGCCCGCGACGTCTTCGGCCTCGGCATGACCTGGCACACCGGCGTGCCCAACCGGGACGGGCAGGTCCCCCCCACCGGCGGCGACGAGGTGGAGAAGGCCGCCGACATGATCGGCCAGGGCCGGGTCCAGATGAACCCGCTGGCCATGGCGTCGGTCGCGGCCACCGTCCGCTCCGGCGTCTTCCACGAGCCGGTCCTGCTGCCGGACCTCCCCCAGCAGCCGGCCGCCCGGCCGCTGCCCGCCCGCGTGGCCGCGCAGCTGCGCGGCATGATGCGGGCCACCGCCGTGCGCGGCACCGCCGCCGGGGTGATGGCCGGCCTCGGCGGGACCGTCGGCGCCAAGACCGGAACCGCCGAGGTGGGCCGGGCGACCGACAGCTGGTTCACGGCCTACCGGGACGGCGTGGCCGCGGCGGCCATGGTGCAGGGCGGCGGCCACGGCTCGGCCGCGGCGGGCCCGGCGGTGCGCGCCGTCCTGGCGGCGTCCCGCTGAACCGGCCGGGAGGCCGGCCCGAGGGGCCGGCGGCCGCCGCGGTCAGGCGCCGTAAACCTCGTGCAGGTTGTCGGCGGCCGGGTGGGTGCGGCCGGCCGGTCCGGCGGCGAAGGCCCGCAGCACGTTGGCGGTGACCCGGGTGGTGAAGGCGCCGGTGCGCCCGTCCAGGCCGTGCCGCACCCCGGGCACGCCCGGCCCGGAGGCGTCCAGCGACTCCACCCACCGCATGGTGCCGGTCGCGGAGAGGCCGGAGCCGCCCGGCCGGGCGCCGTACGCGGAGTCGCTGTGGCTGCGGGTGCCGTTGCAGACCAGCGGGGAGTGCGCGAGCACCTCCAGCGGGCGCGGCGTCGGCGCCTGCGGCGTCACCCGGTCGTACTCGACGCCGACCAGCGCCCGGAAGGAGTCCCCGGCGCGCACGCCGGTGCCCTCGAGCACCCAGTGGTCCGGGCGGGAGACCACGTACGGGGCCTCCACCGGGTAGCCCTCGTAGAGGACGCCGGTGAGCGAGCTCTCCGGGTCGGGCGCCGGGTCGCGGCGGAAGTCGTTGGTGACCAGGGCGTGGTCGCCGCAGGCGTAGGCCGGGTCCTGCCGGTAGTCGGCCTTGCAGCAGACGGCCAGGCGGTGCGGGCCCGCGGCGGTGGGCTCCAGGCGGATGCGGCGGAAGCAGGAGTTGGCGCCCAGCACCGCGAGGTTCGCCCCGGCGTCGCGCGCGCGGGCGGTGCGGGCCCGCTCCGGCCGCCGGACCGAGGAAGCGGCGGCGGTCCGCCGCGCGGGAGGCGTCGCCGCCGTCGTCGTGCCGCCCGTTCCCCGCGGGTCCGTCCGGCGCCCGTCCGTTCTCGGCCCGCCCGTCCACCGCCGCTGCCGCCTTCCGTGTCCGCCCGCGGGGGCCTCCCGGGACACCGTCGCACCGGGTCGGACAGGACGTGTCCCGCGGGCCCCGCGACGTCACCCCTGCGGGTCGCGGTTGCGCCGGATGCCGGGCGCGACGGCGGGAGCCGCGCGCCGGGCGGACCGGTCGGGGCTGCGGGGCTACGGGGCGGCGGGGGCGCGCAGGTCCAGCGGCGGGCGCGGCACCGGGACCACCGCCGCCGCGTCCTCCGCGGCGGCCCGCCCGGGGACGGGCCGCCCGGGGACGGGCCGCCCGGGGACGGGCCGCCCGGGGACGGGCCGCTCGGGGACGGCCCGGTCCACGGCGGCCCGCCGTCCGGCGCGGGCCGCCAGGCGCGGCCACAGGGCGATGAGCGCGGGCAGCGCCAGGTAGCCGAAGCGGCCGGCGGGGGCCAGCAGGAAGGCGGTGGCCAGGCCGACGGCGAGCTGGTCGGCCGCCTGCACGGCGGTGAGCGGGGGCCGCAGCAGCAGCCGGGCCGCGACCGCGCCGCCGCCCAGGCAGAGCAGCACCAGGCAGGTCGCGCTGCCGCCGGGGGCGTACGCGGCGATCAGCCGGCCCGGCAGCGGGCTGGCGGCAGGGGTGTGGACGGCGGTGAGTCCCAGCGGGAAGCGGACCACCTGCTCCAGTATCGCGCCGGGGTGGGTCAGCGCCGTCGGCAGCACGGTCGCCGCCGCCCCCGCCACCGCGATCGCGGCGCAGCGCAGCGCGGCCCGGCGGCCGTGGGCGGCCAGCAGCAGGACGGCCGCGACCGGCAGGGCCGGCCACGCGGTCCACTTCAGGGCGCAGGCCAGGGCGAGGGCCAGGCCTGCGGCGGCGGCGCGGCCGCGGGCCGCCAGGGCGAGGGCGAGGACGCAGAAGCCGGTCAGGGGCAGGTCGACGCCGCCGACCGCGAGCGGGAGGGCGACCAGCGGGGAGGCGGTGAGGACGAGCAGGGGCGAGGCGGGGCGCGGGGCGCCGGCCGCGCCGGCCGCGGCGGCCGGGGTGCCGTGCGGCCGCAGCAGCCGCCAGGCGGCGACGGCGCAGAGGAGGAAGGCGGCGGCGAACCAGAGCCGGGCGTCGCCGAGCAGGCCGGTCAGGCCGCCGTCGCCCGCGGTGACGTCGGTGGTGGCGTCCCCTCCGCCGAGCAGGGCCCGGGGCAGGCCGAAGAGGGCCATCGCGGGCAGGTAGGGGTTGTAGTCGGTGACCACGGCGGGGTCCGCCAGATAGGGGCTGCCGGTGTGGAGGAGCAGCTGGGCCGACCGCTCGACGACCCCGACCTCGGACTGCCGGTGCCCCTGGAGCGCCAGCACGGCGAGGGGCAGGACGACGGCCCCGGCGAACGCGGTCAGGGCGGCAGTGCGGGCCCCGCGGGCGCGGGGCAGCAGGCCGACGGCGAGCGCGGCGGCCAGGTAGGCGGCCGCCGCGAGCAGGCCCCAGGTGCGCTGGTTGGCCAGGCGGGAGGTCAGGGGGAAGGCGGCGGCCCAGGCCGCGGCGGCCAGACAGGCGAGGACACGGGCGCGGCGGCCGCCGGCCGCCCGGGTGCAGGCGGCGAGCGCGGAGCGGACCGCGGGGGACGCGGCCCGCACGGCCGGGGTCCGCGGGAGGGGCAGGGCCCGCACGGCGGCCACGGCCCGCAGGACGGCGGGCAGCGCCCGCGCGGCGGCCGGGGCGGGCACGGTCCGCGGGGCGGGGCGGGCCGGGCCGGGCCGGGCGCCGCCGGCGGCGCGGGGGGAGGGGACCACCGGTGCGGGCCCCGGGAGCCAGGGGCCGGGCATCCGGCGCGGCGGTGCGGTGCGGGCGGCCGTGAGGGCCGCGAGGGATTCGAGGGATTCGAGGGCCGCGGGGTGCGGGGTGCGGCCGGTCCCGGGCCTGCGGAGGGCGGCGGCGTGCAGGCGGCCTGGCAGTCGGGTGGTCACCATAGCCGGTCACGCTATGCAGGGGGCGGCCGCGGCGTCGTCCCGCTGGAGGGGGTATCGGCTGTACCCCTACGGGTTGACCCGGGGCGTCCCACCGGACCCGGTGCGTCCGGTTCCGTGCCTGTGCGTCCGCCCGCCGTCGCGCCGCGTGACGGCGGCGCCCCTCCCGGCGGCCTGCGGCCGGCCCGCGCCCGGTCCGCGTCCCGGCGCGCCACGGCGCGTCCCGGCCCGGCGGACCTCGGCGGGTCCCGGCGCGCCCCGCCCGGCCGCGGCGGTCGGCTCAGCACTCGCCGCCCGGGGGCGGGGTGAGGCCGTTCTCGTACGCGAAGACCACCGCCTGGGTGCGGTCGCGCAGGCCGAGCTTGGCGAGGATGCGGCCCACGTGGGTCTTCACGGTCTGCTCGGAGAGCACCAGCCGTTCGGCTATCTCGGCGTTGGACAGGCCGCGGGAGACCTCGCGGAGCACGTCCAGCTCGCGCTGGGTGAGCGCGGCGGCGGCCTCGGGGCGCAGCGCCCCGTACCGGCGGCGGCGGGCGAAGTCGGCGATCAGGCGGCGGGTGACGGAGGGGGCGAGCAGGGCCTCGCCGCGGGCGACCACCCGCACCGCGTCGATGAGGTCGCGGGCGGGGGCGTCCTTGAGGAGGAACCCGCTGGCGCCGAGGGCGAGCGCCTCGTAGACGTACTCGTCGAGGTCGAAGGTGGTGAGGATGAGGATGCGCGGGGCGCCGGGGTCGGTCTGGTCGCCGATGATGCGGCCGGTGGCGGTGAGGCCGTCCATGCCGGGCATGCGGATGTCCATCACGACGACGTCCGGCCGCAGCCGGGCGGCGGCCTCGACGGCCTGGAGGCCGTCGCCGGCCTCGCCGACGAGCTCGATGTCGGGGGCGGAGGAGAGGAGTGCCCCGAGGCCGTCGCGCACCATCTCCTGGTCGTCGGCGAGCACCACTCTGATCGTCTGCCCCACGGGGTCCTCCTGCTGCGGTCCGCCTTCTGCGGCTCTCAGTCTCCCTCCCCGGGGAGGCCCGTCTGCTCGCGGGGCTCGGGCCGCGGCGGGCGCCGGGGCAGCGGGCCGTGGCGGCGCACGGCGGCCAGGTCGACGGGCAGCTCGGCCCGCACCTCGAAACCGCCGCCGGCGCCGCCGCGCGGCCCGGCGCGCAGGGTGCCGCCGAGCATGGCGACCCGCTCCCGCATGCCGACCAGGCCGTGGCCGCCCCAGGCGGCGTCGGGGACGGGCGGGCGGCCGTGGCCGCGCCCGTCGTCGCTGACCCGCACCACCACCGCGTCGCCGCGCTGGACGACCTCGACCTCGACCCGGGCGCCGGGGGCGTGGCGGCCCGCGTTGGACAGCGCCTCCTGCACGATGCGGTAGGCCGAGACGTCGACCCCGGCGGGCGGGGTGCCGGAGGCGAGGGTGAGGGAGAGGTCGACCTGCATGCCGGCGGTGCGGGCGGTCTGCACCATGTCGGGGATCTGCCCGATGCCGGGCTGCGGGGCCAGCTCCAGGTCCTCGTCCTCCTCGCGCAGCAGCCCGATGACCCGGCGCATCTCGGTGAGGGCGGTGGTGGACGCCTCCCGGATGGCGGTGAAGCTGCGCAGCGCCTGCGGCGGCAGGCCCGGCGTCTTGTAGGGGGCGGCCTCGGCCTGGATGGCGACCATCGACATGTGGTGGGCGACGACGTCGTGCAGTTCGCGGGCGATGCGGGAGCGCTCCTCCAGCACGGCCTGCCGGGCGAGGTCGCGGCGGCGCTGCTCCTCGGCCTGGACGAGGCTGCGCTCGGCCTCGCGGCGGGAGTGGATGGCCTCGCCGAGGAGCAGGACGAGCGTGGTGATGAAGACGGCGACGGCCAGCACCAGCCAGGACAGGCCGGTGAGCGGCACGGCGGGCAGCAGGACGACGAGGAGGACCACGGCGATCGCGCCGAGGGAGATGCGGCGGCCGTAGGTGATGGCGCAGCCGAAGACCAGCATCAGGTAGGCGGCGCAGCCGGCCGCGGGCCACGGCCAGAACGGCTCGGGGATGCGGGGCGACTCGGCGAGGACGGTGAGCAGCATCCCGGCGGTGGCGATCCGCCAGGCGGTGAGCGGCCGTACGGGGGCGACGAGCAGCGGCAGGACCTGCAGGCTGCACAGGGCCCAGGCGAGGCCGGCCGGCACCAGGGTGGAGAGCTGGGCGGCGGCGGCGACGGCGAGGAGGAGGACGCCGGCGGCGGCGGGCACCGAGAGGGCCTTGCGCCAGAACGGGAAGGCGGGCCCGGCCAGCCGCATCGGCCGGTCCGGGGCGGACCAGGCGGCCTGCCGGACCAGGTCGAGCACGCGGGCCGCCCGCCGCAGGGCGCGGGCGTGCGGCGGACGGGGGGCTGCGCCGGTGGTGTCCATGGTGGGGTCAGCGTAGGGCCCGGGGCGGCCGCGGGGGGCGCCCCGGGCGCGCGGGGTCCGGGTGCGGGAGGGGGTTCAGCGGCGGGGCGCCGGGGCGGGCGCGGCGGGGGCCGCCCCGCGGCGGGCGAGGCGGGAGTGCCGGATGCCGTAGCCGAAGTAGAGCAGGGCGGCACCGGCCAGCCAGACCCCGAAGAGGGTGAAGGTGAGGCCGTGCAGCCCGTAGATCAGGTACGCGCAGAAGGCGACGCTGAGCAGCGGCACGACGGGGTAGCCGGGGACCTTGAAGCCGCGGTCGAGGTCGGGGGCGGTGCGGCGGAGCACCATCACGCCGACGGAGACGACGGCGAAGGCGACCAGGGTGCCCATGCTGGTGAGGTCGGCGAGGACGTCCAGTGGGACGAAGGCGCCGAGCAGGGCGACGCCGGCGCCGACGACGACGGTGTTCCACACGGGGGTGCCGGTGCGGGGGGAGACCCGGGCGAAGCGGGCGGGCAGCATGCCGTCGCGGCCCATGGAGTACAGGATCCGGGTCTGGCCGTAGAGGACGACCAGCGTGATGCTGAAGATCGACACGATGGCGCCGAGGGCGAACATGGTGGAGGGCCAGGTGCTGCCGGTGACGTCGCGCAGGATCTGGGCGAGGCCCGCCTCCTGGCCCTCGAACCGCTGCCAGGGCTGCGCGGCGACGGCGGTGAGGGCGACGCCGACGTACAGCAGGGTGACGACGCCCAGCGAGATGAGGATCGCCAGCGGCATGGTGCGCCGGGGGTCCTTGACCTCCTCGCCGGCGGTGGAGACCGCGTCCAGGCCGATGAAGGAGAAGAAGATCGACGAGGCGGCGGCGCCGATGCCGCCGATGCCCAGCGGCGCGAAGTCGCTGAGGTTGCCGGAGTGGAAGCCGGTCAGGCCGATGCAGACGAAGAGCACCAGGATGGCCAGCTTGACGGCGACCATGGCGGCGTTGACGCGGGCGGACTCCCGGGCGCCGCGGACCAGCAGCACGCAGCACAGGGCGACGAGGACCACGGCGGGCAGGTTGACGTAGCCGCCGTGGCCGGGCGGCTGGGCGACCGCGTCGGGCAGGGTGACGCCGAGGACGTCGTGGAGGAACTCGTTGAGGTACTGCCCCCACGTGACCGTGATCGCCGAGGCGGAGACGCCGTACTCCAGCAGCAGGCAGGCGCCGACGCCGAACGCGGCGGCCTCGCCGAGGGTCGCGTAGGCGTAGGAGTAGGACGAGCCGGAGACGGGGATCGCGGAGGCCAGCTCGGCGTAGCAGAGCGCGGTGAGGCCTGCGGTGACCGCCGCGATGACGAAGGAGAGCACGACGGCGGGCCCGGCCTCGGGCACCGCCGAGCCGAGCACGAAGAAGATGCCGGTGCCGACGGTGGCGCCGATGCCGATGGAGGTGAGCTGCCACAGCCCGATGGAGCGGCGCAGGCTGCCCCCGGTGGTGACGCCGCCCTCGGCGACGAGTGCGGAGACGGGCTTCCTGCGCAGCATGCGCTCGCCGAGGGGGGTGGTGCTGGGCACGACGTGTTTCCTTCGCACGGGGGGCGGGGCCGGCCGGGTCGCGGGGGCGGTACCCGGAGAAATCGGCACTGTCGTCCATGAACAGTGCAGATGTTTTTATTATACGAATCATTGCATGAAAACACGGCGGCCCGTGCAGGGCTCCCCCGCCGGGCGCCCGGGAGACGGGGAAAGCCGGAAAAGGCGGCTGCTAGGTTCTGAGGCCGATGGGGCAGCCACCTGCGGGGAGAAGGCACCGGAGCATGGGCGAGCGGAACGTGCGGGGCGGGAACGGCGCGGGCCCGGGCGGGGGACGGCATGTCCCTGCCTGCTGAGAGCACCGTGCCCGGCCGCACCGCGGTACGCCTGCCGCGGCAGGCGGGCCCCGGCCCCCGGGCGGCGGCGCGGCCCGCGCCCGGGCCCGCACCGGCGCCGTCGGCCCGGCGGGCCGCCGCCACGGCGGCGCTCTGCTTCGCCCTGACCGCGGCGATCGGCCTGCAGTCCTGGCTGACCGGCCGGGTCGGCGGCTTCGACCTCGGCATCTTCGACCAGGGCGTCCGCAGCTACGCGCACCTGCAGCTGCCGCACTCGGCGATCAAGAACGTCCACCACGGGTTCCCGGCCGGCTTCTCCCTCCTCGGCGACCACTTCTCCCCCGTCCTGGCGCTGCTCACCCCGCTGTACTGGGTCTGGGACGACCCGCGCATGCTGGTCCTCGCCCAGTCCGCGCTCTTCGCCGCCGGCGTCCCGGTGGTGCGGCGCATCGCGGCGCACTGCCTGGCGGCGCGTCCGGGGGCGGTGTCCGCGGCCGCCGACACGGCCGGGCTGGTCTACGCGCTGGGCTGGCCGCTGTGCACGGCCGCGAGCGTCGGCTTCCACGAGGTGGCCTTCGCCGTCCCGCTCACCCTCCTGCTCCTGGAGCGCGGCCTGGCCCGGCGGTACCGGTCCGTCCTGCTCTGCGCCGCGCTGCTGGCGTGCACCAAGGAGGACCTGGGACTGGTCGTCGGCGTGTACGGCCTGGTGCTGGCGGCGCGGGCGCACCGGCGCGGGGACCGGCGCGGCACCGCCACCGGGGCGGTCCTCCTCGCCGCGGGCCCGCTCTGCTCGGCCGCCGCCATCCGCTGGGCGGTGCCGGCCTTCGGCGGCCGTCCCGACTACTACTGGAGCTACGGGAGCCTGGGGCCCGACGGCGGTTCGGCGCTCGCCCGGATCCTCGCCGACCCCGGCGTCCTCCTGCACACCGCCACCACGCCGCTGATCAAGCCGGCCCTGCTGCTGTGGCTGCTCGGCACGCTGCTGCTCCTGCCGCTGGGCTCCGCGACCGCCCTGCTGGCCGTGCCGCTGCTGGCCGAGCGGGTGCTCTCCGACAACCCCAACCACTGGCCGGCGACCCACCACTACGACGCCTTCGTCTGGCCGATCCTGCTGGTCGCCTCGGTGGAGGTGCTCGGGCGGCTGGCCGGCGCCGGACGGCCGCGGCTGCGGCGCGCGGGCCGCGCGCTCGCGGCCGGTGCGGTCGCCTGCAACCTCGCCGCCACCTGCTGCATGGGCCTGTACGGGCTGGCCAACCCGCGGATCTGGAAGCCGCGGCCGGACCGCAGCGCCCTCGTCCGGGCGGCCGCGCTCATCCCCGACGGCGCCTCGGTGGAGGCGGACAACAACGTCGCCCCCCACCTGACCCCGCGCACCGACGTCGTCCTCGTCGACGCCGTGCCGCACGGCCGGGAGTACGTGGTGATCCGCAGCGGGGTGCGGGCCTTCCCGTTCGCCGACGTCGGGCAGCAGCAGGAGCGGATCCGCCTGCTGCTGGCCCACGGGTACGAGACGGTGTGGAGCGGGGACGGCGTCGTCCTGCTCCGCCGGACGCGGACCGAGCCCATCCCCGGCATGCGGGACCCCGCCTCCGGCGGGCCGGTGCGGGACGTCGTCCCGCCGGACGTGGGGAGGAACCTCTTCCGGGGGTGAGCCGGCCCGGGTGCGGGCGCCGGGGTCCGGGGTCCGGGCGGGACCGGGACCGGGACCGGGACCGGGACCGGGTGACGGTGCGCCGGCGTCCGTGCCGGGCGGACGCCCCGGCCGCCGCGGCGGGCCCGCGGGAGGGCGCGGCCCCCTTTCCCGCGGCCTCCCGGAATTCCGGGGAAGGCGGCGTCCGGAACGGCGCGGGGGAATCCGGGAATTCCCTTGGCGGGGGCCCGGGTGACGCCGCGGCGGAATTCCCGGAATTCCCGCGCCGCGACGGCGGACGGGCCCGGGCGCCGCACGGAAACGGCTGCGTCCGACGGTGGATGACCTCGCGTCAGCGGCCCCGCAGGGCCGCCTGCATCACGTCCCGGGCGATGGGCGCGGCGAGCCCGCCGCCGCTGATGTCGGCACGCCGGGCGCCGCTGTCCTCGACCACCACCGCGACGGCGACCCGCGGCGCCGCCCCCTCCCGGCCCGCGTACCCGATGAACCAGGCGTAGGGGGTGCCCCGGTTGGCCACGCCGTTCTGCGCGGTGCCGGTCTTGCCGCCGACCACGGCCCCCGGGATCTGCGCCCTGGTGCCGGTGCCCTCGGTGACCACGTCCTCCATCATCGAGCGCAGCTCGGCGGCCACCCGCGGGTCGACGGCCTGCCGGTACGTCCGCTCCGACTCGATGGCGACGGCGGTCCCGTCGGCCCGGGTGAGCCGGTCGACCAGGCGGGGCGCCATGATCCGGCCGCCGTTCGCGATCCCGGCGGCGACCATGGCCATCTGCAGCGGGGTGGCCCGGGTGTCGTACTGGCCGATGGAGGAGAGGGCCAGGCGGGCCGGGTCCATGCGGGTGTCGAAGACACTCCGGGAGACCGCGACCGGCACCCGCAGCCGGGGGTCGTTGAAGCCGAACGCCTCCGCCGCGGCCACCATGCGGTCCAGGCCGAGGTCGACGCCGAGCTTGGCGTAGACGGTGTTGCAGGACCGGGCCAGGGCCAGCCGCAGGGTGGCGTCGAGGCAGCCGGGGGCCTCGTTGGTGAGCTCCCGGTCGGTGTCCGGCAGCCGCAGCGGCTCCGGGCTGTCGGTGGGCACGTCGGGGTCGGCGCCGGCCGTCAGCGCCGCCGCGGCCGTGACCACCTTGAAGGTGGAGCCCGGCGGGTACGTCTGCCGCAGCGCCCGGTCCAGCATCGGCTGCAGCGGGTCGGCCTGGAGCGCGGCCCACGCCCGGCGGACGGCGGCCGACGACCCCGCGAGGCTCCCCGGGTCGTACGACGGCGTGCTGACGAGGGCGAGGATGCGGCCCGTCGCCGGCTCGACGGCGACGACCGCACCGCGCTTGCGGTCCATCGCCCGGTACGCGGCCTGCTGCACCGCCCCGTCGAGGGTGGTCACCACGTCGCCGCCTCGCTGCGGGGCGCGGGTGACCGCGTCCCAGGGCGCGAAGACCGCCAGGCGGGGGTCGGTCCCGGCGAGGACGTCGTCCTCCACGCCCTCCAGCAGGGTGTTGCCGTAGATCTGGGAGGAGTAGCCGGTCGCCGCCGCGTAGACGGGGCCGTCGCGGTAGGTGCGCTCGTACCGGAACATGCGGCCGTCCGCCCGCGAGCCGGTGACGGGGCGGCCGTCGACCAGGATGTCCCCCCGCGGCTGCGCGTAGCGGGCGATCGCCGCGCGCCGGTTGGCCGGGTTGTCGTCGTACCGCTGCGCCCGGAGCACCTGCACCCGGGTGGCCTGCACCAGCAGCGCCACGATCAGCAGCAGGCAGAAGGTGCCGGCCCGCCGGCCCGTGACGGAGATGCCCGGCCGGCTCACCGGGGCACCGCCGGGCGCCGCGCGGCGTCGCTCATCCGCACCAGGAGCGCCACCATCACCCAGTTGGTGACCACCGACGAGCCGCCCTGGGCCAGGAACGGCATGGTCATCCCGGTGAGCGGGATGAGGTCGAGCACGCCGCCGGCCACCACGAAGACCTGGAGGGCGACGATCCCGGCGAGCCCGATGGCGAGCAGCCTGCCGAACGGGTCGCGCAGCGCGATGCCGGTCTTGAAGCCCCGGCCCACCAGCACCGCGTAGAGCAGCAGCAGCGCGGTGAGGCCGGCCAGGCCCAGTTCCTCGCCGACGGTGGCCAGGACGAAGTCGGACTTGGCGGCGAAGCCGATCAGGATCGAGTGCCCGCGGCCCAGGCCCGTCCCCAGCAGGCCGCCCGCGGCGAACGCGAAGAGCGACTGCGCCAGCTGCCCCGCGCCCCGCCCCGCCTCGATGGACGCCGTCGGGTGCAGCCAGTCCTCGACGCGGCCGTGCACGTGCGGCTCCAGCAGCCCCACCGCCACCGCGGCCGCGGCCGACAGCAGCAGCCCGATCGCGATCCAGCCGCTGCGGGCGGTGGCGACGTACAGCAGGATCACGAAGAGGCCGAAGAAGAGCAGCGAGGTCCCCAGGTCGGTCTCCAGCACCAGCACGCCGACGAAGACCGCCCACACCACCAGGACCGGCCCCAGCACCCGCCCCCGGGGCAGCTGCCAGCGCCAGATCCGCCGTCCGGTGAGCGCCAGCGCGTCGCGGAACGCCGCCAGGTAGGCCGCGAAGAAGACCGCCAGCAGCACCTTGGCGAACTCGCCGGGCTGGATCGAGAAGGAGCCCACCGTGATCCAGATGTGCGCCCCGTACACCGTCGGGAAGAAGACCGGCAGGACCAGCAGGACCAGCGCCGCCAGGGCGCTGATCCAGGCGTACCGGCGCAGCAGCCGGTGGTCGCGCACCGCGAGCAGCACGGTGACGAAGAGGGCGACGCCGGTCGCCGACCACAGGAGCTGGGTGGGGGCGGCCTGGTCGCCGGGCGTCGCCCGGTCGAGCCGGTAGATCACCACCAGTCCGATGCCGTTGAGCAGCAGCGCGATCGGCAGCAGCAGCGGGTCGGCGTAGGGGGCGCGCCAGCGCACGGTCGCATGCGCCAGCAGGGCCAGGACGCCGAGCGCCGCGCCGTAGCCGCCCGCGCCGGCCGGCACGCCCCTGTCGATGGCCGCGCCGACCGCGACGTACCCGAGGACGGACACCCCGACCGCGGCGGCGAGCAGCAGCAGTTCGGTGGTGCGCCCGGTGGGGACGCGGACGGCGGGCGGTGGGGCCATGGGCGGGTCCGTCCTCTCGGCGGAGGGGCGCGGCGGAGGGACGGTCCGGACGGCCGCCCGGGCTGGGACGCCCGGACGGAGGCGCCCGGAGGGGGCGGCTGCCTCCCGGGAACGGGGAGCGCCCCGGGGCGGAGGCGCCCCGGGGACGGACAGCGGGACGGACGGGCCGCTGCCCGTCCGTCCCTCTGCGGAACCAGCCCGTCGCTACGCGGGGTGCGCCACCTTCGTGGCCTTGAGGGTCTCCCGCAGGTGCTCCTCGGCCTCGGCCGAGAGCGAGGTCTGGATGATCTCGCCGCCGAAGCGGGCGATCTCCGGCAGCACCTTGTCCGGGGTGGCCTGGCGGACCAGCACGAAGAGGGCGGCGCTGCCGGGCTGCAGCTTCTGCCCGACCTTGCGCATGAAGTCGTCGTCCACGCCCACCTCGGTGGCGGCGCCGACCGCCGCACCGGTCGCACCGCCGATGGCGGCGCCGAGGAAGGGCATGAAGAAGAGGAGGCCGATCACCCCGCCCCACAGCGCGCCGGAGGCGGCGCCCATGCCGGTGGTGCTGACCGCCTGGTGCAGCTTGATGCGGCCGTCCTGGCGGCGCTCGACGACGACGGCGTCCTCGATGTCGATGAGCTTCTGCTTCTGCAGGTTCCCCAGCTCGGTGCGGACCTGCTGGGCGGTGGGAAGGTCGGGGTAGGAGATGGCGAACAGGTTGCTCACGGGAGTTGCTCCTTCCGGGGGGGCGGGCGGCCCTGCCCCACGAGCCATCCTCGGCGAGGCGGGCCGTTCCCGCCCGGTGTGCTGGTCCACTCGGGCGGCAGCGGCGGCGGACGGGGCCGAACCGGGCCGGGGCGGAGCCGCATGCGGGCCCCGCCCGGCCGGCGGCGCACCCGCGGCGGCTACCGTGGCGGCCGTGACCCGCGCGCAGGAACTGGACCAGCTGATCGGCGGCGCCGTCGGAGCCCCGGCGGACGCCGCGGAGGACGCCGTGGACGCGGCCGCGTCCGCCCTCGCCGCCGCCGCGGGCGCCCCGGCGGCGGACCGGGCCCGGGGACGGGCCGGGGCGGAGCCGCGGGACGGGGCGGAGCCGCGGGACGGGGCGGACGCGGTGGGCACGGCCCTGCTCGCCGCCGCCGGACGGGCGGTGCGCCGGGCCTGGGAGAACGGCTGGCAGCCCGCCGACCTGGTCCGGGTCGTGCGCCGCGACCTCGCCCCGCACCACGCCGCCCTCGCCGTGGACGCGGTCGCCGCCGAGGGCCTCCGCTACGGCGACGGCGAGCTGCCGCCGCGCTGGGCCGCCCAGCTGTCCGACCTGGACGCGGCCGTCCGGTGGGACGGCGGCGGCGCCCACCTCGCGGCCTTCGCCGCGCAGTGGCGCCTGGACCGCTTCGGTGCGGTCGGCGCCTGGCTGGAGCTGCTGCGCCTGCTGGTCCGGCTCCCCCGGATCACGCCGGTCGCCCCGCCCCCGGGCAGCCGCTTCCCGCGGCCGGGCTCCGCACCGGCGGCAGCGGCGCCCCGGATGCTCGCCCGGGTGCGGGCGCTGCTCGCCAAGGCCGAGGCGACCCCGTACGCCGAGGAGGCCGACGCCTTCACCGCCAAGGCGCAGCAGCTGGCCGCCCGGTACAGCATCGACGAGGCCCTGCTCGACGCCGACCCGGCGCACCCGGCGGGCGGTCCGGAGGCCCGCCGGATCGGGGTGGAGGAGCCGTACGCCGCGGCGAAGGCGGTGCTGCTCGACGCCGTGGCGGCCGCGAACCGCTGCCGCAGCGTCTGGTCGTCCGACCTCGGCTTCTCCACGGTCGTCGGGTACGGGCCCGACCTGGACGCCGTCGAGCTGCTGCACGCCTCCCTGCTGGCCCAGGCCACCGGCGGGATGAACCGGGCCGCCGACCGGCACCACCGCAGCGGCCGCTCGCGGCGCACCCGCGACTTCCGGCAGACCTTCCTGGTCGCCTTCGCCGGGCGCATCCGCACCCGGCTGGCCGACGCGGCCGGCGAGGCGGCGCGGGAGGCCGAGGCGGAGGCGGCTCGGGAGGCGGCCGCGGGGGCGTCCGGCACCGCTGCGCGCCCTCCGCTGCTCCCGGTACTCGCCGCCCGGGAGGTCGCGGTGGAGGACGCGGCGGAGCGGATGTTCCCCGGCACCGTCCGGCACCGCCTGCGCGGCCGCGACCTGGCGGGGTGGGAGCACGGCACCGAGGCCGCCGACCGCGCCCGGCTGGGCGTTCCCGGCCCGGGGAAGGCCTGACCGTTCCCGGTCCGGGACCGCGGCCGCCCCTCCCCTGACGATCGGACAGTCTGACGATCACTAGGATCTGCGGGTGATCACCAGACGACGGTCGGCGGCGGTCCTGCTCGGCGTGCTCGCCGCCCTGACGACACTCGGCGCGCCACCGGCCGCCGCCGACGAGACCACCCCCGCGAAGGAACCGCCCAAGGTCGAGCTGGTGCTCGACGTCAGCGGCTCGATGCGTGCCGCCGACCTCGGCGGCCGCAGCCGCATCTCGGTCGCCCAGCAGTCCTTCCGGGAGGTGGTGGACTCGCTCCCGGCCGAGACCGAACTCGGCATACGCGTGCTCGGGGCCTCCTACCCGGGCAACGACAAGCGGCTGGGCTGCAAGGACACCCAGCAGATCGTGCCGGTCGGCCACCCCGACCGCACCGAGGCCAAGACCGCCATCGCCACCCTGCGCCCCACCGGCTTCACCCCGGTCGGCCTCGCCCTGCGCGAGGCCGCGAAGGACCTGGGCACCGGCGAGACCACCCGGCGGATCGTCCTCATCACCGACGGCGAGGACACCTGCGCCCCGCCCGACCCCTGCGAGGTCGCCCGCGAGCTCGCGGCCCAGGGCACCCACCTGGTCGTCGACACCCTCGGCCTGACCCTGGACGACAGGGTGCGCCGCCAGCTCACCTGCATCGCCTCCGCCACGGGCGGCACCTACACGGCCGTGCAGAGCGGCAACGAGCTGACCGGCCGCATCAAGCAGCTGGTCAAACGGGCCGGCGACACCTACGACCAGACCCCGCAGCGGATCTCCGGCGCCGCCGAGTGCGCGACCGCGCCGCTGCTCTCGCCGGGCGTCTACAGCGACCGCGAGCAGGTCGAGGAGCACCGGGCCTACCGGGTGCCGGTCCGGCCGGGCCAGGAGCTGCGGGCCTCCGTCAGCGTCGCCCTCGACCGGCCGCTCGGCCGGGACCGCGGCGTGCTGCTGCGGGCCCTGTCCCCGGACGGGCAGGAGCTGGTCCGCGGCAGCGACGCGGGCAGCGGCCGCACCGACGTGCTCTCGACCGGCCTGCGCTGGTCCCCGGCGCAGGGCGACGGTGCGTCGGCGCCCGCCGCGGCCGCGGACGGCGGGACGGGCACCGGGACGGGTGCCGGGACGGACGGCACCGCGCAGGCCGCGGAGAGCGTCTGCCTGGTCGTCAGCAACTCCTTCGCCGTGCCGGCGGCCGTCCGGCGCGCCCCGGGCATGCCGGTCGAGCTGACCGTCGACGTGGTCGACGCCTCCCCCGCCCCCGGTGGCCCGGACCTCGGCCGCGGCTGGGTGCTGCTCGGCGTCCTGGCCCTCGCCGGCCTGCTCACCGGTCTGGTCGCGGGCTGGCTCGCCCGCTGGCGGATCGCCGTCTGGAGGGAGAACTGACATGCGTACGGCACACCTCCTGCGCACCGCCGCCGGCCTGACCGCCGCCGGGGCGGCCCTGCTGGCCGGGGCGTCCGCGCCCGCGTCCGCCGCACCGGCCGACACCGGCACCGCGTCGCCCGGGACGTCCGGCCACGCCGTCCCCGGCACGGCGGGGACGTCCTTCCTCACCGCCGCCGCCCTGGGCCGGGGCGCCCCGATCCAGCTGTCCGCCTCCACCGGCGACTACCTGTACTGGGCGTTCGGCGCGGCCGCCGGGCAGACCGCCACCGTCGGCGTGACCGTCTCCCTGCCGCCCGCGGCGAACCGCCACGGCGCCGCCACCTGGACCGTCGACGTCTTCGACGGGCTGCGCCGCCGCCAGGCGTGCACGGCCGGGACGCAGACGGCCGCCGCCGCGGCCGACGCCGCGACCGTGTCCCTGGACTGCACGCTGCGGCAGGTGCGGTCCTGGGCCGAACCGTGGTCCGGCGACCCGCTGCCCGGGACGTACTACGTCCGGCTCTCGGCCACCGACCTGCCCGAGCCCGACCTGGGCCTGCCAGTCCGGGTGGAGGCGCGGGTGGCGTCCGAGGACGGCGACGCCGAGCCCGAGGGCGGCGGCCTGCGGGCGCCGCTGGTCCCGGCCGTCCACCCCGGTGCCACCCTCGCGCCGGGCGCCGTCCCGTCGGCGGCGCCCTCGGCGCCGTCCGGGCCCTCCGCGGCCCGGCCCGTCGAGAAGGCCCGCGGGTGGTTCTCCGGGATCTCCTCGCGCTGGATCTGGACGGTCGGCGGCGGCGTGCTCGCCGCCCTGCTGGGCGTGGCCGGGTACAGCCTCACCCGGCACCCGCGCCGCCGGCCCTCCGCCGGCTGACCCGGCACGGCGGCCGGGGGGCGTCCCCTCCCCCGGCCGCCGTACCGGGCCCGGGCCCCCTCGGCGGCCGGGGCCGCAGGGCCCCGGAGAAGGGTCCGGGAGGCGGGGCCCGGAGACGGGCCCCCGGGCGGCTCGCGGCGGAACGCGCTGCGAGGGACGCCCCGCGAGGGAGCGCCCCGCAGAGAAACCTGGGCCGGAGTGTGCCCATACTGGCGGTGGGCGCCTCCCGCCGCAGCCCCAGCCGCCACGAGGGGAGCAGAGCGCATGTGCCGATGGCTCGCCTACTCGGGTTCGCCGATCCTGCTCGAGGACATCGTCTACAAGCCCTCCCACTCGCTGATCGAGCAGAGCCTGCACGCCAGGCTCGGCGTGGAGACCACCAACGGCGACGGGTTCGGCATCGGCTGGTACGGCCACCGCTCCACCCCGGCGGTCTTCCGCGACGTGGGTCCGGCCTGGAGCAACCGCAACCTGCGGGAGCTCACCAGCCACATCCGCTCCCGGATGTTCTTCGCCCACATCCGGGCCTCGACCGGCTCGGCCACCCAGCAGACCAACTGCCACCCCTTCCGGTACGGGCGCTGGCTGTGGATGCACAACGGCATGATCGACGGCTTCTCCGCGATCAGGCGGGAGCTGGCCCTCGCCGTCGCCCCCGCGCTCTTCCCCTCGATCGAGGGGTCCACCGACTCCGAGGTGATGTTCTTCCTCGCGCTGGGCCTGGGCCTCGCCGAGGACCCGCCCGGCGCGGTGGCGCGGATGGCCGGGCTCGTGGAGGAGGTGGGATGGCGGCACGGTGTCGAGCACCCCGTGCAGATGACCGTCGCGGTCTGCGACGGCACGCGGATGTGGGCGTTCCGGTACTCCACGGAGCACCGGTCGCGGTCGCTCTTCCACAGCACGGACATCGAGGGCCTGAAGGAGCTGTACCCCGACAGCCCGCTGGTCCGGAGGGCCTCGGAGGAGGCCAGGCTGGTCGTCTCCGAGCCGCTGGGCGACGTGCCGGGGGCCTGGAACGAGGTGCCCGAGTCCAGTTACGCGGTCGTCGAGCACGGCCGCTACGAGATCCGGCCCTTCGCGCCGGCCCGGGTGCCGGCCCCGGCCGTGGGGGCGTGACCTCCGCCGTCCGGCCTCCGTGACCCGCCGGGGCCTCCGTGACCCGCCGGGGCCGCGCCGCGGGCGTCCGCCGCCCGCGGCGCCGGACGCCCGCCGGAGGTCAGGCGGGCACCCGGACCTGCTCCGCCCCCTCGCCGCCGTGCAGCCCCTGGCCGCCGTGCCGGGCGGTCCAGTCCTCCAGCGCGGTGCGGCAGGCGTGGTCCAGGTGGCGCAGGCCGGACGTGTCCAGGGTGGCCGGACGGTCCTGCGGCAGGGCCTCCAGGGCGGCCAGCAGCCTGGGCAGCCGCAGGAAGGTGGCGTTGCCGGAGAGCCGCACGAGCACCGGCGCGCCCGTGCCGAGCACGTCCGTCCCGAGCACGTCCGGCGCGAGCACGTCCGGCCCGTCCGCACCGCCCTCCCCGCGCCCGTCGGCCGCGGGCGCCGGGTCGACGACCTCCACCTGGAGGTGGGAGATCTCCCAGGCGCTCTTGAGGACCGCCAGCAGCAGCCCCAGCAGCACCCCCTCCAGCAGGTTGGCCGCCACGACCGCCACCGCCGTCGCCAGCAGGACGACGGCCTCCCCGCGATGCGCCCGCCACAGCGGCGGGAGGGTGGAGACCGGTACCAGCTTGGCCCCCGCGTGCACGAGGACGGCGGCCAGCGCCGCCAGCGGGATCACGCCGAGGGCCCCCGGGAGCAGCGCGGCGAACAGCAGCAGCCAGCAGCCGTGCAGCACCCGGGACGCCCTGGTCCGCGCGCCCGCCTGGACGTTGGCGGCGCTGCGCACGATCACCGCCGTCATGGGCAGCGCCCCGAGCAGCCCGCACACGGTGTTGCCGACGCCCTGCGCGACCAGTTCCCGGTCGTAGTGCGTGCGCGGGCCGTCGTGCAGGCGGTCCACCGCAGCCGCGCAGAACAGCGACTCGGCGGAGGCGACCAGGGCGAAGGCGACGGCGGTGCCGAGCAGCCCCGCCTCGGCCAGTCCCGCCAGGTCGGACAGGCCGGGCGGCCGCACGGCCTCCAGCAGGCCGCGGACCTCGACCCTGGGCGTGTCCACCCCGGCGAGGACGGTCACGGCGGTGGCTGCGGCGACCGCCGCCAGCGGGCCCGGCACGGCGGTGCGCACCCGGTACGGCAGACGCGGCCACACCAGGAGCAGCAGCAGGGTGCCGCCGCCGACCGCGGCCGTGGTGAGGGCCTGCGGCGAGCCGGCGGTGGCGGCCGCCAGGGCGGGCAGGCCCGCCAGGTCGGCCGGGCCGTTGCCGTGCCCCTGGGCACCGAGCATCGGGTACAGCTGGCCCGCGACCAGGACCAGCCCGATGCCGGCCAGCATGCCGTGGACGACGGAGACGGAGACGGCGCGGAACCAGCGGCCGAGCCGCAGCGCCCCCATGGCCGTCTGCAGCAGTCCGGCGGCGAGCACGACCACGCCCAGCGCGGGCAGGCCGTGGTCGGTGACGGCCTGGTGCACCAGGACCGTCAGGCCCGCCGCCGGTCCGGACACCTGGAGGCTGCTGCCGGGCAGCACGCCGGCGACCAGGCCGCCCACGATGCCGGTGACCAGGCCCAGTTCGGCGGGGGCGCCGCTGGCGACGGCGATGCCGACGCAGAGGGGGAGGGCGACCAGGAAGACCACCAGGGAGGCGGCGAGGTCGCGGCGGAGGACGGCGGGCCGGAGGAACGCGGACCGGAGGAGGGCAGGACGGAGGGCGGGACGACGAGTCATCAGGTCCTCACTGGGAGTGCTCGCGGACGGGTGTCCGGGACGGGTGGAACAGGACTGCGGGCAGGCGGCCGCGCCGCCCCGGGGCCGGGCGGGACCGCCGGGCGGCGGCAGGGGCCGCGGGCGTCAGGCGTCAGGCGTCAGGCGTCAGGCGTCAGCAGAGGAGAACACGCAGACGGACGGGATCGGGTGCGGCCGGTGGTGCGGCTGCCGCCGGGCGCCCGGCGGCGCGGCGTCCGGCACCGGGTCCGGCCGGAGGGTCCGGCAGGGGCGTCCGGCATCCCGTGGAGCGGCCGGACACGGGACCGCCGGGGGCCTGGCCGCGGCGGGTCGGAGGGGACTCGGACCGCCCGGCGCCCTGCGGGAGCGGTTCCTCCTCCCCCGGCGGCTGCTCCCCCGGCGGCTGCTGCACGAGCGACGGCTGCACGGCCGGGGCGGTCGGCCCGGCGGCCTGCGCAGCGGCCGGGCCCGTACCGGCAAGGGCGAGCAGGGCGGCCAGCAGGAGGACGACGGCCGTCCGCACGGTCGTGCGCGCAGCGGCGAACGGCACGGGCCACCCCCTCCCGACACAGGATGTCATCACTCACCGTAAGTAAAGCATGCCGATGTGACGAACAATCCGCTATCGGGCATGCCCCGCAGCCGCCGAACGCACGCCGCGGGACCACGACGGCCCAGCGGCAGTGTCCCTCCGACCTGCGACGTCACGTGCCGGACGGCCGTCCTCCCCCGGGCGCGCGGGCGCACCACCGCACGGGCGCCCGCCCTCCGGGCGCCTCGCGATCCCCCCGCCCGCACCCCGTCGGGCAGGCGGCCCGCCCGGCCGCGGACCCTTGCCGTCCGGTCGCCCCCGGCCGGTCACACCCCGGCCGGACGCGGTCCGACCGGGAGCACCTCGGCCCGGCCGGCCGCCCGGTGGCGGGAGACCAGGTGCGGAGCGGCCACGAAGAGCAGCCACACCGCGCCGGCGATGAGCGCGAAGACGATGCCGATCGGGGCGGCGAAGGCGACGACCGGCGAGGAGGCCGCCCAGACGGTCGCCTTCAGGGGCTCCCTCCGCGACCTGAGCGCCATCCCCAGGCACCCCAGGAAGGCCAGGATCATCACCACGTAGTACAGGACGTTGAACCAGCTCATGGACCTGCTCCCTGCGACGTCCCCCCTCCACCGTGGCCACGTCCGGCCGCACCCGTCAACCGGGCGGCCGGCCGCCGGGGAACCGGCCGCCCCTCGACCGCAGGCCCTTGCCCCGGCTGCGGCTGCGGAGACGCGCCTCCGAGGCGCACCCCTCCGGCCGTGGCGGCCGGCGCGACCGGGGCGGCGCGCCTCGGGCGGCCCGCAGCCCGCAAGCCGCCCGGACGCCCGGAAGCCGACCGTGTGACGCCCGGTCACGGGAGGGCGGTGCGGCCGTTCCCTGCCTGCCCTGGCGAACCCGGAGGAGCCCATCCGCACACCGCCCCCGGAAGGGACCACCCGTGCACGCCGCCTCCCCGCGACCGCCGCCCTGCTCGGCACGCTCCTCCTGCCCACCGGCCGCTCCGGCGAGGCGCGTCCGCCCCGCACGCCGACGCCTCGGCGGACCCCGACGACCACGGCTGCCTGACGTCCGGCCAGGCGGCCGGCTCCTTCCCGCTCAAGCTGACAGGGCAGCCGGTCACGGCCGACGCCTCCGCAGCCGGGAAGGGCACGGTCGGCATCGTGTTCGCGCACACGGCCGGGGAGACCGTGTGCGCATGGGCCCCCATGGTCTCCCCCTGCGCCGCCCGCGGCTGCCTCGCCCTCACCTTCACCTCGCTCGGGCCCGCCGAGGAGAACGTGGCCGACGCCTGTCCGCGAGGGAGGTCCGGGGCGGTCCGCAGGGCGTGGGGGAGGCCGGGGAGGTCCGCCCAGGCTGCGGAGCCCTGCCGCCCCGCACAACGCCGGAGGCCCTGCCCGGTTCCCCGGGCAGGGCCTCTGTTGGGTGGAGCTGAGGGGATTCGAACCCCTGACCCCCTCGATGCGAACGAGGTGCGCTACCGGACTGCGCCACAGCCCCAACGAGAAAGAACTCTAGCATCCTTGGGAGGGTGCTCGCGCACGCCCCGGCGCCGGGACCGGCGGTTATCCGCCGGGCGTCACTCGTTGGCGGCGCGGGGCCGGGGCTGCTCGGCGGCGATGTCCGGGGCGGGGTGTTCGGGTGCGGCGTACTGGTCGAAGAGCGGCGTGCGCCCGCGCGGCTCCTCGGCGGCCGGGGGCGCGGCGGCCCGGCCGGCGCTCCAGGCGTCGGGGGCGCCGAGGTCGAGGCTGCCGGTGCTGCGGGGGGCGACCGGAGCCGTGACGTAGGTGGGGAGCGGGACGGGCACGGGCTCCCAGGAGTCGGGGTCGGCCTCGGCGGAGCGCTCGCGCAGCCCGTCGACCCACTCCTCGTGGTCGGTGGCCTCAGTGGCCTCGACGAGGGCCGGCCGCTCGGCGGCGGGGTCGGCCCCCGGGTGCTCCCGGTCGGCCCCGGCCCGGTGGCCCGCGTCCGCCGCGGTGTCCGCGCCGTCCCGGTGGCCCGCACCGTCCCGGTGTCCCGCGCCGTCCCGGTGGCCGGGTGCGGCGGGGCGGTCCGGCGCCGCGGGGCGGCGGGCCGGGCCCGGCTGGGGGTGGCGGGCGGTGGCCTGGGGCGCCGCGGGGCGGGCCTCGGACCGGTGGTGGCCCCGGTACCCCTGGTGGCCCTGGCGCTCGCGCAGCCGCTGTGCGGCCTCGGCGGCGCGGCGGCGGTCGAGCTTCACCTCGTAGCGCAGGCGCTCCTGGCGGCGCAGGCGCCCGATGTAGAGGGAGAGCAGCACGGCGGGGGCCGCCGGCGCCCAGAGCAGGGACAGGCCGCCCACGGCGGCGGCGATCGTGCCGAGGGTGAAGGCTGCGAAGAGGGCCGTGACGATGCGGCGGCGGCGGGCGAGGAGCCGGGCCCGGCGGCGGGCTCCGGCGCGGGCCTCGCGCTCGGCGCGGGTGGACCGCGGCGCGGGCGCCGGGGTGCGGGGGGCGGGCGCCGGGGTGCGGGGGGCGGGCATCCGGTCGTGTGCGGACGCACGGGTCACGGCGGGCGCGCCGTCCGCCGCGGCGCCGGCGCCGGGGCCGTCCGCGCCGGGGCCGTCCGCGCCGGGGGCGCCGTCGTCGGGAGCGTCGGCGCCGGGGGCGCCGGTGTCGTCGTTCCGACCGTCCAGGGACCGGGTGATGCGACGCTCCATCGCCGCCCGCCCCGACAGGAGGCGGATGGCGGTGCTGAAGCGTTCCGTCGGGCGCGCCTCGTTGAGCTCGTCCTGCCTGCGGAGCCACATCGGCACCAGGTAGGCAGCCCAGGCCCCTACGATCGCCGCGTAGATGAGGCCACTACTGCTCACGTGTCACACCGTAGGGGTGGGAAGCGGCGCCTGTCGCCGTTTACTGCCGGTGTGTCGCATGATCAAGCTGATTCTCCGACTATTTTGTGGGCTCGCATGACGGAATGACGTTCCCTTTGCGGGCCTTCGGGATCGATTTCGAACGCTTATTCAATTCGCCGGTCGGCCCGCACGGGAGGCCCGCCAGCGGCCCAGCAGGCCCTCCGGCACCTCCTCCGAGGTCAGCGCGTAGACCAGGTGGTCGCGCCAGTCGCCGTCGATGTGGAGGTAGCGGGGGCGGAGCCCCTCCTCGCGGAATCCGAGTTTCTCCACGACGCGCCGGCTCGGCGTGTTCTCGGGGCGGATGCAGATCTCGATGCGGTGCAGTCCGAGGGCGCCGAAGCAGTGGTCGGCGGCGAGCGCGACGGCGGTGGGCGTGATGCCCCGGCCGGCGACCGCCTGGTCGATCCAGTAGCCGATGTTGGCGGAGCACATGGAACCCCACGTGATGCCGCCGACGGTCAGCTGGCCGACCAGCCGGCCGCGGTACGTGACCACGAACGGCAGCATCCGGCCCGCCGTGGCCTCCGCCTTCAGGTAGCGGACCATCTGCCGGAAGGTCGGCCGGGGCCCGGCGAGCCGGCCGGGCGGGGGCGGCGGCGTGGTGGCCTCCCAGCGCCGCAGCCAGTCCCGGTTGCGGCTGCTGACCTCGCGCCAGGCCTTCTGGTCCCGGACCCTTATCGGCCGCAGGCCGACGTCCCCCTCGTCGAGGGTCACGGGCCAGACGGGGTTCAGGGGGTGCTCCTGGGCTGGGAGTGGTGCCGGTGCCGCCCGTCCCGGTCGGGGCGGGGGTGGTCGCCCCCGCGCACCTGGTCCACGGCGTGCGCGAGGAGCGGCGCGAGGACGGCCAGGCCGTCGCGCACGCCGCCGGTCGACCCCGGCAGGTTGACGATCAGCGTACGTCCGGCCAGTCCGGACAGGCCACGCGACAGGACCGACGTCGGGACCTTCTCGCGCCCGTACGCCCGGACCGCCTCGGCGATGCCGGGGACGGGCCGGTCGATCACCCGGGCGGTCATCTCGGGGGTGAGGTCGGTGGGCGAGATGCCGGTGCCGCCGGTGGTGAGCACCACGTCGTACCCGGCCGCCACGGCCTCCCGCAGCACGGCCTCCACCGGCTCGCCGTCGGGGACGACCCGGGGGCCGTCGGCCGCGAAGCCCATCGCGGTGAGGCCCTCGACGAGCAGCGGGCCGCCCCGGTCCGCGTAGACGCCCGCCGAGGCCCGGTTGGAGACGGTGACGGCGAGGGCCCGTCCGGCGGTCCCCCGCGCCTCGCCCGCGGGCCCCCCGGCGCCCGTCCCGGTACCCGCCGGCCCGGCGCT
Source organism: Streptomyces sp. NPDC001380 (assembly GCF_042895785.1). Lineage (NCBI taxonomy): Bacteria > Bacillati > Actinomycetota > Actinomycetes > Kitasatosporales > Streptomycetaceae > Streptomyces > Streptomyces sp. NPDC001380. The sequence goes on along the minus strand of NZ_JBIAWP010000010.1, from coordinate 72,379 downwards.
CACCGGCTGCCGCCGCGGTGCCAGTCGCCGCTGCGGCCGCCGGTCTTGGACTCGACCCGGACCGCGTCGATGACGGCTTCCCGGTCGACGGCCTTGACCATGTCGACCACGGTGAGCCCGGCCACCGCGACCGCGGTGAGGGCCTCCATCTCGACCCCGGTGCGGTCCGCGGTGCGGACGGTGGCGGTGATCTCCACCGCGTCGTCGGCGACCGCGAGGTCCACCTCCACGCCGGAGACGGCGATGGGGTGGCAGAGCGGGACGAGGTCGGGGGTGCGCTTGGCGCCCATGATCCCGGCGATCCGCGCCACCGAGAGGGCGTCGCCCTTGGGCACGCCCTCGCCGCGCAGCAGCTCGACCACGCGCGGCGAGACCAGCACGCGGCCGGACGCCCGGGCGGTCCGGACGGTGGCGGCCTTCTCCGAGACGTCGACCATGCGGGCCGCCCCCGCGTCGTCGACGTGGGTGAGGCGGTCGGCCGGGCGGCCGTCGGGCGGGTTCGCGGTCACGGGTTCTCCGGTTGCGGGGTGGGGCGCCTGTCCTGCCCCGCGCGGGGCCGCGCGGGGTGCGGGCGCTACCGTACCCGGCCTCCGGCGCCGGAATCCGCGGGCTCCTCCAGCAGGACCACGTCCAGCAGGGAGCCCGCCTCGGCGGAGGTGGTCCCCTCGTCCAGCACGATCAGGCAGTCGGCCCGCGCGAGGGCGCCCACCAGGTGCGACCCGGCGCCGCCGACCGGCGTCACGGTGCCCGGCCGGCCGCTGCCGTCGGCCGGGGGCCGGTAGCTGCCGCGCAGGAACTGCCGGCGGCCGGCGGGCGAGCGCAGCGCGGCCGTGGTCACGGCCCGCACGACCGGCCGGTGCACCCGGCCGGCGCCCATGAGGGTGCGGATGGCCGGCCGGACGAAGAGCTCGAAGGAGACGTAGGCGCTCACCGGGTTGCCGGGCAGCGCCAGCAGCGGCACGCCCGCGCCGGGGCCGATCCGGCCGAACCCCTGCGGCTTGCCGGGCTGCATCCGCAGCCGCCGGAAGTCGACCTCGCCGTACTCGGCGAGGACCTGCTTGACCACGTCGTACGCCCCGACGCTGACCCCGCCGCTGGTGACGACCAGGTCGGCGCTGCCCGCCAGCTCCTCCAGGACCGCCCGCAGCGCGGCGGGGTCGTCGGGGACGGCGCCCACGCGGCGGGCGTCCGCGCCGGCCTCGCGGGCGGCGGCGGTGAGGGCGTAGCTGTTGGACTCGGAGATCTGCCCGGGGCCGACGGGCTCGCCGGGCGGCACCAGCTCGCTGCCGGTGGACAGCACCGCCACCCGGGGCCGCGGGCAGACGCGGACCGTGGCGCGGCCCACGGCGGCCAGCAGGCCGATCCCGGTGGGGCCGAGCACGGTGCCCGCGGTGAGGACGGTCTCGCCCGCCGCCACGTCGCTGCCGCGGCGGCGCACGTGGGCGCCGGGCGGCACCGGGCGGAAGACCTGGACCTCGGCCGAGAGGCCGGCCGCCATGCGGTCGGCGGCCTCCGGGCCGCCGCTGCCGCCGTCGGTCCACTCCACGGGGGCGACGCCCTCCGCACCGGGCGGCAGGGGCGCGCCGGTCATGATCCGGACGGTCCGGCCGGAGGAGACCGCCGGGAGCTCCCCGGTCCCGGCCGCGACGTCGCCGACGACGGAGAGCACGGACGGGTAGCGGTCGGTGGCGCCGTCGGTGTCGGCGCTGCGGACCGCGTAGCCGTCCATGGAGCTGTTGTCGAACGGCGGCAGGTCGCCCGCCGCCACCACGTCCTCGGCGAGCCGGCAGCCCTGGGCGTCGAGCAGCGGCAGCTCGACGGGCGGCAGCGGCCGCACGGACGCGAGGACGTCGGCGAGGTGCTCGTCGACCGACCACATGCGGGTGGCGGGAGCGGCGTGCGGGGCCTGGTCCTGTCCGTCGGTCCGGTCCCGCCGCGCCTGCCGCCCGCCCCGTGGGCCGTCGTGCGCCGCGCCTGCCGTTCCGTCCGTGGACCCTGTCATCGCCTCGCCGCTCCCGCCGCCCGTCATGCCTTCGTCCTCGTCCCGCGCGGACCTGCCGCTCCCCGCGCCGCGCCCCGCGCCCCGCCCCGCACCGGGGGCCGGGCCGGGCCCGTCACGCCTGCAGCTCGGTGGAGGCGAACTCCCGGAGCCAGGCGCGGAAGTCGGGGCCCAGGTCCTCACGCTCGCACGCCAGCCGGACGATGGCACGGAGGTAGTCGGCGCGGTCGCCCGTGTCGTAGCGGCGGCCCTTGAAGAGCACGCCGTGGACCGCGCCGCCCGTGTCCGCGCTGCGGGCGGCGAGGGTGCGCAGGGCGTCGGTGAGCTGGATCTCCCCGCCGCGGCCGGGCTCGGTCTCGCGCAGCACCTCGAAGACGGCCGGGTCGAGGACGTAGCGGCCGATCACGGCGTAGCCGGAGGGTGCGTCGGCGGTGTCGGGCTTCTCGACGAGGTCGGTGACCCGGACGACCTCGCCGTCCTCGCCGGAGCCCTGCCACCCTATGGGCTCGACCGCGGCGCAGCCGTAGAGGTGGATCTGCTCGGGGTCGACCTCGATCAGGGCGACGACGGAGCCGCCGAGGGCCTGCTGCACCTCGATCATGCGGGAGAGCAGCGGGTCGCGCGGGTCGATGAGGTCGTCGCCGAGCAGGACGGCGAAGGGCTGGCCCGCCACGTGCTGCTCCGCGCAGAGGACCGCGTGGCCGAGGCCCTTGGGGTCGCCCTGGCGGACGTAGTGCATGGTGGCGAGGGTGCTGGACTCGCGGACGCGCTCCAGTTTGGCCTCGTCGCCCTTGCGGGTGAGCTGCTCCTCGAGCTCGTAGTTGCGGTCGAAGTGGTCCTCGAGGGCGCGCTTGTTGCGACCGGTGATCATGAGGACGTCGGAGAGGCCGGCGGCCGCCGCCTCCTCGACCACGTACTGGATGGCCGGTTTGTCGACGACCGGCAGCATCTCCTTCGGGGTCGCCTTGGTGGCGGGGAGGAAGCGGGTACCCATTCCGGCGGCGGGCACCACGGCCTTGGTGATGTGAGGGCGGGCGTTGGTCATGCGGAGACTCTACTGAGGTGCGGAAACACCCAGATGAGCATGGTCTGATTTTGTGATGAGAGTGTGCCCGTCCGTGGTCGCGAGACCCCCCCGGGACGGCGCCGGAGTGGGCGGCAGGGGGCGTCTGCGACCGCCGGGGGCACGTCTGGCCCCGGCGAGGGACCGGTCGGCGGCGCGCAGCAGGGTCGCGGCGTGATCTCCGTCACCCGGCAGCACCGCGACGCCGGCGACGGCGGTGAGACCGCTGCCGCCCAGCCGGGAACGGCCGACAGGGCCGTCGGCGGACAGGCCGTCGGCAGAGAGGTCGCCGGGCCGGCCCGGGGAGCCGTCGGCGGTCCGGACGGGGGCCGCCCCGGGGGCCCCGCCGCCGGGGCCGCCGGGGAGGGGGAGCCGGTGGCGGCGCACCGTCCAGCAGAGGCGCTCGGCGACCTGGGCGGCCCCCTCCCTGCCGGTGTCCGGCAGCAGCACCAGGAACTCCTCGCCGCCGTAGCGACCCAGGGTGTCGGTGCGGCGGACCTCCACGGCGAGGCGCTGGGCGAGGTCGCGCAGCGCTGCGTGGGCGCGGGGGTGGCCGTGGGCCTCGCTGATCGCCCCGAAGCCGCCCACCTCGAGCAGGACCAGCGCCATCGGACGGCCGCTGCGCAGGTGGCGGTCGATCTCGCGGTCGAGGGTGAGCTGCAGGTGGCGGTAGTTCCCCACGCCGGTGAGGGGGTCGGTGGCGGCAGTGCGCTCCAGTGCGGCGCGGGCGGACTCCAGGTCCAGCACCCGGCGCCCGAGCTCGGCGGTGCGGGCGGCGGCCCGGCGCTGGCCGCGGCGCAGCCGCAGCGCGGTCCCGGCGAGGGCGGCGGAGGCGGCGCACGCGGGCACGCTGAGTGCCGCCAGGGCCTGGACCAGCACTGCCGTGCTCATACCGCCGCCTCCCGGAGTCGCCCTATCTTGTCGTGCTCATACCAGAGTGATGCCCCTACCCCGTCTTCGCAGCCGTACCGCCGAAACGGCAGACCGGTCGGCCTGCCGACCGGCCGACCGGCCGACCGGCCGTCCGGCGCACGGACCCGCGTACGGGCCGGCGCGGCAGACTGGGCCCGGACGACGCCCGGACGTCGGTGAGGAGCACCGGACCATCCATGGACAACGAGAAGACCGCCCTGAGGTCACGGCTGCTGGCTCGCCGCCGCGCGATCCCCGCGGCGGAGCGCGGCGCGGCGGCGCGGGCGTTCGCCGAGCGGGTGCCGGAGCTGCTGGCCGCGGCGGACGCGGCCGGCGGGGGGACGGCGGGGACAGGAAGGCGGCCGACGGTGGCGGCCTACGCCTCGGCGGGGACGGAGCCCGGCACCCGGCTGCTGCTGGAGGCGCTGCGCGGCCGGGGGGTGCGGGTGCTGCTGCCCGTGCTGCTGCCCGACGACGACCTGGACTGGGCGCTGTACGACGGACCGGACGGGCTGCTCCCGGCGGGGCGCGGCCTGGTGGAGCCCGCCGGGCTGCGGCTGGGCCCGGAGGCCGTGTGCGGGGCCGGGGCCGTCCTGCTGCCGGGGCTGGCGGTGGACCGCCGGGGCCTGCGGCTGGGCCGCGGCGGGGGCAGCTACGACCGGGTGCTGGCCCGGCTGGCGGCGTCCGGGTCGCGGGCGCGGGCGGTGGTGCTGCTGTACGACGGCGAGGTGCTGGACGAGGTGCCGGCCGAACCGCACGACCGGGCGGTGGACGCGGCCGTGACGCCGTCGGGCGTGCACGCCTTCGGCTGACCCGGGACCGGGCGGGGACGCCCGTGGGGGTCCTCCGGCGGAGGGCCCCCACGGGCGTCGGGCGGGTCGGGCGGGCGGGCCGTCAGCCCCGGGTGAGGACCAGGCGGTCCTTGGCGGCCTTCTTCACCGCGTCCGCCGAGAAGGCCCAGGGCAGCAGCTGCCCGTCCTTCCACAGCTCGGTCTGGTCGTTGTAGTGCGGGTGGAAGGCGTGGCCGGAGGCCCCCCCGACGTTGATCCAGCGGGAGGCGTCGAGGTTGCTGAGGTCGACCACCATCCGCATGGAGGGGATCCAGTCCACCTGGTAGCCGGCGGCGGCGTTCCAGCCGGCCGCGTCCACCGCGGCGGAGCCGCCGGACAGCTCGTACGGACCGCGGTTGAGCAGCCGGTGCACCAGCCCGGAGGCGACGGAGGAGTCGTCGCTGCCCAGGGTCTGCTCCTTGAGGGTCAGCGTGTGCAGGCGGCCCCAGCTCCAGGTGGAGACGTCCTTGCTGAGCTTGGAGGTGAGCTCCTGGCGGGCGTCGGTCATGGCCTGGAGCAGCAGCGCGTCCCGGCCGTGGTGGACCCGGCCGTAGACGTCGGTGTAGTCCCACCAGGGGCTGTCCGGGTTCTTCAGCTGCTGCCGGACGACCTCCGTCCAGCGGTCGCCGCCGTCGGGCTGCGCCTGCGAGGGCTCGCGGGTGCCGCACTCCTGGACGAGCTTGGGCTTGCCGCCCACGGCGTCGTCGGGGAGGTTCTGGTCGGACTTCTCCTCGACGAGCTGGCAGTCGCCCTCGGCCCGCAGGTCGGCGGGGAACTTGTCGCCGAAGGCGCGCAGCAGCAGGTTGCGCCAGACGCCGTTGTAGAAGGCGGCGGCGGCCGAACCGGCGTCCTGGTGGTAGTTCCAGTCCTTGAGCAGGTCCTGGGCCTCGCGGACGTAGGAGTCGCCGACGCGGGTCCGCAGCAGGTAGGGCACGAGGGTGCGGGCCATGACGCTGGTGTTGTCCAGCTGCATGTCCTGCATGTCGTCCGGGGAGATCCGGCCGCCGTTCCTCAGCTTCCCGTCGATCAGGTCGGTGATCTGCCGGGCGCGGGTGCCGTACTCCCAGTCCTCGGTGAGCCGGTACCGGTACGTCGGGTCGACCACGGCCTGGTTGGCGGTGACGATGTAGCCCTCCGGCGGGTTCTCCGCCCACGGCAGGGCGGAGAAGGGGATCCAGGCGTCCTGCTGCCGGGCGTCCTTCTTCCAGCTGTAGGCCGGGTCCCAGCCCGGGGCCGGGTAGGTGCCGTCGAAGCCCTTGGCGCGGATCGGGACGAGGCCCGGCGCCTGGTAGCCGATGTTGCCCCGGGTGTCGGCGTAGACCAGGTTCTGCGCGGGGACGGCGAAGTCCTTCGCCGCGGCGCGGAACTGGGCGAAGTCCTGCGCCCGGTCCAGCTCGAAGACGGCGTCCATGGTGTTGGAGGGGGTGAGGGCCGTCCACTTCAGGGCGACGCCGTAGCCGGTGACGCCGCGGTCGGGGGCCGCGTCGCCGACGGGGGCGTACTTGCCGACCTTCTGGTCGGACTCGCTCTGGTCCGAGATCAGCGGGCCGTTGTTGGTCTCCCGGACGGTGATCTCGACGTCCTTGCCGCCGGCGACCTTGATGACCTCCCGGCGGACGGTGAAGGGCCTGTCCCTGCCGTCGTAGAGGTAGGTGCCGGGGCCGGTGATCTTCTCCAGGTAGAGGTCGGTGACGTCGGGTCCGAGGTTGGTGAAGCCCCAGGAGATGCTCTGGTTGTGGCCGATCACGACGCCGGGCATGCCGGAGAAGGTGAAGCCGGCGGTGTCGAAGGGGCAGGAGGCGTCCACCGAGCGGCAGTGCAGGCCCATCTGGTACCAGACGGACGGCATGCCGGGGCCGAGGTGCGGGTCGTTGGCCATCAGCGGCTTGCCGGTGGTGGTCCTCCTCCCGGAGACCACCCAGGAGTTGGAGCCGATGCCCTGGCCGGCGGGGCCGAGGAGCTGCGGCAGGCGGTCGGCGGCGCCGGAGAGCGAGGTGAGCAGGCCGGAGACCTCGGCGCGGGCCTGGGTGGTGCGGGTCCGGGGGGTGCGGGACGCGGCGCCGGCGGCGGAGGTGCCGGTCGCGGAGGTGCCCTGCCCGGAGGCGCCCTGCCCGGCGGTGCCGGTCGGCGCCGCGCCCGGGGCGGTGCCGGCCGACCCGGTGGCGCCCCCGGTCCCGGTCCCGGCCTCCGACCCGGCGGAGGTGCCCGGCGGCAGGTACCGGCCGTCGGCGGAGACGGTGCCGGTCTTCAGGATGGTGCCGTTGCGCTGGTACGGGTAGTCCGGGTACAGCTGCTTGATCTGGTCCGCCGTGAAGTCCTGGCTGAGCAGCGAGCGGTCGATCTCGTCCTGCATGTTGCCGCTGAGGTCCCAGGCCATCGCCTTGAGCCAGGCGACCGAGTCCACCGGCGTCCACTTCTCCGGCGTGTAGCTGCCGTTGACCGCGCCCAGCAGGGTGTACTCCAGGGAGGCGGAGGAACCGCCGGGGTGCTTCGCCAGCCAGGCGTTCACCCCGTCCGCATAGGCCTGGAGGTACTTCTTGGTCGTCGCCGACAGCTTGGTGTCGTACTCGGCCCTCGCGACCCGGGCCCAGCCCATGGTGCGCAGGAAGGCGTCGGTGTCCACCTGGCCCTTGCCGAACATCTCGGACAGGCGGCCGGAGGTGATGTGGCGCCGGACGTCCATCTCCCAGAAGCGGTCCTGGGCGTGGACGTAGCCCTGGGCGCGGAAGAGGTCCTCGGGGCTGTCGGCGTAGAGCTGGGGGATGCCGTGGGCGTCGCGCTCCACGTCGACCGGGCCGGACAGGCCGGGGACCGGCACGCTGCCGGAGACCTGCGGGTACGAGGCGCGGACGGTCCGCACGCCGAACCAGCCGCCGGCGCCGAGTCCGGCGACGAGCAGCAGGACCAGCACGATCACGATCAGGCGGGCGCGCCGGAACTTCTTCGAGCGGGGCATCTGTGTCCTTGGCAGAGGTCCTCTTCGGCGTACCGTCCGGGCGTGCCGGACAGGGGCCACCCTAGGCGGGGCGGTCGGACCGGTACGCACGCGGGGTCAGAGGGAGGCTACCGGGCCCGCGTGACCACTCCTCCCTTCGCCAAGGAAAGGTAAACTGTTAGGCTGTATAACGATCCTCTTCCCAGGCGTGCCCTTCCGCCCACACCCACGACAACCAGCGGGGTGCCACTGCGTGACCGTCGACCGCCTCAACCTGCTGCTCCTGGTCTTCGCGGCCATCATGATCGTCGCGATGGCGGCCGTCCGGCTGGCCACCCGCACCGGCCTGCCCAGCCTGCTGCTCTACCTCGGCATCGGCGTCGCGATGGGGCAGGACGGACTGGGCGTGCGCTTCGACGACGCCGCGCTCACCCAGGTCCTGGGCTACGCCGCGCTGGTGGTGATCCTGGCGGAGGGCGGCCTCGGCACCACCTGGCAGGCGATACGCCCCAGCCTGCCCGCCGCCGGCGTCCTCGCCACGGCGGGCGTCGGCGTCAGCGTCCTCGTGACGGCGGCGGGCGCGCACTGGCTGGTCGGCCTGGACTGGCGGCTCGCGCTGCTCATCGGCGCGGTGGTCTCCTCCACCGACGCCGCGGCGGTCTTCTCCGTGCTGCGGCGCATCCCGCTCCCCCGGCGGGTCACCGGCCTGCTGGAGGCGGAGTCCGGCTTCAACGACGCCCCCGTGGTCATCCTGGTCGTCGCCTTCGCCACCACCGAGCCCCTGGAGCCCTGGTACGTCCTGCTCGGCACCATGGCCGCCGAGCTGGCGATCGGCCTCGCCGTCGGCCTCGCCGTCGGCCGGCTCGGCGCCCTCGGCCTGCGGCACGTCGCCCTGCCCGCCTCCGGCCTCTACCCCATCGCGGTGCTGGCCCTGGTGGTCCTCGCGTACGCGGGCGGCGCCCTGCTGCACGGCTCCGGCTTCCTCGCCGTGTACGTCGCCGCGGTGGTCCTCGGCAACTCCCGGCTGCCGCACGGCCCCGCGGTCCGCGGCTTCGCCGACGGGCTGGCGTGGGTCGCCCAGATCGGCATGTTCGTCCTGCTCGGACTGCTCGTCACCCCGCACACCATGCGCGACGCGGTGGTGCCCGCCCTCGTGGTGGGCCTGGTGCTGGTCTTCGCCGCCCGGCCGCTGTCCGTCGTGCTGTCCACCGCGCCGTTCCGCACGCCCTGGCGCGAGCAGGCGCTGCTCAGCTGGGCCGGGCTGCGGGGCGCGGTGCCCATCGTGCTGGCCACCATCCCGCTGGTGGCGGACGTGCCCGGCGCACGGCGGGTGTTCAACGTCGTCTTCATCCTGGTCGTCGTCTTCACCCTGCTCCAGGGGCCGACGCTGCCCTGGGTCGCCGCACGGCTGCGGATCTCCGACGACACCCTCGGCCGCGACCTCGGCATCGAGTCCGCACCGCTGGAGAAGCTGCACGGCCACCTGCTGTCGGTGGCCCTGCCCGAGGGGTCGCGCATGGTCGGCGTCGAGGTCGGCGAGCTGCGGCTGCCGACCGGGGCGGCCGTCACCCTCGTCGTCCGGGGCGGGCAGAGCTTCGTCCCCGGCCGCACCACCGTGCTGGCCCCCCGGGACGAGCTGCTCGTGGTCACCACCGACCAGGTCCGCGACGCCGCCGAGCGGCGGCTGCGGGCCGTGGACCGGGGCGGCAAGCTGGCGGGCTGGCTCGGCGTCCGCATCTGACCGGTGACCGCAGCTCACAGGCTTCCGCAGCCGACCGGCGGCCGTGCCCGGCCGGGCGGTTCGTTACCATGGCCCGACGTACGACCACGACTGGACTCTGCAACATCCGCCTGATGCAGAGCCGGCGCGACCGCCCGGCGGCCGCGGTCCGCTCGACGGATCCGGTATCTACCCCGGTCGACGCACCTGAGGACGGCTCTCGGTGCGCCCCGGGGGTTCGCCGTGCGCGGGTCCGGGGCGTACTACCAGGCGGCAGGAAGGACCGACCGTGACGGTTCGCCGAACGGTCGACAGGACGGGCGGCGCGGGCCCTGCGGACGGCGCGGGCACCCCGGACGGCGCGGGCAGGACGGGCTACGGCGCGCTGCTGCGCACCCCCGGCGCCTGGGCGTTCCTCGTCCCCGCGTTCGCCGCCCGGCTCCCCTACGCGATGCTCACCATGGGCGTCGTGCTGCTGGTGCACCGCACGCACGGCTCCTACGGCACCGCGGGCGGCGTCGCCGCGACCGCCGCCGTCGCCCAGGCCCTGGCCGGGCCGCAGACCGGGCGGCTGGCCGACCGGTACGGGCAGGCCGCGGTGCTGGTCCCCGGGGTGCTGCTGCACGCCGCGTCCACCGCCGCGCTGACCTCGCTGGCCCTCGGCCGCGCGCCGGTGTGGGCGCTCTTCGCCGCCGCCGCCCCCGCGGGCGCGACCGTGCCGCAGATCGGCGCCATGGTGCGCGCCCGGTGGGTGGCGCGGCTGGACGGCGGCCCGCTGCTGGGCACCGCCTTCGCCTTCGAGTCGGTGACGGACGAGTTCACCTTCGTCGTCGGCCCGGTGCTCGCCACCGCGCTGTGCACCGGCGTCGCCCCGGCCGCCGGGCTCGCCGCCGAGGCGGCGCTCACCGTCGCGGGCGGCCTCGCCTTCGCCTCGCTGCGCCGCTCCGCGCCCGCCCGGCACCCGCGTCCGGCGGGCGGCGGCCGGCGGGCCTCCGCGCTCGCGGTCCCCGGGGTGCGGCTGCTGGTCCTGGCCTTCCTCGGCGTGGGGTCGGTCTTCGGCGCCGTGCAGGTGTCGGTGACGGCCTCGGCGGGCGAGGCGGGGCGGCCCGGCATGAGCGGGACCGTCTACGGCGTCTTCGCGGTCGGCAGCATGCTGGCGGGGGTCCTCTACGGGGCCGTGCCGTGGCGGCGGCCGCCGCACCGGCGGATGCCGGCCGCCTACCTGGCGATGGTGCTGGGCTGCTCGGCGCTGTGGGCGCTGCCGGACCTCACCGCGCTCGCGGCGGGCGTCCTGGTCTGCGGGCTGACGGTCGCCCCGAACCTCATCACCGGCTACACGCTGGTGGAGTCCCTGGTGCCGGCCGGCGCCAAGACGGAGGCCTTCACCTGGCTGACCGGCGCCATCGGGCTCGGCCTGGCGGCCGGGTCGACGGCGGCCGGGCAACTGGTCGACGCGGTGGGCGCCCGGGCCGGGTTCCTGGTGCCGGTGGCCGGCACCGGGGCGGCCCTGGCGGTGCTGCTGGTGCTGCGCGGGCTGCTGGAGCCGGGACCGGCGCCGGGCCGCACGGTTGCCCGCGGGACGGGTGCCGGGGGGCGGCCGGCCGGCAGGGCGGGCGCCGGGGCCGCGGGCACCGGCACGACGCAGCTCACACCTGCCGCGCTGGACTGATCGCCGGGAATGCCGCATCATTGAGGGTCGTTAGCACTCACCAGGTAAGAGTGCCAGGAGGAAGCAAGTGCCGACGTACCAGTACCAGTGCACCGAGTGCGGCAGCGGCCTGGAGGCGGTGCAGAAGTTCACCGACGACGCGCTGACCGAGTGCCCCCAGTGCCAGGGCCGCCTTCGGAAGGTCTTCTCCGCCGTGGGCGTGGTCTTCAAGGGCTCCGGCTTCTACCGCACGGACAGCCGCTCGTCGTCGAGCTCCTCGGTGAGCTCCGCGTCCACCTCGACGCCGGCCTCCTCCGGCGACTCCGGCGGGTCCGGCAAGGCGGCGGCCAAGCCCGCCGCGAGCAGCACCCCGGCGTCCGGCGCCTCCTCCGCGGGCAGCACCTCCGCGGCCTGAGCGGCGGCACGGCACGGCGGTCCCGGCACGCCCGGGGACCGCACGCGCGGCAGGCACTCCGAGGCCCCGCACCCCCTCCGGGGCGGTGCGGGGCCCCTGGCCCGTCCGGATAGGCTTCCCGCCATGGCGGACACCAGCAGCACCCCCACAGCCGCGGCGCGCCCCGCGGACATCGCCCCCGTCGAGGTGGGCGTCCTCGGCGGCTCCGGCTTCTACGCCTTCCTCGACGAGGTCACCGAGGTGGTCGTCGACACCCCCTACGGACCGCCCAGCGACTCCCTCTTCGTGGGCGAGCTGGCCGGGCGCCGGGTGGCGTTCGTCCCCCGCCACGGGCGCGGCCACCACCTGCCGCCGCACCGCATCAACTACCGCGCCAACCTGTGGGCGCTGCGCTCCCTGGGAGCACGGCAGATCCTGGGCCCCTGCGCGGTGGGCGGCCTCCGTCCCGAGTACGGCCCGGGGACGCTCGTCGTCCCCGACCAGTTCGTGGACCGCACCTCGGGCCGGCTGCAGACCTTCTACGACGGCGTGCCGCTGCCCGACGGCACCGTCCCGCGGGTGGTCCACGTCTCCTGCGCCGACCCCTACTGCCCCGCCGGCCGGGCGGCCGCGCTCGCGGCGGCCCGCGCCTCGGACTGGGAGCCGGTGGACGGCGGCACCCTGGTCGTCATCGAGGGGCCGCGCTTCTCCACCCGTGCCGAGTCGCGCTGGTACGCGGGACAGGGCTGGTCGGTGATCGGCATGACCGGGCACCCGGAGGCCGTGCTCGCCCGCGAGCTGGGCCTCTGCTACACCTCGATCGCCCTGGTCACCGACCTCGACGCCGGGGTGGAGACCGGGGAGGGCGTCACCCACGAGGAGGTGCTGGCCGTCTTCGCGGAGAACCTCGGGCGGCTGCGGACGGTGCTCGCCGAGGTGGTCAGGGGCCTGCCGTCGGCGCGGGACTGCATCTGCGCACACGCGCTGGACGGGCTGGAGACCGGCCTGGGGCTCTGAGCCCGGGGCTCCGGGGGCGGGGCTCCGGGGCCGGAGCTCGGACCGGCGGCTCGGGGCTGGGCCGGCGGCTCGGGGCTCGGACCGGCGGCTCGGGGCTGGGCCGGCGGCTCGGGGCTGGGCCGGCGGCTCGGGGCTCGGGACCGGCGGCTCCGGGTCCGGGGCGGACGGCGAGGCCTTCCAGCCTCCCCTTCGGGGACGCCTGTCAAGTGGAAGGCCCACACCTCACCCTCAGGGGTGAGGCGGGTCGTCCACACCCCGGGTCTGTCCACAGGCTCCGGGGACGGGGATGCGGGGGCCTTCGATCGGGGCCACGGTGGCGGGGCGGTCGTCACCGGCCGCCCGGCCCGGCCTCCCGGACCGGCTCCTCCCGCGAACAGGTGGTGTGACGGCCCATGACCGCGTTCCACGGCACGTTCCCCGCGTCCCCGCGCCACGCGGGCGTCCGCAGCGGGGTGCCCGGGCCCCCGTCCGAGGTGCCTCCCCGCCGCCCCGTACCGCGCTTCCCGCCGGTCCGGGCGGGCTGCGGCGGGCTGTACCGGCTGGGGCGGGCCGTGCGCCGCAGTCCCGCGCCGCTGGCGGCCGGCCTGCTCGCCACGGCGGCGGCCCTGGCGTCCGGCGCACCGTGCGGGGCGGCGGCGCCGGGCGGCGGAACCCCCTGCGCTCCCGCGCCGGGGTCCGTCCACGACGGCGGCCGCCGGTGAGGCCGGCGGGTGGTGCGGCCGGTCGTGCGGTCCGGGCCCTCCGGACCCCGGGGGCGGGGTCAGCCGCCGTGGTGCGGAGGCTTCTGGCTCAGGTACCACTCCAGGTCGCGGCCGCCGGAGGCGCGCGGGGCCGACTCGCCCCAACCGGCGTCCGTGTCGTCGGAGGTCTGCCGGTCCAGCGGGTCGTCGAAGACCAGGCCGGCCGGGGGACGGGGCCGCGACCGGTCCTCCCGGCGCGCCCGTGCCTCCTCCTGCCCCTGCTGTCCGTCCCCGCCGCGGTCGTCGCTCATGCTGCCGGTCCCGTTCGTGTCGTTCGTGTCGTCCATGCTGTCCGTGCCGTCCCCACCACCGCCGTCGCCGCCCGTACGGGCCGGGCCGCCGGTGCGGGCCGCCCCGCCGCCGCCCGCCGCGGGCACCCCGGCCCCTCCGCTCCCCAGCCTAGGCGCCCCCTCGCCCCGGACAGCGCGGAGCCCCGGTGCGCGGGGCGCGCACCGGGGCTCTCCGCAGGGCGGTCAGGCTGCCTCGAAGCCCGAGTGGTGGGCCATCCGCTTGAGCTCGGCGAGGGCGTGCTTCTCGATCTGCCGGATGCGCTCGCGGGTGAGGCCGTGCTGCTTGCCCACCTCGGTGAGGGTGCGTTCACGGCCGTCCTCCATGCCGTAGCGGGAGCGGATGATGGACGCGGTGCGGTCGTCGAGGCGGCCGATGAGGTCGTCCAGCTCCTCCCGGCGCAGCATCACCAGGACGGCGTCCTCCGGGGAGACGGCGGCCGTGTCCTCGACGAGGTCGCCGAACTGCGTCTCGCCCTCGTCGTCGACCGCCATGTTGAGGCTGACCGGGTCGCGGGCCCAGTCCAGCACGTCCTTGACGCGCTCCTCGGTGGAGCCCAGCTCGGCGGCCACCTCGGCGGGCTCCGCCTCGCGGCCCAGCTCCTTGGACTTCTCCCGCTGGACCCGGCGGATCCGGCCGAGCTCCTCCACCAGGTGGACGGGCAGCCGGATGGTGCGGGACTGGTCGGCGATGGAGCGGGTGATGGCCTGGCGGATCCACCACGTCGCGTAGGTGGAGAACTTGTAGCCCTTGGCGTAGTCGAACTTCTCGACCGCCCTGACCAGGCCGGCGTTGCCCTCCTGGATGAGGTCCAGCAGGGGCAGGCCGCTGCGGGGGTAGCGTCGGGCGACCGCGACGACCAGGCGCAGGTTGGAGCGGATGAAGACGTCCTTGGCGCGGTCGCCGTCCTCGGCTATCGCCCGCAGTTCGTCCTCCTCGACGCCCTCCGGCAGGACGCCCGCGTCGAGCAGGTGCTCGGCGTAGACGCCGGCCTCGATGCGCAGGGACAGCTCGACCTCCTGGGCGGCGTCGAGCAGAGGGGTCCGGGCGATCTCGTCGAGGTACATGCCGACGAGATCGCGGTCGGCCTCACTGTTGGCCGGGCGGGCGGTGCGCGCCCGGTCGGCCTTGTCGCGAACGACGGCACGGGTGGCCATGCGTACTCCCTTGCTTCCGGTGCCTGCTTGCCTTCCTGTGACGGCGCGGACCGGTCCCGGCCCCGCGTCGACGTAACGATTCAACGAGCAGAATCCGGACATCATTCCCAACGTTCCCGATTCCCCGGGGAGATGCAGTATGCTGCCGGTTTCCCTCGGAAAGGTGGACGCGGAGTCACCTTCCGCTCACGATCGGTCGACCGGATCCGTCCCGCGCGGGGCGCCTACCCCCGGCGCCCTCACCGCACGTCAGCTTCCGGACGGGTCGCGGCCGTAGTCCGCCAGCTTCGCGGCCGCCTCCTCCAACTGCCCGGCGTCCAGGGTGCGGGGCAGGCCCGCGGCGCGGGTGCGCAGGTACACGTCGCAGAGCCACTCCAGCTGGAGCGCGAGCCCGTACGCCTCGGGGAGGCCGGCCGCCGCGGTCACGGCGCCGTGGTTGGCCAGCAGGCAGCCGCGGCGCCCGCCTGCCAGCGCCGCGGCCACCCCGGCGGCGAGTTCGGGGCTGCCGTAGACCGCATAGGGGGCGATCTGCAGCGGGCCGCCGAACATCGCGGTGTAGTAGTGCACCGGCGGCAGCTGCGAGAGCCCGTCGAGGCAGGCGGCGGCGGTGGCCGCCGGCGAGTGGGTGTGGACGACCGCCCCGGCGCCGGTGGCGTCGTAGGCGGCCAGGTGGAAGGGGAGCTCACTGCTGGGCGGCAGCGGTGCCTCCACGGGGCTCCCGTCGAGCCGGTGGACGCCGACAAGTCCGGGGGTCAGGTCGTCGTAGTCCACGCCGCTGGGGGTGACCGCCAGCAGTCCGCCCTCGCGGACCGAGAGGTTCCCGGCCGTGCCGACGACCAGGCCGTCGGGCCGCAGCCGCCGGGCATGGCGGACGACCTGGGCGCGGGCCTCGGCGAGCAGCACGTCTCCCCCTGCGGGGTCGGGGCCCGTCGGCGGGGTGCGGGGGCCGGTCTCTGCGCAACTCCGGGCGCCGTCCCCGGGTTCCCCGGGGCCGGCCCGGCCCCCGCAACCGACCGGCTACCGGCCGCCGTCCGGCTCCCGACCGCCGATCGGCTCCCCGATGTCGGCGGCCGTCACCCGCTCCAGGCGGGGCTCGCCGCCCTCTCCCCGCCGGGCCCGTTCCAGGAGCAGCCTTCCGCTGCGGCCCCGCAGGGACAGGGTCATCACCTGGTTGCCGAAGTAGGGCCCGGCCAGGCGGTCCCAGCGGACCGGGGTGGGGGCGAGCCGGCCGTGCCGGGCCAGCAGCGCGCCGATGCGGCGGGCGGTGCGGCTCCAGCCGAAGCGGAAGGCCAGCCGGATCGGGGTCGGGACGCTGTTGTGCACCGGCGAGCAGGTGAGCTGCAGGATCCGGGCCCGGGGCGCCGGGCCGCTCCGGGGGAACGCCTCGGCGAGGTAGGCGTGGTGCACGTCCCCGGAGAGCACGCAGACACTCGCCGGCCCGTCGGCGGCGTCGGCCCGTTCGAGGAGCAGGCCGGCGAGGGCGTCGAAGGAGCGGCGGAACGCCGCCCAGTGCTCCAGGTCCCCCGCGCGCCGCAGGGTCTCGGACCGGGCCGCCCACCACGGTCCGCGGACGCCCGCGCACAGGGCCTCGTTCCACGACTCGACGTCGTGGACCGCGGGCGGCAGCAGCCAGGGCAGGGAGGCGCCGACCAGCAGGTGGTCGCACTCCCCGTCGGCGGCCTGCTCGGCGATCCAGTCCAGCTCCTCCCGGCCGACCATGCCGCGGTCGCCCTCGGTGAGCACCCGGCCCGCCCTGGAGTCGATCATCAGCAGCCGGGTGCGTCCGAAGTCCCGCCGGTAGCTCCACCGCACCCGGCCCTTGGCCCCCTCCTCGTCGGGCAGGTCGGCCTCGCCGTCCGCCCGGCGGGCGTGGGCGCGCACCAGCTCCGCGCAGTCGCCCGTGTGGGAGCGGACGGCGGCGTACAGCTCGTCCGCCTCCAGGTCGTCCGGGGCGAGGTTGCCCAGGTGCTGGTAGATCCAGTACGAGGCCAGGCCGCTGGTCACCCGCTCCGCCCACCAGTCGGTGGCGGCCATGTCGCGGCGCCAGGAGGCGGAGGTGTTCCAGTCGTCGACGATGTCGTGGTCATCGAAGATCATGCAGCTGGGGACGGTGGAGAGCAGCCACCGGATGTCCGGGTCGAGCCAGCTCTCGTAGTAGAGGTGGGTGTACTCCTCGAAGTCCGCCACCTGGCCGTGCGGGGGCTTCGCCAGGTCGCGGCGGCCCGCCAGCCACGCCTGGGTGGGCTCGGAGGTCTCGTCGGCGTACACCTGGTCGCCGAGGAGCAGCAGGCCGTCGGGCCAGTCCGCGGTGTCCGGACGGGCGGCGAGGCGCTGCGCCAGGGTGTCCAGGGCGTCGGGGTCGAGCCGGGAGCCGTCCGTGCTCGGCGGGGAGGCCCAGCGGCAGGAGCCGAAGGAGAGGCGGAGCGGGCGGTCGGCGCCCTCGGACGGCAGGGTCCGGATCCGGCTGGGCGGCAGGGCGGAGTCCTCCGGCGGCCAGACCTGCACGCCGTCCAGCTCGACCCGGTAGGTGCTGGTGGTGCCGGGGCGCAGGCCCCGGAGCACGGCGAGGGCGTAGTGGTGGCCGGCGACCTCCCAGGTGCGGGCGGTCGCGGTCACGGCTCCGGCGGCCGCGCCGCCGATCCGCGCCCGCTGCCCGGCCGCCTCCTCCGGTCCCGCCGTCCCCTCCGGTCCCGCCGCTCTCCCGGCCCCGGGGCCCTCCCCGGGCCCGGCCGCCCCGTCCGTACGGACGGCGACCTCGCAGGGCCCCGCGGTCTCCACCCACACGGTGGCCGAGTCGCGGTCGACGTACCGCAGCAGCGGCCCCAGGACCAGTCCGGGCATGGGCTCCCCCACCTCTCCTCCTGCGGACCGCCGCAGCGGCGGTCCGGTCTGCGTGGCGGTCCGAGCGGCTGCCCGCCGTCGGCGGTCGGCATGCCTGCAGCCGGGGAACCGGCGGCGTGGGAACCGGCGGCCGGCCCACCGTACGCCTGGTTCCCGGCGGACGGGGGGCCGGTGGCCGGGGTGTCAGCGGTCGACGATGCGGTCGAAGTGCGTCGTGGTGTGGCGCAGGGTGGCCCGCAGCTCCTCGCCGACGGTCGGCGGGGCGGTCTCGCCGGGCACGAAGAGGAGGCTGACCTGCATGTGCGGCGGCTCGGCGAAGGCCGCCTTGCGGCCGGCCCAGGTGAAGGGCGACGGGGTGCGGTTCACGGTGGCGAGTCCCGCGCGGGCGAGGTTCTTGGCCCGCGGGGTGACGCCCTGCATGTACTTCGGCGCCTCCAGGCCCACGCCGTGGGCGGTGCCGCCCGCCACGACCACCAGGTGGCCGTCGACCGGCGCCTTGAGCTGGCGGTAGCCGTAGCGGTCGCCCTTGGCCAGCGGGGTGACGTCCAGCACGGTGCCGCGGCAGTCCAGCGCGTCGTGGTCGCCCAGCCAGAGCCGGGTGCCGATACGGGGACGGAAGTCCAGGCCCGGGTGGAGTCCGCGCAGCCGGCCGATCTCGTCGGCGGACAGGTGGCTGACGTACACGGCGGGGATCGGCAGTCCGGCGGCGGAGAGCCGCGTGACCCAGTCCGAGCACTCCTGCACGGGGTCGTAGTCGTCGGGACGGTCCAGCGGCAGGTGGAGGGCGAAGCCCTCCAGCCGCACGTCGTCCAGGGCGGTGGCCAGCTTGGCCACGTCGTCCTCGCCGATGCCGTGGCGGCGCATGCTGGTCATGCACTCCACCACGGCCCGGCGGCCGACCAGCGCCCGCACCCCGGCGACGCTGCCGACGGTCCGCACCACGCGGCCGGGCAGCGGCACCGGGTCCTCACCGATCCGGTAGGGCGTGAGCACCAGGACGTCGCCGCCGAAGTACTCCACGGCCTCGGCCGCCTCGTAGGCGGTGCCGACCGCCAGCATCGGTGCGCCGAGCAGGGTGGCCTCCTCGGCCAGCCGGCGGTTGCCGAAGCCGTAGCCGTTGCCCTTGGCCACCGGCACGAGGCCGGGGAACGCCTGCAGCACGGACTGCTGGTGGGCGCGCCAGCGGGCGGTTTCCACGTAGAGCGAGAGCGCCATCCTGGTGTGCCTTCCTGCGGTGGAGACGGGGTGCGGGGAGACGGGGTGCGGGACCGCCGGCCGTCAGCGGGCGACTGCTCGACTCGTCATATACATGTCGAAGGCCTTCTGCAAGACCTTGCTCAGCGGGAAGTCCCACTCGCCGAGGTACTCCGCCGCCTGGCCGCCCGTACCCACCTTGAAGCGGATCAGGCCGAAGAGGTGGTCGTCCTCGTCCAGGGTGTCGCTGATGCCCCGCAGGTCGTAGACGTGGGCGCCCATGGCGTGCGCGTCGCGCATCATCTGCCACTGGACGGCGTTGCTCGGCTGGACCTCGCGCTTGCGGCTGGTCGAGGCGCCGTAGGAGTACCAGACGTGGCTGCCGGTGCGCAGCATGGTGGTGGCCGCCAGCACCTCCCCCTCGTGCGAGGCGAGGTAGAGCCGCATGCTGTCGGGGGTCTCGCTGTTCATGGCCTTCCACATGCCCTGGAAGTACGACAGCGGGCGCGGGATGAAGTGGTCCCGCTCACCGGTCTCCCGGTAGAGCTCGTGGAAGAGCGGCAGGTCCTCGAAGCGGCCCAGGTGGACCTGGACGCCGGCCTTCTCGCTCTTCTTGATGTTGCGGCGCCACTGCTGGTTCATGCCCTTGAGCACGTCGTCCATGCTGCGGCCGGCCATCGGGACCTGGAAGACGTAGCGGGGCTGGCCGGCGGAGAAGCCGCCGCCGTCCTCGTCGTCGTTCTGCAGCCAGCCCATGCGGCGCAGCCGGTCGACGACCTCGAAGGCGCGCGGCTCGTACGCGCTGGCCTCGACGTCGCGCAGCCGCTTGGCGGTCTTGCCCGCGATGGCCTGCTTGATGGTCTCGGCGTTCCAGCGGCGGATGACCACCGGGGGTCCCATCTTGACCGAGAAGGCCCCCTGCGCCTTCAGGTGCGCCAGCATCGGCTGCAGCCAGCGCTCCAGATCCGGGTCGAACCAGTTGATCACCGGGCCCTCGGGCAGGTAGGCCAGGAAGCGCTTGAGCTTCGGCAGCTGCCGGTACAGCACCAGGCCGACGCCGACGAGGCGGTTCTGCTCGTCGAACCAGCCGATGGACTCCGGACGCCACTCGGCCTTCACGCCGCCCCACGCGGGCACCTGCATGTGGCTGGCGGAGGGCAGGCTCTGGATGTAGGCCAGGTGCTCCTCGCGGCTGATGGTGCTCAGGCGCAGGCTCATGGGTCGCGAGCTCCTCGTGCGGCAATGGTGATCGGTGTGAGCCTACCTGCCGCTGCCCCGGACCCCGTAGGGACGGACGGGGCTTCTCCGCCGGGCGGCGCAAGCCCGGCGGCGGGGGCGGCTCAGGGGACGACGGTGACCGGCCAGCGCCCGGCCTTGACCAGTCGCACCGCCACCGAGCCGACGATGCGGTGCCCGGCCCGCTCGGAGGCGCCGACGACCACGGCGTCCGCCTTCAGCCGGTCGGCCGTCGCCACGATGCCGGTGTAGGGGTCGCCCGGGAAGGTGTGGAACTCCCAGCGGAAGTGGTCGGGGTCGCCGAAGCGCGCCACCGCCTGCCGGATGTACTGCAGCAGGTCGTCGGCGACCTGCCGGCCGGCCTCCAGGAGCGGGCCGCCCACGCCCGCGGCCACCGCGGACGCCACCGGCTGGACGTAGACCAGGGCCAGCAGCGCCCCCTGTCGGCGGGCCAGGCCCGCGGCGTAGGCGGCGGCGCGCCAGGAGGAGTCGGAACCGTCCACCCCGGCCAGGATGGTCTTGGGACCGTCCATGCCGTACTCGAAGCCCTGTCCGCTGCCCGCTGCCTCAGCCACGGGCCGAGCCTACCCGCGCGGGGGCCGCCGCACGGCACCGCACGGCCCCGGCACCGGACGGCCTCGACACCGGCACCGGACGGTCCATGCACCGCGGGACGTCCGCCGCTCCGGCCGGGGTCGCGGCGGGGGCGGTCGGGCGGCGCAGGCAGGCGGCGCACGCGGACAGGCGGGTCGGCGGACAGGCGGCGCGGCCGGTCAGGCGAGCCGATCAGGCGGTCCGGACCGCCGGGCGCGGCGCGGACGGTACTCGACCAGGGTGAGGGCGAGGGAGACGTACCGCTCGACGAGGTCGTCGACGGTCAGCTCGCCGTCGGGCCGGTACCACTGGGCGACGGCGTTGCACATGGCGATGACCGCCCGGCGGGCGTCGTCGGGGTACGGGGTGAGGAAGAGCGCGCGGGCCCGGCCGTCCTCGACCACGTCCTGGAACATCCGGGTGGCCTCGGCCCGCCTGCGGTGGAAGTGCGCCCGCTGCTCGTCGTTGAGGCTGCGGTCCTCGGTCAGCTCGACGGCGCTGCGGTCGCGCTGACCGGCCCGGAAGCGGACGGTGGCCTCGACCAGGGCCTCCAGCCGCTCGGCCGGGTCGTCGCCCGCCCCGGCGAGGGCCGTGTCGCAGGCGCGGCGGTAGCGGTCCATGCCCTCGTCGAGCAGCGCGTGGAGCAGTTCCTGCTTGCCGCCGTAGTAGTGGTACAGCGCGGAGAGGCTGACCCCGGCGCGCTGGGCGATGTCGCGGATGGAGGTGGAGCCGTACCCGCGCTCGGCGAACTCCTGGCGGGCGGCCTCCAGCAGGGCCCGGTGGCCCGCGGGCCGCAGGGTGTCGAGGTCCATGGGCGCTTCCCGTCCCCGAGGTCGACAGCTGATCGAACGTTCAGCATTCTAGGCGAGGAGAGGGCAGGAAGGGCTCTGGACAGCCCCCGGACCGATGGTTAGCTTAACAAGCGTTCGACCACCAGAAGGGACCACGTCGTGCGCCGCACCGTTTTCAGCGAGGACCACGAGGCTTTCCGGGCGACCGTCCGCGAGTTCATCGCCAAGGAGGTCGTGCCGGTCTACCCGGAGTGGGAGAAGGCCGGCCACGCGCCGCGCGACTTCTACCGCAGGCTGGGCGAGCTCGGCGTCTTCGGCATCGAGGTGCCGGAGGAGTACGGCGGCGCGGGCATGGGCGGCTTCAAGTACCAGGCCGTGGTCACCGAGGAGACGATGCGCGCCGGGGTGAGCCTCGGCAGCGCGGGCGTCCACACCGGCCTGGTGCTGCCCTACATCCTGGAGTACGGCAGCGAGGACCAGAAGAAGCGCTGGCTGCCCGGCTTCGTCTCCGGCGAGGTCATGACCGCCATCGCCATGACCGAGCCCGGGACCGGCTCGGACCTCGCGGGCATCACCACCCGCGCCGAGCTCTCCGCCGACGGCACCCACTACGTCCTCAACGGCGCCAAGACCTTCATCACCGGCGGCGTGCAGGCCGACCTGATGCTGGTGGTCTGCCGCACCTCCCCCGCCGGCCCCGAGGACCGGCGCGGCGGCCTGTCGATCCTCTGTGTGGACACGAGGTCCCCCGGCTACGCGGTGGGCCGCAAGCTGGAGAAGATCGGCCTGCGGACCTCCGACACCGCGGAGCTGTCCTTCACCGACGTCCGCGTCCCGGTGGAGAACCTGCTGGGCGAGGAGGGCCGCGCCTTCTCCTACCTCACCCGCAACCTGGTCCAGGAGCGGCTGGCCATCGCGGTGGGCGGCTACGCCTCGGCGCAGGCCGCGGTCGGCTTCGCCGTGCAGTACGTCAAGGAACGGCAGGTCTTCGGCCGCACGGTGGCCGAGTTCCAGAACACCAAGTTCGTGCTGGCCGAGTGCGCCGCCGAGGTCGAGGCCGCCCAGTCGATGGTCGACCGCGCCCTGGAGCTGCACGAGACCGGCGAGCTGACCCCGGCCGACGCCGCCAAGCTGAAGCTGTTCTGCACCGAGGTGTCCGCGCGGGTGGTCGACAAGTGCCTGCAGCTGCACGGCGGGTACGGCTACATCCTGGAGTACCCCATCGCGCGGCTCTACACGGACGCCCGGGTGACCCGCATCTACGGCGGCACCAGCGAGGTCATGAAGACCGTCATCGCCAAGTCCCTCGGCCTGTAGGCCGCGGGGAACCCACGAGGAGGACCCCTCATGCGCGACGCAGTGATCGTCGACGCCGTGCGCACCCCGGTCGGCCGGCGCGGCGGCGCCCTGGCCGGGATCCACCCCGCCGACCTCTCGGCCCACGTGCTGAACGCCCTCGCCGCCCGCACCGGGCTCGACCCGGCACTGGTCGACGACGTGGTCTGGGGCTGCGTCTCCCAGGTCGGCGAGCAGACGGCCTGCATCGGCCGGTACGCGGTGCTCGCCGCCGGCTGGCCGGAGGAGGTGCCGGGCGTCACCGTGGACCGGCAGTGCGGCTCCTCGCAGCAGGCGGTGCACCAAGCAGCGGCCGGGGTGGTCTCCGGCCAGTACGACATCGCGGTCGCCGGCGGCGTGGAGTCGATGACCCGGGTGCCGATGGGCTCCTCCTGGGGCGGCGGCGCCGTCGGGGAGCCGTACGGGCCGCTGGCACGGGCCAGGTACGGCGGCGTCGAGTTCAACCAGGGCGTCGGCGCCGAGATGATCGCCGAGGAGTACGGACTGGGCCGCGCCGAGCTGGACGCGTACGCCCTGGAGTCGCACGCCCGGGCCGCCCGTGCGATCGACGAGGGGTTCTTCCGGGACCAGACCGCGCCCGTGCCGGTCGCCGGCCCGGACGGCGAGGAGCGCCTCTTCACCACCGACGAGGGCGTGCGGCGCGGCTCCACCCCGGAGCAGCTGGCCGGGTTGAGGACCCCGTTCCGCGCGGACGGGGTGGTCTCGGCCGGGAACGCCTCGCAGATCTCCGACGGCGCGGCCGCGCTGCTGGTCACCACGGGTGAGATCGCGGCCCGCCAGGGCTGGCGGCCGATCGCGCGGGTGCACACGGCGACGGTGGTCGGCACCGACCCGGTGACGATGCTCAAGGGGCCCATCCCGGCGACCGCGAAGGTCCTCAAGCGGGCGGGGCTGTCGCTGGGCGACATCGGGGCGTTCGAGGTCAACGAGGCGTTCGCCTCGGTGGCGCTCGCGTGGCTGAAGGAGACCGGGGCGGACCCGGCGCTGCTCAACGCGCACGGCGGCGCGATCGCCCTGGGGCACCCGCTGGGCGGCTCCGGCGCCCGGCTGATGACGACGCTGGTGCACCACATGCGGGACAACGGCGTCCGCTACGGCCTGCAGACCATGTGCGAGGGCGGCGGGATGGCCAACGCCACCGTCCTCGAACTGCTCTGACGGCACCGGGGCACGTCCCCCCACGCCGCGTCCGGCCCCGGCCGGGCGCGGCGTCGGCCCCCTCGGGCGGTGTCAGCCCTCCCCGGGCGGCGCGGCGGCCTCGTCGGGGGCGGCCGTCCGGGCCGCCCCGTCCATCCGGGCCGCCCTGTCCGTCCGGGCCGCGGTCCCGGCACCGGCCGCTGTCCCCGCCCGGGCCGCCTTCCCGGTCCTCGGCCCGGCCTCCGCCCCGACGGCCAGCGCGGCGGCGTCCAGCCCGCGGGTGAGCGCGTCGAGGCGCGTCCGCAGGTCGGCGATCTCCTCCAGGCCCATCCCGGTGGCGGAGGCGATCCGCAGCGGCACCTCGCAGGCCCGGTCGCGCAGGGCGTCCCCCGCCGCGGTGGGGGTGACCGTGACGGACCGCTCGTCCTCCGGGCTGCGGCGGCGCTCCACGAGGCCGGCCGCCTCCAGCCGCTTGAGCAGCGGCGAGAGGGTTCCCGAGTCCAGCCGGAGGGCCTCGCCGAGACCCTTGACGGTGGTCCCGCCGTGCTCCCAGAGCACCATCATCACCAGGTACTGGGGATAGGTGAGGCCGAGGTCCCTGAGCAGGACGCGGTAGACGGCGCCGAAGGCGCGGTCGGCGGCATTCAGGGCGAAGCAGACCTGGTTGTCGAGCCGCAGGGCTTCCTCGTGCTTGGTCCTCATGCCTCCAGGGTAGCGGCCTGAAGCGCGCCATAGAGTTGCGCACAACTCAATTGCGTGCTTCAGTTATGTCCGCACGCAGGAACACCGGACATGCAGGACCACAGAGATGCGGGATCCCGGACACACGGGATCCCGGACGGGAAGGACGCGCACGATGGACGCGCTGTACACCGCTGTCGCCACCGCCAACGGCCGCGAGGGCCGGGCCGTCAGTTCGGACGGCCAGCTGGACCTGCCCCTCTCCATGCCCCCGGCGCTCGGCGGCAACGGACAGGGCACCAACCCCGAGCAGCTCTTCGCCGCCGGCTACGCCGCCTGCTTCGCCAGCGCCCTCGGCCTGGTCGGCCGGCAGGCCAAGGTCGACACCAAGGACGCCTCCGTGACCGCCGAGGTCTCCATCGGCAAGGTCGGCGAGGGCTTCGGCCTGGCCGTCGTCCTCCGGGTGGAGCTGCCGGAGGAGCTGCACGGCGAGACCGGCGAACTGCTGGTCAAGAAGGCGCACGAGGTGTGCCCCTACTCCAACGCGACCCGCGGCAACATCCCCGTGGAGCTCGTCGTCGAGTGAGACGACGGGCCGGGCGCCCCGCGGGGCGCCCGGCCCGTCGCACCGGCCGCGCACACACCGTCCCCCGACGGGGGTGCGCGGCCGGCGTCGTCGCCCCCGGACCGGCGGCCGTGCCGGTCGGTCCCCCGGGGCGGCCCGGCCGCAGGCCGGGCGGACCGCCCGGGCGGCTGCGGCCCCGCCCGGGCGGTCCTGCTGTGGGCCCCCGCGCCCCGGACCCCGCACGCCCGGGGTCCGGGGCGCGCGGTCCGTGCGCCTCAGGGCTCGTACACCTGGTCCATCCGCACCACGCGGCCCCCGGCGTCCTGCCGGACCGCGAAGAGCAGGCCGGGGTGGCGGGCCAGTCCGGCGGCCAGCTCGGCGAGCGAGGCGACGGCCGGCCGGCTGCCGGTGCTGAGCGGGGCGGTGGTGGTGACCGCTGCCGTGGGCGCGACAGGGATCCGGCGGACCGCGCCGGACGGCGCCAGGGTGGTGCCGCCGGGAGCGGACGGGTCGGCCGCACAGGAGAGCGGGACCGCCTCGACCGCCGCGGCGAGCCCGCGCAGCGGGTCCTGGCGCAGGGTGATCCCCCGGACCCGCATCAGCACCGTGCGGGCGCCCGCCGCCGCACAGGAGGCCTGCGCCGTGGGCGGCGGCAGCGGCAGCGCCGTCGCGGTGCCGGCCGGCCCTCCGGCCGTCGGGGACCCGGCCGTCGGGGCGGGCACGCCCGTGTCGCGGGACGGGCCGGCGGAGGCGGACCCGGTGGCGGCGGGCCCGGACGTCCGGCCGGGCGCCGGGGCGCCGGGGCCGGTGTCCGCGGGTGCGGGCACCGCCGGTGCGGTGGCCGCCGGGCGGACGGGCCCGGGGGCGGGAGGCGCCTGCGTATCGCGGAACCCCCCGGCGAGGCCGTACGCGGTGCCGCCCGCCAGCAGGCCCGCGAGGGCCGCCGACGGCACGAGGACGATCCGCCTGCGGCGCCACTGCTCGGTGCGGCGGCGCAGCCGTGCGGGGTGCAGCGGCGGCGCGGCGTCGCGCTCCGCCGACTCGGCGAGGCCCTGCAGGGCGTCCCGGAACTGCTGATCCCAACCGTTCATCGCGCGGAGATTCCCAGGAGGTCGTCGGACAGGTGTCGGGCGAGGGTCGCGCGGGCCCGGGAGAGCCGGACCTTCACGGTGCCGACCGGCGAACCGGTCTCCGCGGCGACCTCGGCGACCGGCAGGTCGCACAGGTAATGGAGCACCACCGCTCGTCGCTGCTCCTCGGGTATCCTCCGCAGCGCCGCCACCAGGGCGGCGTGCTCCGGTCCGGGTTCGCGGACGTCGCCGGGGGCGCCGTGGCGGAACCAGGCCATGAGGGTGCTGCGGGCCCGGCGCCACCGGCTGACGGCGAGCCGCCAGGCGACGGTGCGGACCCAGGCCTCGGGCGCGTGGGCGGAGGAGAGCTCCTCGCGCCGGTCCCAGGCGCGCACGAAGGCCTCCTGGACGACGTCCTGCGCGTCGGCCAGGTTCCCGGTCATGGCGTAGAGCTGGCCGACGAGGCGTGGCCAGCTCCTGCTGTAGAAGGCGTCGAACTCGTCAGGCGCCAAGCGTCCCCGCTCCTTGCTCCGGCCGGTGCGGCCTCCTCCGGACGACGCGCGCGCCGCCGTGCCCCGGCGCGCCCGGGGTCCGGCGCACGGGGCGGCCGCCGCCCCGCGAGGGGCGGCACCGGTGCCGCACTCTATCCGCCACGTCTTCCTGTCCCTGCCCGGTACGTCCCCCCGCCCGGCACGCCGCCGGCCGGTCCGCGCCCCGCCCCGGACGGGCGGGGGACCCGGCCGGCGGCGGCCCGGTGCGTGTGCCGCGGGGGCGGTCCGGGGGCCGGGCCGGCGGCCCTGTCCCCGCCGGCTCCGGTCCCGGTCCTCCCCCGCGGCCCGTGCCCCGCCCGGCCCGGTCCCGCGGCAGGGGGAGCGGCGGGGCCGGATCGGGCGGGGCCCTCCCCCGGCCCGGCCGCGGCATCGAGGGGATGGCGCCGCGGCCGGACCGGGGGAGGGTGCTCACTCCCGGCCGGGAGGCGTCCGCCGGGAGGAGTTCGGGTGCGCCGGCGTCAGCCGGCGGCCTTCAGCACCTTCAGCGCCTTCTGGGCGTCGGTCGAGACCGGGCCGGTGCGGAGGATGCCCGGGCAGACGTTGAGCGGCCTGTCGGCACCGGTGGAGGTGTGCACCGGGAGGCGGAGCAGACCGCTCTGGCCGGGGATGCCGAGGTCGAGGCCGTCCAGCGCGGGGCAGGCGGTGCCGGTCACGAACCGGACGCCGACGTAGACGCTGCCGCCGGCGGCGACGGTGACCTGGCCGGGGGCGGTGCCGACACGGGTCTGCTTCACGCCCTCCAGCGGGCCGCCCACGGAGAGGGGGGTGATGCCGGTCCAGCCGTCGAGCACGCAGGACGAGGTGGTGGTGTTGACCAGCTTCACGACGGTGGTGACGACGTCGGCGGGCAGATTGCCCACGTCGATGCCGGAGGTGGCGGCGGGCGCCACGACGGAGCCCTTGAGGTCCTTCAGGGCGCAGACCGAGCCGACGGCGCCGCCGGCGGTGCCGACCGCGCTGCCGACCGCGCTGCCGACCGCACGGCCGGCGGCGCCCTTGACGCTGCCCGCGGCGGAGCCGGCGACGCCGCCCACCGTGCCGACGGCCTTGCCGGCGTCGACGGAGGCCGGCAGCGAGGCCGCGCCCGAGGGGAGCTTCACGCCGCGCCCGGCCGGGAGGGAGGGCAGGCCGGCGGGGACGCTCACCGAGGGCGAGGGCAGGGCGGCGGCCGCACCCGCCGGGGTCGGCAGGCCGGCGGCGGCGGGCGTGCCGGACTTGCAGGCGGAGAGGCTCAGGGCCGCGGCACCGGCGATCGCGAGGACGGCGAGGTGCTTCGGGGTGCGGGTTGCAGCGCGCATGGGGGCTCGGCTCCAGGGGCGTGGGCTGGTGACTTGCCCCCTCTACGCAGCCCGGCGGGTGCCGGGTTACATGCCCCTGACGACTTTTCCGCGTGACCCCGATCACATCGCCGTACCGGCCGTCCGGAGCGGGCCGTCGTGCGCCGGCACCCGTACCGGCACCCCGGACGGCGCCTCCCGGCTCGCGCACGCCGCACGGCACGGCCCGCACGCACCCCGCGTCACGGCCCCGGCGACGGGCGCAGCCCGGGCGGGAACCGCGCACCGCGCCCCGGCGCCCGACCGGGCCCGGCCTCACATGGCCAGATGGGCCCGCATGTGGGTGGTCTCCTCGATCTCGCCTCCCGCCTTGGCCAGCAGCTGCCGGGACAGGTCGCCCAGCGCACGGGCCGCGGCCACCTCCTCGCCGACCCGCTGCTGCTCCGGGTCGTCGGGGTGCCGGGTCGCGTGCCCGTGGGCCCTCAGCTCCGACCCGTCCTGCAACCGGAGCAGGGCCGCGGCCCGGGTCCGGGCGCCCTCCTCGCGGAACTCCATCTCGACGTGCCACCCGACGATCGTCTGCGCCGGGTCCCTGGTCTGCGTCCGCGTCTGCACGGCAATCACCTCCGAGCACTGACCCTTCCAGGGTGCGCCGGTCCCGGCGCGCGCACCACCCGCGGGCGGGCGCACCGGCGCACGGCGGCCCGGGCGCAGGTTTCAGCGGGTGGGCAGCACGGCGAAGCCGACGGCTCCGGCCGGCTCCTCCTCCGCCACCTCGACCCGGTCCACCCGGGCGGCGGGCGGCCCGTGGCGCACCCAGGCGAGCAGCTGCTCCACGCGCTCGGCGGGCCCCTCGAAGACCGCTTCCACGCCCCCGTCGGCGCGGTTGCGCACCCACCCGGCCACGCCGTGCCCGACGGCCGTCCTGCGGCAGGTGTCCCGGAAGAAGACGCCCTGCACCAGGCCGGTCACGACCACACGCCTGCGGACCATGCGCCCCGCCACCTCGCCTCCTGGACGGCCGTTCCCGGACAACGTATCCCCGGGGCGCCCCGGCCGCCCGCGGCGCCGGCCGGCGGCGAGGGGGCGGCGCGGCGGCGGGCCGCCGCGTGACGGCGGGCGCCGCGGGCCGCATGCTGGGAGGTGGGGCGAGCGGCGGGAACGGGACGGGGTGACCGGTGATGGCCGTCACCGTGGCACTGGCAGGGGACACCATGCTGGGGCGGGGCGTCGCCGCCCGCATCGGGGCGGGCGACCGGGCCCGGGAGCTGTTCGGGCCGGAGGTGCGGGCCGCCGCCGCGTCGGCGGACCTGTTCGTGCTCAACCTGGAGTGCTGCGTCTCGGACCGGGGAGAGCCGTGGCCGGAGCCGGGCAAGCTGTTCTTCTTCCGCGCCCCTCCGGCCGCGGCCGGGATCCTGGCGGAGCTGGGCGTGGACTGTGTGACCCTGGCCAACAACCACGCGCTGGACTACGGCTTCGCCGCCCTCGCCGACACCCTCGCGCACCTGGCCGCCGCCGGGATCCGCACGGTGGGCGCGGGCGCCGGCCTGGAGGCTGCGCGCCGGTTCGAGGTGCTGGAGGCGGCCGGGGTGCGGCTGGCGGTGGTCGGGGTCGCGGACCACCCGCCGGACTTCGCCGCCGCGCCGGACCGGCCGGGCACCGCCCTCGCCGACCTGCGGTCCGGGGTGCCCGAGTGGCTGGAGGCCGAGGTGGGGCGCGCCGCGGCGGCGGCCGACGCGGTGCTGGTGACGCCGCACTGGGGGCCCAACATGACCGCCCGCCCGCCCCGGTACGTGCGGCGGGCCGCCTGCGGGCTGCTGGACGCGGGCGCCGCCCTGGTCGCGGGCCACTCGGCGCACGTCTTCCACGGGGTGGCGCACGGCGTGCTGCACGACATGGGCGACTTCGCCGACGACTACGCCGTCCACCCCGTGCTCCGCAACGACCTGGGGCTGCTGTTCCTGGTCACGCTGGCCGGGGGCGCACCGGCCGGCACCGCCGCGCCGGGC
Organism: Streptomyces sp. NPDC001380; assembly: GCF_042895785.1. Taxonomy (NCBI): domain Bacteria; kingdom Bacillati; phylum Actinomycetota; class Actinomycetes; order Kitasatosporales; family Streptomycetaceae; genus Streptomyces; species Streptomyces sp. NPDC001380. The sequence goes on along the minus strand of NZ_JBIAWP010000010.1, from coordinate 42,374 downwards.
CGGGCGCCCGGGGTCCGGGCGCGCCCGGTGCGGCTGGAGGCGCTGCCGCTGGTGCTGGGGACCGGCCGCACGGAGGCCGCCCGGGGCGAGGCGTGGGAGTGGGTGCACGACCGGTTCGCGCGGGCGTGCTCGGAGTTCGGGACCGCCGTGGCCGTCGAGGACGGCCGGCTGGTGGTGGACTGGTCCTGAGGCGGCGGGCCGGGCCCGCACGGCCGCTCCGGCCGGACGGGGGTCCGGGCCGGCCGCGCCGGACCTGCGGCTCAGCGCTCGGGGGCGCCCTCGTCGGGCCGGTAGGACCTGGTCCACGACTCGCCGCAGGGGCACCGGGACAGCTCGACCAGTTGCCCGTCCTCGGTCACGGAGAGGCCGCGGTTGACGCGTACGTGGACATGCTCACCCATGGGCGGGACCGCCTTCCGTCGGACGTGCGAACGCGCGGACGCGCATTCCGGGCTGAACGCCCAAAGCCCAACATAGGCGGACAGGACGCCCCGGAAGGGCGCCCTGTGGGGCATCCCACACGGCCGCCGACCGGCCCGCTACATGTTGATCATGTGTCCGGCGAGCCCGTGGACGGCCTCCTTGACCGCCTCGCCGAGCGTCGGGTGGGCGTGCACGTTGCGGGCGACCTCGTGGACGGTGAGGTCCCACTGCTGGGCCAGGGTGAGCTCGGGCAGCAGCTCCGTCACCTCGGGCCCGATGAGGTGCGCGCCGAGCAGCTCCCCGTGCCGCCCGTCGCTCAGGACCTTGACGAAGCCGGACGGGTCGCCGAGGCCGTGCGCCTTGCCGTTCGCCGTGAAGGGGAACTTCTGGACCCGGACGTCGAAGCCCTTCTCCCGGGCCTGCGCCTCCGTCCAGCCGAAGCTGGCGACCTGCGGCTGGCAGTAGGTCGCCCGCGGGATCATCACGAAGTCGAGCTCCATCGTCTCCGCCCCCGCGATGGTCTCGGCGGCGACGATCCCCATGGCCTCGGCGGCGTGCGCCAGCATGAGCTTCGCCGTGACGTCGCCGATGGCGAAGATGTGCGGCACGCCGGTGCGCCCGCGGCCGTCGACCTCCACCGCGCCGCGCTCCGTCAGCCGCACCCCGGTGTTCTCCAGCCCGTAGCCGGTGACCCGCGGCTGGAAGCCGATGGCCTGCATGACCTTGTCGGCCTCCAGGGTCTGCCGCTGCCCGCCGGTCGAGACGTGCACCTTCACCGTCCCGCCGGAGTCGTCGACGGACTCGACCCGGGTGGAGGTGAGGACGTCCACGCCGAGCTTGCGGAAGCGGCGGGCCAGCTCGGCGGAGACCTCCTCGTCCTCCAGCGGCAGCAGGCGGTCCAGGAACTCCACCAGGGTCACCCGCACGCCGTAGTTGTGGAGCACGTAGGCGAACTCGACGCCGATCGCGCCCGCCCCGGCGATCACGATCGACCCGGGCAGCCGGTCGCTGAGGATCTGCTCCTCGTAGGTCACGACCCGCTCGCTGAGCGAGGTGCCCGGCAGCAGCCGGGTGGAGGCGCCGGTGGCGAGGATGCAGTGGCCGAAGGTGACGGTCTCGGTGGAGCCGTCGGCGCCGGTCACGGTGAGCGTGCGGTCGTCGGTGAAGCGGCCGGTGCCGTGGTACTCCCGGATGCCGTTCTTCTTCATCAGGTAGTGCACGCCCTTGACGCGGCCGTCGGCCACCCGGCGGCTGCGCGCGTACGCCTCGCCGTAGTCGAAGGTGACCCGGCCCTCGACCCGCATGCCGAAGGTCCCGGCCTCGTGGGTGACGATGCGGGCGAGCTCCGCGTTGCGGAGCAGCGCCTTGGAGGGGATGCAGCCCACGTTGAGGCAGACCCCGCCCCAGTAGCGCTCCTCCACGACGGCGGCGCTGAGGCCGAGTTGGGCGCAGCGCACGGCGGCGGTGTACCCGCCGGGACCGGCACCGAGGACGACGACGTCGAAGTGTCCGCTCATGCCCGCCACCCTAGGCCGGTCCCGCCGCGTCCGCCCGGCGCCCGGGGCTGACACGCGGGTCTTGGCAGGGGTCGGCCGACCAGTTATCGTCAAACTGACGTTTATCGAGCAAGGAGCCCGCCATGGCCGTCAGCGACGCGCTGGCCGACCTCGTCGCACCCCTCAACGCCGTGCTGTTCCACGCCGGCGCGGACGCCGTCACCTGGGCCGAGCTGCTCGGCTTCGGCACCGGCGCCGCCTGCGTCTGGCTCACCGTCAGGGCGAAGGTCGCGAACTTCCCCGTCGGCATCGCCAACAACCTCTTCTTCCTCGTCCTGTTCTGGAGCGCCCGCCTGTACGCGGACGCCCTGCTCCAGGTCGTCTACCTGCTGCTGGCCGCCGCCGGCTGGTGGACCTGGCTGCGCGGCGGCGAGCACCGCACCGCCCGCCCGATGGGGCGGGCCACGCCGCGGACCCTGGCCGTCCTGCTGCTGCTCCTCGTCCCCGCCACCTGGGCGCTGACCGCGGTGCTCGCCCGCGCCCACGACACCGCCCCCTTCTGGGACGCGCTCACCACCGCCCTCTCCCTCGCCGCGCAGTGGCTGCTCAACACCAAGGCGTACGAGAACTGGTGGTTCTGGATCGCCGCCGACCTGGTCTACATCCCGCTCTACCTCGCCAAGGACCTCGTCCTCACCTCGGCCGTGTACGTCGTCTTCCTCGGCATGTGCGCGGCCGGCCTGCGCGCGTGGCGGCGGCAGCCGGACCGGGCCGCGGCCGCCCCCACGGCGGTGCGCGCATGAGCGGCACCCCCGTCCCCGCCCCCGCCGCGGCTCCCGTCCCCGCGGCCGGGACCGGCACCGGACCCGGGCGGGACTTCGACCACGGCCTGGTCATCGGCAAGTTCTACCCGCCGCACGCCGGGCACCACTTCCTCATCCGCACCGCCGCCGACACCTGCCGCCGGGTCACCGTCGTCGCCATGGCCGCCGACGCGGAGTCGGTGCCGCTCGCCGACCGGGTCGCCTGGCTGCGCGAGGCGTACGCCGGCCGCCCCCACGTCGCCGTCACCGGCGTCACCGACAACCTCGCGGTGGACTACGGCAGCGGCGCGGCCTGGGACGGGCACACCGCCCTGATGAGCAAAGCCGTCGCCGCCGGGCCGCACCGCGCCCGGCCCGTGGACGCCGTCTTCACCTCCGAGCCCTACGGCGCCGAGCTCGCCCGCCGGTTCGGCGCCGCCGACGTGCGGCTCGACCCGGGACGGGCCACCTTCACCGTCTCCGGCACCGCGGTCCGCGCCGACCCGGCCGCCTTCTGGGACGCGCTGGAGCCGCCGGTCCGGGCCTGGTTCGCGCTGCGGGTGGCCGTGGTCGGGGCCGAGTCCACCGGCACCACCACGCTCTCCCGCGACCTGGCCGCGGCGCTGCGCTCCCGGGGCGGGCCGCACGCCCTCACCCGCTGGGTCCCCGAGTACGGGCGCGAAGTCACCGTCGCCAAGCTCGCCGTCGCCCGCGCCCGGGCCGCCCTCGCCGGGGCGCCCGAACCGGCCGTCTCCGACCTGGACTGGGACGACGCCGACTTCGAGTCCGTCGCCCGCCGTCAGTGCGCCGACGAGGAGGCCGCCGCCCGGGCCGGCGGGCCGGTGCTGGTCTGCGACACCGACGCGCTCGCCACCACCGTCTGGCAGGAGCGCTACCGCGGGCGGTCCACGCCCGCCGTCCGCGCCGCCGCCGACCGGATGCCGCCGCGCTCCCTGTACCTGCTCACCGACGACGCCGGCGTGCCGTTCCACGACGACGGGCTGCGCGACGGGGAGCACCTGCGCCCCTGGATGACCGGGCGGTTCCGGGAGGTCCTGGCCGCGTCCGGCACGCCGTGGCTGGAGGTGCGCGGCGACCGGGACGCCCGGCTGCGCCGCGCCCTGCAGGCGGTCGACGCGCTGCTCGCCGAGGGCCGCCGCCTGGCCGACCCCCTGGGCTGAACCGCCGGGCCGGGCCGCCGGCCGGACGGACGCGGCCGGTGCGGCGGTGCGGCGGTGCGGCGGTGCGGCGGTGCGGCGGTGCGGCCTGCCGGGCCCGTGCCGGGACGCGCCCCGGCACCGGCCCGGCAGGGCCCGTGGCACCATGCAGACGGCGGCCGCACGCAGTCCACCCCGAGGAGTCGCACCCATGCCCCCAGCGCAGACGGCCCGGCCGCCGGTGATCACGGTCGGCGGCCCGGGTTCGTTCCCGTGGCGGGTCTTCCACGAGCGCCACCCCGTGCTGCTGCGGCAGGTCCTGGACGGCCTCCCGTACGGGCCCGCGCAGCGGACCGCCGTCCAGCGGCTGCTGGAGGAGAGCACCGACGGGGTGGTCGGCCCCCTGGAGGACGGGGCGCCCGACGCCGCGGCATGGGACGCCTGGGGACTGCCCGGCCGCCTCGGCGAGCGCTGGACGGACCTGCCGTTCCTCTGGGCGGAGGGCTACTTCTACCGGCGGCTGCTCGCCGCGGTCGGCTGGTTCGGGCCGGGGCCGTGGCAGGGCGTCGACCCGTTCGGGCCGGTCAAGGCCGCCGAGCTGGGCAGCGCGGCGGTGGACGGGGAGCTGGCGGCCCTGGACGGACTCGCCCGCCTCGACGAGGAGCGGCGCGACGACGCCCTGCTGCGCTCCGCCCTGTGGGGCAACCGCGCCGACCTCTCCTTCCGCCTCACCCCCGGCAGGGAGGGCACGGCGGAGGACGACGGGGGCCTCGTCCACGACGACGGCCCCCGGTTCCGGGCGCTCCTCGCCGCCGGTCCCCCCGGCACGGTCGCCCTGCTCGCCGACAACGCGGGCCGGGAGCTGCTGCCCGACCTGGTCCTCCTCGACCACCTGCTGCACACCGGCCGCGCCGCCTCGGCCCGCCTGTACGTCAAGCCGCAGCCCACCTTCGTCTCCGACGCCACCACGGCCGACGTGCTCGCCGCCGCCGGCCGGCTGCTCGCCGCGCCCGGCGCCGCCGGGGCGGTCGGCCGCCGCCTGCGGCAGGCGCTGACCGGGGGCCGGCTGGAGATCCGCACCCACCCCTTCCTCTGCGCGCCGCTGCCCTTCGAGGCCATGCCGGACGACCTGCGGGCCGAGCTCGCCGAGGCGGTGGTGGCGGTGGTCAAGGGCGACCTCAACTACCGGCGCCTGGTGGGCGACCGCCACTGGCCGGCCACGGCCCCGTTCGCCGGCCTCACCGCCCACTTCCCGGCGCCGGTGGCGGCCCTGCGCACCCTGAAGTCCGACGTGGCGGCGGGCCTCGACCCCGCCGTCGCCCACCGCCTGGAGGCCGCCGACCCCCGGTGGCGCACGAGCGGCCGCCACGCCGTCGTCCAGGTCCGCCCGTGACGGATCCGCCCGTGAGGGATGCGGCCGTGACGGGTCCGCCCGTGACGGGTCCGCACGTGCCGGGGTCCCGTCCGTGACGACGGGGGACCGCCGGCGCCCGCCGTGCGGCGGCCGCACGCCCCTCCCGCGCCGCCGCGTGGCAGGCTACGGACGACCCGCCCCTGACAGGAGGCACCCATGGAGCAGCAGCGGCAGCGTGTCACGGTCGTCACGGGAGGCAGCCGCGGCATCGGCGCGGCGGTCTGCGTGCGGCTGGCCGCCGACGGGCACGACGTCGCCGTCGGCTACCGCGCCGACGCGGCCGCCGCCGAGGCCGCGGCCGAGGCCGTCCGCGCCGCCGGCCGGCGCTGCGTGACCGTGGCCGTGGACACCGCCGACGAGGCCGCCGTGGACCGCCTCTTCGCCACCGCCGCGGCGGAGCTCGGCCCCGTCACCGGCCTGGTCAACAACGCCGGCGTCAGCGGTCCCAACGGCCGCCTCGCCGACGCGGACGCGGAGGGGATGCGGCGGGCGGTGGACGTCAACGTGACCGGCTACCTGCTCTGCGCGCGCCGCGCCGTCCGCGACATGGCGCGGACCGGCGGCGGCGCCGTCGTCAACGTCTCCTCCGCCGCCGCCACCCTCGGCAGCCCCGGCCAGTACGTGCACTACGCCGCCACCAAGGCCGCCGTGGACGCCATGACCGTCGGCCTCGCCAAGGAGGTCGCCGCCGACGGCATCCGGGTCAACTGCGTGGCACCCGGCATCATCCGGACCGGGTTCCACCAGGACCCCGAGCGGCCCGCCAAGCTCGCCGGCACCATCCCGCTGGGCCGCCCGGGGCAGGCCGAGGAGATCGCCGGGGCGGTCTCCTGGCTGCTCTCCGACGACGCGTCCTACGCCACCGGCGCAATCCTCCGGGTGGCCGGCGGCATCTGACCGCCGCCGCCCGGGACGGGCCGGCGCCGCCGTCCGCCGGAGGTCCTCGGCGGGCCGGACCGCGCCGCCGTCACACCGGATCCCCGCCGGGCAGGGCGATCTCCGCCCAGATGGTCTTGCCGGACGGGGTGTGCCGGGTGCCCCAGCGTGCGGAGAGCTGGGCGACCAGCAGGAGGCCGCGGCCGCCCTCGTCGTGGGTGCGGGCGCGCCGCAGGTGCGGGGAGGTGCTGCTGCTGTCGGAGACCTCGCAGATGAGCGTCGCGTCGCGGATCAGGCGCAGCCGGACGGGCGCGCCCCCGTACCGGACCGCGTTGGTGACCAGTTCGCTCACCACCAGCTCGGCCGTGAAGACGAGCTCCTCCAGCCCCCAGGCGGCCAGCCGGTCCGCCGCCCGGGCGCGGGCCGGGGCGACGGCGGCCGGGTCCGAGGGCAGGTCCCAGGTGGCGACCTGGTCGGCGGCCAGGGCGCGGGTGCGGGCGACGAGCAGGGCCACGTCGTCGGTGGGCTGCTCGGCGAGCAGGTCGGCGAGAATCGCGTCGCAGCCCTCCTCCGGGGTGGCGGCGGGGCGGTCCAGGACCGCGCGGAGCCGGTCGAGCCCGGTGTCGACGTGGCGCCCGCCGGCGGTGATCAGCCCGTCGGTGCAGAGGACCACCAGACTGCCCGGGTCGAGCTCCCGCTCCGTGGTCTCGAACGGCAGGCCGCCCACGCCGAGCGGCGGTCCGGGCGTCAGGTCGAGCAGCTCGGCGGCCGCGCCGGGTCCGGCCACGACGGGGGGCGGGTGCCCGGCGCTGGCGGCGGTGCAGCGGCAGGAGACGGGGGCGTAGACCACGTACAGGCAGGTGGCGACGATGCCGGGTTCGGGACCGGTGTCGGCCCCGGCGTCCTCCTCGGCCAGGTGGGTGACCAGGTCGTCGAGGTGGACCAGCAGCTCGTCGGGCGGCAGGTCGACGTCGGCGAGGGCGCGCACGGCGCTGCGCAGCCGGCCCATGGTCGCCGACGCGCCCAGCCCGTGGCCCACGACGTCCCCGACGACCAGGGCGACCCGGGCCCCGGAGAGCGGGATGACGTCGAACCAGTCGCCGCCGACGCGGGCCCTGCTCCGCGCCGGCAGGTAGTGGGAGGCCGCCTGCACCGCCTGGCTGGCGGGGAGGCGGTGCGGCAGCAGGCTGCGCTGCAGGGCGAAGGCGGTGGCGTGCTCGCGGGCGTAGCGCCGGGCGTTGTCCACGGCCACGGCGGCGCGCGCCCCGACCTCCTCGGCGAGCAGCAGGTCGTCCTCGTCGAAGGGCTCCGCGCGCCGGTGGCGGGCCAGGACGGCGACGCCGAGCGCCGTACCGCGGGCGGCCAGCGGGACGACCATGACCGAGTGGACCCCGTGGATGCGCATCAGCTTGCCCCGGGCCGGGTCGCCCGCGGCCCAGTCCCGGATCTCCCGGTCGAGGACGGGGTGCAGCGACGCCCTGCCGGTGGCCAGGCAGCGGGCGGGCGGCGCGCACTCCGGGTAGTGGTCGACCTCGCCCACCCGGGTCACCGTCTCGGGCACGCCGGGCAGGACGGACTGGTGGGCGGCCCGGCGCAGCACCAGGCCGGTACCGGGGGGCCGGGTGTCCGGCTCGCCGCCGTGGAAGAGCGGTTCCAGCAGGTCGACGGTGACGAGGTCCGCGAGGCCGCCCGTGACGACGTCGGCCATCTCCTGGGCGGTCCGCACGACGTCCAGCGTGGTGCCCACGCGGGCGCTGACCTCGTTCAGCAGGGCGAGGCGCTCCCGGGCCCAGTACTGGTCGGTGGTGTCCAGCGCGGTCAGCTGCACCCAGCACGTGCGCCCGCTCCCGTCGCGCAGCGGCGACAGGGTCACCGACCAGACCCGGGGCCGGCCGCCGGAGCGGGCGGCCCCCAGCACCCGCAGCGTCGTCGGCGCCCCCGAGGCGAGGACCCCGGCCATGGCCTGTTCCGCACCCTCGCACAGCGGGCCGGGCATGATCTCGCTGAGCCGCCTGCCGAGCATCCCGTCCTCGCGGACGCCCAGCACCCGGGCCATGCCGAGGCCGGCCCGCAGGGTGCGCAGGTCCCGGTCGTAGATCGCCACCGGGAGGTGGCACTGGGAGAACGCCTCCTCCACCAGCGCGCCGTACGACCCCGGCCCGGCACGATGAGACCTCCACAGTCCCGCGGCTGCGGCGGCCGGCGCCTCCGCCGGTCCGCTCCTCATTCTCACCCGCTTCCGGGCCGACCGCGCGGCCTCGGGTGCGTGCGCGGCGGGCGGGCCCGCCGACGGCGGCGGGCCGGGCTCCGGTTCCGCCGCCTCCCCCGCCGACGGCCCGGCTCCCGCGACGCCGGGGGGACGCGCGGCGCCTGTCCGGGGAGCACGGGAGCCGCCGGACCGGGAGCCGCCGGACCGGGAGCCGCCGGGGGTCCCCGCCGGTACGGCTCCGTCGCCGTCGGCGTCCTCGCCGCCGTACCCCCGTCGTACGGTTTCCGGGGCCGGATGTCGGTGGCCGGGTCTACGGTGGCACGCATGACCGACAGCGACCGCCCGTGGGAACCGCCCCTGGCCGGCAGCGAGGTCGAGCACCTCACCGGTGCGCTCGACCGGCTGCGCACAACCTTCCGCTGGAAGGCCGACGACCTCGACGCGGCCGGGCTGCGGGCCCGTGTCGGGGCCTCCTCGCTGACCCTCGGCGGCCTGCTCAAGCACCTCGCCGCCGCGGAGGACCACCTCTTCACCATCCGGCTGAGCGGGGAGCCGATCGGGGCGCCGTGGGACGCCATGGGCTGGGACGGCAGCGGCGACTGGGAGTTCACGTTCGCCTCCGCCGCCGACGACACCCCCGAGCAGCTCTACGCGCTGTGGGACGGCGCCGTCGAGCGGTCCCGCGCGCGGCTCGACGCGGCCCTGGCCGACGGCGGGCTCGACCGGCTCGTCCACCTGACCTGGCCCGACGGCCGCCGTGCCGGCCTGCGCCGACTCGTCTGCGACCTGATCGAGGAGTACGGCCGGCACACCGGGCACGCCGATCTGCTCCGCGAGGCCGTGGACGGACGGGTCGGCGAGGACCCGCCGCCCGGATGGCGCCCCAGGAGCGGGCCGGCCGGCCGGGGCGCCCGGTCGTAGGGCCGCCGGCGCACGGCCCCGGCGGTCGGCGCCCGCCCCGATCCGTACGAGCGCGTCGGAGCGGGGCGCCCGGGACCTTCGTGCAGGACGGGCAGCCGGCCGGCCGGCACGGTGCGGTGCGGTGCGGTCCTGCGGCTCCCGGCGCGGCGGACGCCGGACCCTCCGGCCGGGCAGCCGGGAAGACCCGTCGCGGGCCGACGGCGTGCACTGCCGCGGTCCCGCGACGGGTCTCCCCGGCCCCCGTCCCCGTGACGTGCCCGGCGGGGGCCGGGAGACCCGCGGGAACGGGACGGGAGGCGCGGACCGGGGCCCCGGCGGTGCCGTGATCACCTCCGGGCCCGTCCGGCCGCACCGCCCCCTGTGGCCGTCAGCCGGCGGTCGACGCCCGGATCTCGCTGTACGGCGAGTAGTTGCCGGCCGCGTCATAGGTGCGGGCCCGGTACTCGTAGGTGCGCCCGTCGGCGGGCAGCGGGTCGCAGACGGTGACGGCGGCGGGGTCGAGGCGCGGGTCGTACGCCTTGTGCAGGACCACCGACCGGGTGTCCGTCCCGGCCTCGCGGCGTTCGATCTCGAATCCGGCGAAGTCGCGGATCGGGGACGGCGTGTCGTCGGTCGCGGTCGCCCGGATGCCGCCCGTGCAGGAGCCCAGGGACAGCTCGGGGGCCCGGACCGGGGCGATGCCGTCGGGGATGCCGAGCCAGAGCTCGTTGGCGGCGGTGGCGTCGAGCCGGTCGGGGTTGTAGGTGGTGGTGCCGCCGTCGTTGGTGACGAGGACGCGGTAGTGACGGGTCTCGCCGTCGGCGGCGACGGGGCCGGCGGTCCAGGTGCTGCCCCGGGTGGTGCCGAGCGGGACCCACCTGTAGGAGCCGTCCACCTTGTCGTTGCTGAGGACCGTGTAGTGGTCGAAGTGCGGCTCCGTGTTGAGCGGCCACGTCAGGGCGACCTTGCCGGTCGCCCTGTCGTACGTGCCGGTCAGGGAGGTCACCACGGGCAGGGGGCGGACGATGGTGTCCACGCTGCCCGACGAGGTGTTGCCCGCCTTGTCCCTGGCGCGCACCTCGTAGTAATAGGGCGTGCGGTCGTCCGGGTTGACCAGGGGGTCGGTGGAGCTGCGGGCGGCGGTCGTGGCGACCGTCGTCCAGGTGCCGGAGCCGACGGGCCGCCGGTGGAGCGAGTAGCCCGCCAGGTCCATCTCCTTGTTGGCGGACCAGGAGACGGTCGTCCTGCGGGTCCTGGTGTCGTAGGCGGTCCTCACACCGGTGGGGGCGAGCGGCTTCGTGCTGTCGTACGCGGCCGACGTCCGGGGCGTGTACGTGAACGCGACCTTGGCGGCGCCGCTCCAGTTCACGTAGTCGACGCGCAGGGTGTGCCGGCCGGAGGGGACGGTGAGGTTGACGCCCTTGGAGCGGGCGGTGTCGCCGGTGCCCGTCCACAGGTCGATCCTGCGGACGCCGTCCAGGTAGACGCGGACGCCGTCGGTGGCGGAGGCGGTGAACGTGAAGGGGCCGCCGGAGCCGAAGTCGCGCGTCACCGACCAGCGGACACCGAAGTTGTCCGACGACACACCCGTGGCCGGGCTGCCGGACCAGCTCTGGCTGATGACGTCGTCGCAGTCGGTCCGCACCGCGGAGCCGGAGAACGCGGTGTTCTTGTAGAACGTCCGCTGGTAGACGTTGGCCGAGCAGGCGGCGGCGGCCGCCGCCTGCGGGGCGGCGGCGGCCAGCAGACCGCCGAGGGCGACGGCGGACAGAGCGCCGCCGGTCAGGACGGCGACGGATCTCTTCTGGTGCACGGGGGCCTTTCGCGCTTGTGCGGGCAGGGACGTACAGCGCGAAGACCCGTGGGGCGGCGGGAAGGTTGCACGGCCGCGGCGGGCTGCCCCCTCGGGCCGATGACGTGGAGGGACCCGGAGGTGGTCACGGCGTCCGGCGTCCCCTCGACGCGTACGGCGGACCCCGCCGTGACGGCCGCGTCCCCTCGGTCCCGGGGCGGGCCGCCTGCACCGTCGCCGGCGCTCCGCGGCCGTCCCGACGTCACCTGTCCGACGACCGCTGTGCGGGGCTGCGCCCGATCACCGAGGCGGTCGGCCGCCGGTCACGCCGCACCTCGTCTCCGGGGGTACGCTCCCCGACCGCGCATGGCATGATCACTCCTCGCGAGCCGCTCGGACCGAGGGGGAGACGTGCAGGAGGGACAAGCAGGCAGTTCGGCCACAGCGCTGCGCTTCGCCCTGCCCGTCGTGTGGGCGGCGGGCGTCCTCTCCGCCCTGGGCGCCGAGATCACCGGTCTGGCGATCGCGGACCTCGGACCGAGCGGACGGACCTGGGGGCTCGCCCACCTCGGGATCGCCCTCGGCGTGTGGGTGCTCTGCAACGCGGCTGCGCTCGGGCTGCTGCACTACGGCCTCTTCCGGCTCTCGCCCCTGCCGCAGTACTCGGCCCGCACGAGCATCCGGACACTGCTCCTCGGCAGCGGATGCGTCATCGCGCTGAGCAACGCCGTCACACCCGGGGGAGCCCGCCCTGCCTTCGGTTCGCTGACCATGCTGCTGCTCACCGTCCCCTACCCGCTGGCCTACCTGCTGATCGAGGCCCGCCGCCGGGGGCCGATGATCGTCACTGCGGCGACGGCGCTGGTCGTGGCCGGCACCGCCGTACCGCTGCGCGACGCGCAGGAGCGCCTTGTCGTCCGCAGCTGGTTGAGCAGCCATCCCGGCGTCGACCGCGCCCTGCTGGCCACGGTCGACTGGCCCGGCGCCGCACCGGAACTGCACCTGGCCACCGGCCCGTTCGGCGCCCGCACGACCGTCAGGTACCTGGGGGACGACATCGGCCAGGGAGGCGTCGTCACCGTCTCCCCGCCCGCCACCGACCCCTGTGCGACCTTGGCCGAGCTCGCCTCCCACGACCGTCCCGGGGCGCCCGCCGGCAGCATCGTCGGCGCCAGGCCGGAGCGGTGCGTCCGCACCGGCGCGCGTTCCTGGGCCCTGGCCCACGGCGCCTGGAGCGGTTACGCACTGCGGCGTGACGGCGTCCTGGTCACCCTCTCCGTCAACTCGCCGGGCCACCGTCCGGACCTCGCCGCTGTCGCCCGCACCCTCCACCCCGTCGACGACGCGGGCCTGTGGCCCTACCTGCAGGGCGACAGCGGGGTCCCCCTCCTGCTCAAGTAGCCGTGACGAGCGGTGCAGCACAAGTCGCGACCTCGGGCCACAGGCCTCTTCACGTCCTCGCGATCCCCGCTCCCCCACAGCGTGGCCGGCCGGCGTCCGCCGAGGAGGGCTTCCGCCCCGAGGGGCGTCCATCGCTGCCGCGACAGCTCGGGCCGTCATCCCTCACGGCTCGGGCAGGGGTACTCGGGGACCGGATCGGCATCCTCCAGGAAGAACGACCAGAAGGGGATCCGGTTGGCGTTCTCGACTTCGCGGGAGCGCCCCGTCGGCCCGAACTCGCGGAGCAGGTAGCCGGCAAGGTCCGCACCGGAGTAGATGATGTCGGTCTGGTACACGGACAGCACCGGATCGCCCGTCGTTCCCCGGAACGCGGGCAGGAACCGATGAGAGAACACCGGGACCAGTACGGGCACCTCGGCCAGCCGCTCAGCGGCCAGCGCCAGAGCCGCGGTCTTGTCCGCGGGACGGGGTCCCGGGAGTTACACCGAAGACCGTACAGGGAGGCCGGAAACGCTGCGCTGATCACCTCGGAGACAGGAAAATCAGCCCGGGTGCCCCGGTCAGCCGATGGGTCTGCGATGCCAGTGAGCTCGTCGTACAGGATGGCCATGGGGGCCGACCAGGGAACCACGGTTTGTCGCCACGGCAGCCTTGCTGCCCGGAGCACGCGTGTCAGAATCCGTCTTCTCCCCGGCCCCTCCGGGACACCCGCCGGCACCGTCACGCCGATGGGGAGGAAGTGGGCCATGGCCCGGCAGGACGTGAAGGACGAGGTCATCCACCTGAGGTCGGCGGGAGTGGACCTGGGCAAGCGGTTCCTGCTCGCCTGCACCCGCACCCCCAGCCCGACCCGCCCGGGAAGCTGGAGCCTGGAGACCGAGCGGTTCGGCACCACGAGAGCCGAGATCCGCAGGCTGCTGGCCTGGCTGGTCGAAGCCCGCGTCGAGGTGGTCGTTATGGAGGCCACCTCGGACTACTGGCGAAGCGTCTACTACATGCTCCAGCCGCAGCTGAACCTGATGCTGGTCAACCCCGCTCACCTGAAGGGGATCAAGGGCCGCAAGAGCGACCCGAGCGACGCGGCCTTCCTGGCTCGGGCCGGCGCGTCCGGCATGGCAATGGGCTCCTTCGTCCCGGAGCGGGAGATCCGCGAGTTGCGGGACCTGACCCGGCGCCGGACCGGGATCGCCCGAGCAGCCGGGTGGGAGGCTCAGCGGCTGGAGAAGGAACTCGAGGACACCGGGATGAAGATCACCTCAGTGCTGAGCAACGTCGTCGGCGTCACCGGGCGTGCCATCCTGGAAGCCCTCATCGCCGGAGAACGCGACCCTGGACGCCTGGCAGACCTGGCCCGCGGCAAGGCCCGCAATAAGATCCCGGCGCTCATCGAGGCCCTGGACGGCGAGTTCACCGACCACCACGCGTTCATGGTGCGCCACTACCTGGACGAGATCGACCGCCTCAACACCGCTGCCGCTGCTTTCGACACCCGGATCGCCGCACTACTGGCCGACCGCAAACAGGACCTGGACCACCTGGACACCATCCCCGGTGTCGGCCGGCTCGCCGCCGAGATCGTCATCGCCGAAACCGGCGGGGACATGACCCGGTTCGCCTCCGCCCAGCACCTTGCCTCCTGGATCGGCGTCTGCCCGGGGCAGAACGAATCCGCCGGGGTGAGCCGGTCCGGACGCACCCGCCCGGGCAACAGCAACCTCAAACGCCTACTGGGAACAGCCGCGATGGCGGCAGTCCGGGACAAGACCTCCTACCTGGCCGCGTTCTTCCGCCGCATCTCCGCCCGCAGGGGCGGCAGACGGGCCATGGTCGCCGTCATGCACAAGATCGCTATCGCTATCTGGCACGCACTGCGCGACAAGACCCCGTACCGCGACCTGGGAGCCGACTACTTCGCCAAGCGTGATCCCGAACGTGCCATGCGCCGCATGACCAAGGAGGCGAACAGCCTCGGACTCACCATCCGATTCGAGCCCCTAGCAACCGCCTGAACTGCTGCTTCCCTTTATTTTCGTGTCAGACCCGATCGCCCGTAACGTGGCCAAGCTGGTCGAGCCGCCTCGGCCGGAGTCGCGGGAGCTGAGTCCGTGGTCGCTGGATGAGACCCTGGACTTCCTCGCTGCATCCCGCAAAGACCCGCTGTACGCCGCGTTCGTCCTCGCCATCGCGATGGGCCTGCGGCGCGGAGAGATCCTGGGTCTGCGCTGGGAGCACATCGATCTGGAGAAGCGCGTCCTGCTGGTGCGCAAGCAGACCCAGCAGCGTCGGGGTGTGCTGTACGAGGACGACCCCAAGGGGCGCCGTCGTCGGGCCGTACCGCTCCCGGCGATGTGCATCGCGCCCCTGCGCTGGCATCGCATGCGGCAGGCAGCCATCCGGAACCGCGCCGGGCGGGCATGGGAGGAGTCGGGCTACGTCTTCACCACACGGACCGGTCGACCGGTCGAGCCGCGCAACCTGTACCGCTCATTCACCCGGGTCGCCGAGAGGGCCAGCCTGCGGGTGATCCGGCTGCACGACGCCCGGCACGGCTGCGCGACCCTGCTCACCGCGGCCGGGGTCGCGCCCCGCGTGGTGATGGAGATCCTCGGGCGCAGCCAGATCAGCATCACCATGGATGTCTACACGCACGTGGTGCAGGACACTCAGCGGGAGGCGATCAGCCATATGGACCGGCTGCTCGAGCGCCGCCCTCGTTGATGTCACCTGGTGATGTCACCCGGCACGACGACGCCCCGGGCCTTCTCGGCTCCGGGGCGTTGGTGCTGGTCGCGCTGTGTGCCCCAGGCAGGATTCGAACCTGCGACACCCGCTTTAGGAGAGCGGTGCTCTATCCCCTGAGCTACTGAGGCGCGGCCGCCGGTGGGACGGCCAGGGCTAGCGTACCGGGTCGCCGGGGTGGTGTGGGGGACGGGGCGGGCGGCAGGTTCCGGCGAGTGGGGGTGGGGGGAGGGGGTAGAGCCAGCGGCGGAGGAGGCGGTTGAGGGCCGGCAGGACCAGGTACGTGAGCAGCGGGACGAGGAGGAGGGGGGAAGGCGGCGGCGCGCAGGGCGAGGGCCAGCCGGCGATGTGGTGGACGGCGAGGCCCTGGAAGAGCAGGGAGAACGGGGAGGCGCCGCAGAAGGTGACGACGCACATCTTCCATCGGGGCATCTGCTCCTCGGCGCCGGGCGGCAGCGGGAACCAGGTGTCGAGTCCGGTGTGCCGCCGCTGCTCGTCGGCGGGGACGGCGATGTCGGAGATGCGGGCGTGCCAGGCGGCGCGTTCGGGCGAGTCCATCCAGTCGGAGAGCCGCCGGGCGTCGCGGAAGTGCAGGACCGCGTGGTGGTCGCGCCCGCCGTCCCGGGGGCGGAGCCAGGTGACGCCCCGGTCGCGGCGCAGGAGCGGGAGGCGGCGCGGGTGATGCCGCGGGCCCACTCCTCGAAGGTGTCCTCGCGGCCGGGCCGCACGCGCCAGGTGACGACGGCGCTCACGGGTTCGGGGCGGGCGGCGGGGGTGACGGGCGGCCCCCGGCTCCGGGCGGCGGGACGAGGGTGTTCTCGCTCGTGCGGCCGGCGAGGTGGTCGGCGACGTTGCGGGCGGTGGCCGCCGCGATCTGCACGGCGGCGTCCTGCGTGAAGTACGCCTGGTGGGAGGTGACGAGGACGTTGCGGAAGCTCATGAGCCGCGCCAGCACGTCGTCGGTCATGACCTCCAGGGACCGGTCGAAGAAGAAGAGCCCCGCCTCCTCCTCGTAGACGTCGAGGCCGACGCCGTCGAGCCGCCCGGCGCGCAGGGTCTCGACGAGGGCGGCGGCGTCGATGAGCCCGCCGCGGCTGGTGTTGACCAGGAGGGCGTCGTCGCGCATGAGGGCGAGGGCGGCGGTGTCGACGACGTGGTGCGTCGCGGGGGTCAGCGGCAGGTGCAGGCTGACGAGGTCGGACTCGGCGAAGAGGCGGTCGCGGTCGACGTACTCCATGCCGAGGGCGGTGCACTCGGGGTTCTCGGCGAGGTCCCAGCCGAGGAGGCGCATGCCGAAGCCCGCCGCGATGCGGGCGAAGGCGGTGCCGATCCGGCCGGTGCCGAGGACCCCGGCGGTGCGGCCGTGGAAGTCCCGGCCGAGGAGCCCGGTGAGGCGGAAGTCGAACTCGCGGGTGCGGCCCACGGCGCGGACGACCCGGCGGTCGGCGGCGAGGGCGAGCGCCCAGGCGAACTCGGCGACGGAGTACGGGGAGTACCAGGAGACCCGGGCGACGGTCAGGCCCAGCAGGCGGGCCTCGTGGAGGTCGATGTTGTTGTAGCCGGTGGACCGCTGGGCGATCATCCGGGTGCCCCCGGCGGCGAGGGTGCGCAGCACCTCGGCATCGAGGACGTCGTTGACGCTGCTGCAGACGATCCCGTACCCGGCGGCGGTGGGCGCGGTGTCGCGGTTGAGCAGCAGGTCGAGGCAGCGCAGGTCGTGCTGCCCGGCGAAGGCCTTCTCCAGCAGGGGGCGCTCGTCGGTGAGCACGCCGTACGCCACGATGTCCGCCATGCCGGAATCGCTGCCCCGGTGGCGGGTGCGGAAACACGGTTCGGCGGACGGGCCGGAGGCGGCGGGGAGCCGGAAAAGGCGGGGAGCCGGAAAAGGCGGGGAGCCGGAAAAGGCGGGGAGCCGGAAGAGGCGGAGGCGGCGGAGGAGGCGGAGGCGGCGGAGGCGGCGGGGGCCGGTCGGGGCGGGCGCGGGGCACGGCACGGCGGGGCGTGGGAGGAGCGGCGGCCAGTCCGGCGGCCCTCAGCGGCCCGGGGGCACGGTGAAGCGCCGCTCCTCCCCCGGGTGGACGAGGGCCGACCGGCCGCCGATCTCCACCCGGATCGGCGACTCGTCCGAGTCGGGCACGCCGATGCGCAACTGCCCGGGGTGCATCCGCACCCGCACGCCCCAGTGCCCGCGGTAGCGGACGCGGAAGCCGAAGCGGGAGAGCGGGGGCAGCGGGACGGGGTCGAGCCAGAGGGCGTCCTCGCGGGTCTCCAGTCCGGTGAGGCCGCGCTGCACGAGGTCGAGGGTGCCGGCCATGGCGCCGAGGTGGACCCCCTCCCCCGTGGTGCCGCCCTGGATGTCGGCGACGTCCTCGGTCAGCGCCTCCTGGCAGTACCGCCAGGCGTCGGCGCGGCGGGCGCGGGCGAGGACCCAGCCGTGGACGAGCCCGCTGAGGGTGGAGCCGTGGCTGGTGCGGCGCAGGTAGTGGTCGACGGTGCGGTTCCAGGTGTGGTCGTCGAGGTCGTACCCGAGGCGGCGCAGCAGGGCGGCGAGTTCGGCGGGCGAGAAGAGGTAGCCGAGCATGAGGACGTCGGCCTGCTTGGACGCCTGGTAGCGGTTGGTGCTGTCGCCCTCGGCCTCCAGGATGCGGTCGAGGCGGCGGATGTCGCCGTAGCGGGCGCGGTAGCCGTCCCAGTCGAGTTCCTGCAGGTCGCCGTAGCCGTCGAACTGGCTGATCACGTCGTCGTGGAACGGCACCGTGAGGCGGCGGGAGACGTCCTCCCAGCGTTCCAGCTCGGGCCGGTGCAGCGCGGTCCGGTCCAGCAGCTCGTCGTGGCGGAACGGCGGCAGGGAGCGGACAAGTTCCAGGGCGCGGCAGAGCACCCAGGCGGCGGTGACGTTGGTGTAGGCGTTGTCGTCGACGCCGGGCCGGTCGGCGCCGGGGTAGGCGTCGTGGTACTCGTCGGGGCCGACGACGCCGAGGATGCGGTACCGGCCGGTGGCGGGGTCGGGGACGGCGCGGTCGGCCCAGAACCGGGCGATCTGGAGCAGCATCTCGGCGCCCCGGGTGTGCAGGAACTCCGTGTCGCCGCTGGCCTGGCAGTACTGCCACACGTCGTAGGCGACGGCGGAGCCGACGTGGTGCTGGAGCCGGGAGCGGTCGGGGAGCCAGCGGCCGGAGCGCGGGTTGAGGTGGATCTCCTGGGTCTCCTCGCGGCCGTCGCTGCCGCTCTGCCACGGGTAGAGGGCGCCCCGGAGGCCGGCCGCGCGGGCGTTCAGGCAGGCCTGCGGGAGCCGCCGGTGGCGGTACGTCAGCAGGCCGCGGGAGACCTCGGGGAAGTGCAGGTTCAGGTAGGGCAGCACGAACAGCTCGTCCCAGAAGACGTGGCCGCGGTACGCCTCGCCGTGCAGGCCGCGGGCGGGGACGCCGACGTCGAGGTCGGCGGTGTGCGGGGAGAGGGTCTGCAGCACGTGGAAGAGGTGGAGGCGCAGGATGCGCCCGGCCTCGCCGGGGACGTCGAGCTCGGCGCGCCGCCACAGGTGCCGCCAGGCGGTGCGGTGGGAGTCGAGGAGCGCGTCGGCGTCCGGTGCCTGCCGGACGCGGTCGAGGGCGCTGTGCAGGGGGTCGGAGATGGCGGGGTCGCGGGAGGTGCAGAGCGCGACGGTCTTCTCGACGACGGCGGGGCGGCCGGGGGCGAGGGGGAGGGTGAGCAGGCGGGCGGCGCGGCGGCCGGTGAGGGAGGTGTCGGCGGCGGCCGGGTCGGGGCGGGTGCGGGTGCGGGCGGCGAGGGCGACGCGGATGTCGGAGGCCGTGGTGCGGCAGCGCAGCCAGACGGTGCCGGGGTCGCCGTCGGCGGTGCCGGTGTGGAGGTGGGTGAGGTGCTGTCCGGCGAGGGCGCGGTAGCGCTCGACGCCGGTGTTGGCGATGCGGCCGTCGAGGGCGGACTGGACCTCGACCGTGCCGCTCCAGCCGTCGGCGGTGAACTCGGTGCGCAGCAGCGCCAGGTGGGGGTCGCCCATGTGGACGAGGACGCGGTGGGCCACGAGCAGGCCGCGGCCGCGGTCGTCGGCGTACCGGGTGGTGCGGGTCAGGACGCCCTCCTCCAGGTCGAGGACGAGCCGGTGCGCACGGGTGCCGGGGCCGCCGGGGACGAGCCAGCGGCCGTGGGGGGCGCCGTCGGGGCGGACCCGGTAGCGCAGCGGCAGCCAGTTGGGGAGGTTGACGAGGTCCTCGTTGGTGATCTGCCGCCCGGCGGCGGTGGACTCCAGCCGGTTGTAGACGCCCGCGGCGTACGTGCCGGGGTAGTGGAGCGGGCCGGGGGCGGCCTCGGGGGCGGCGGCGCGGGTGGCGAAGCGGCCGTTGCCGAGGGCGCAGAGGGCCTCGCGCAGCCGCTCCTGCGCCGGGTCCCAGCCCTCGTACTCCCAGGTGGACTGCGGCAACGGGACCACTCCTCCGCGGTGCGGCCCCGGGGCGGTTCGGGCGCCCGGGGGCGGGGGCCGGGGTGCGGGCGCCGGCGGCGGGCCGGCGCCGGGGTCGGGGTCGGGGTCGGCGGCGGGGTCAGCGGCGGCCGACGGCGGAGATCGCGATCAGCAGGGCGGCCCACAGGTGGGTGACGGCCACGTGGACGAAGACGCGGACGGCGGTGCCGCGCCTGCGGCTCCGCTCGGCGGAGGCGTCGGGGGTGGGGGTGGGGGTGAGGGGCGCCCCGGCCGCAGGGACCGCACCGGCCGCACCGGGCCCGCGGGGCGGGGTGGCGCGCGGTGCCCCGGCGGGGGTGCCGGGGCCGCTCATACCGGTGCCGTCCGGGAGCCGGCGCGGGCCCCGGACCCGCGCAGTTCGGCGAGGAGGCCGCCCTGGTCGGTGATCATCTCGGTGAGGATGCGGCGGGCGGCGCGCAGCAGTTCGGCGACGTCGGGGGTGCTCAGCGCATACACGACGGTGTTGCCCTCCCGGGTGGCGCCGACCAGGCCGGCCCGGCGCAGCACGGCGAGCTGCTGGGAGAGGCTGGAGGCCTCGACGTCGAGGTCGGCGAGGAGGTCGCGGACGGGCCGCGGCCCCTCCTGGAGCAGTTCCAGCACACGGATGCGGACCGGGTGGCCGAGCGTGCGGAAGAACTCCGCCTTGGCCTGGTACAGCGGGACGGGCACGTCAGCCCTCTCCTTCTTCCTCCGGTTCGTGGGGGACCCTGACGCCGTGGACGGCGGCGAGCCGGAGCAGTCCGGCCACCCGTCCGACGTAGGCCTGGACGCCGTCGTCGTCGCCGGCGGCGCGGGCCGCGGCGAGCTCGCGCCGGGCGTCGTCGATCTGCCGGCGCAGTTCCTCGTCGAAGGCACCCATCGGCCCTCCCGTCCTTCCGGATGTTCAGGATCTCCGAATGTGCACAAGTCTTCAACGTCCGGCCGTCCGGCGTAAGGGCCGGCGGGTCGTGCGGACGGGGCCGGGTGTCCCTGGCGCGCCGGCCGGGAAGGCGGCAGGCTGGACCGGGTGCGTGCCCGCCGGCGGCCCCGGCACACCCCGTCAGCCCGGGCCGTCCCCCGTCACCCCCTCGTCCTCGGAGGTCAGCATGGAGCGCAGTGTCACCGTCGGCGTCGACGGCTCCCCGGAGAGCCTGTCCGCCGCCGAGTGGGCGGCCGGCGAGGCCGCGCTGCGCGGGGCGCCGCTGCGGCTGGTCCTCGCGTGGCCCTGGCTGTTCAACGCGCCGCCGAAGGCCGAGGACTCCGACACGGGCCTCGCGCAGGAGATGCTCCAGGAGGTCGAGTCGGGCCTGCGGGAGGGGCACCCGGGCCTGGGGATCACCTCGGAGCGGATCGCCGACCACCCGGCGGAGGTGCTGGTGGCCGCCGCGGGGGAGGCCGGGCTGCTGGTGCTGGGATCGCGGGGGCTGGGGGCGCTGGCCGGGTTCCTGGTGGGGTCGGTGGGACTGCAGGTCCTGGCGCGCGCGGCCTGCCCGGTGGTGCTGGTGCGGGCCGGGGAGGGGGTCGAGGCCCGGGGGGCGGGCGACCCGCGGGAGGTCGTGGTCGGCGTGGAGCTGGACCGGCCGTGCGAGGAGGTCGTCGAGTTCGCGTTCAGGACCGCCGCCCGGCGCTCCGCACGGGTCCGGGCGGTGCACACCTGGAGCCTGCCGTCGACGTACGGCTACGCGGCGGCGCCCCTCGGCGTCGACCTGACCGCGAGCCTGTCGGCCGACGCCGCACAGGGGCTGGCGGCGGTGCTGCGGCCGTGGCGGGAGAAGTACCCGCAGGTGGAGGCGGTGGAGGAGGTGCTGCTGGGCTCGGCCGGGGAGGTGCTGGCGGAGACCTCGCGGGAGGCGTCGCTGGTGGTGGTGGGCCGGCGGGTGCGCTCCTCGCCGCTGGGGATGCACGTGGGTCCGGCGGCGCACGCGGTGCTGCACCACGCGCGGTGCCCTGTTGCGGTGGTGCCGCACCCCTGAGCCGCACCCCCGGGCCGGACGCCTGAGCCTGGCACCCGAACCTCAAGCCCGGGCCGGACGCCCGAGCCGGACGCCCGAGCAGCGGTCCGGCGCGGGGCCCGGCGCGGGGGCGGCCCGCCGGCCGTGCCCGCGCACCCCGGCGCCGCGCCCCGGCGCCCCGCCCCGCGCTCCGGGCGCGCCTCCGCGGGCCCCCGGTCCCGGCGCGGTGGGGCCGGTCGGCCCTGGTTGCCGGGCGTACCGGCGGGCAGGATGCCCCCGTGGGGTCCGCGCGGCGTGCGCCGGACAGGGACGAGGCGAAGGCGGAGCATGCGATGGCGGAGAACGGCGGTTCCGCCGGGTCCGGACCGATCAGGGTCTTCCTCCTGGACGACCACGAGGTGGTCCGGCGCGGGGTGCACGACCTGCTGGACGCCGAGCCCGACCTGACGGTGGTGGGCGAGGCCGCCACCGCGGCGCAGGCCCTCGCCCGCGTCCCCGCGCTGCGCCCCCAGGTCGCGGTGCTGGACGTGCGGCTGCCGGACGGCGACGGGGTGAGCGTCTGCCGGGAGCTGCGCTCGCAGATGCCGGAACTGGCCTGCCTGATGCTGACCTCCTTCGACGACGAGGAGGCCCTGCTGGACGCCATCATGGCCGGTGCGGCCGGGTACGTCCTGAAGCAGATCAAGGGCACCGACCTGGTGACGGCGGTGCGCACGGTGGCGTCCGGCCAGTCGATGCTGGACCCCGGCGCGACCACCCGCCTGATGGCGCGGCTTCGGGACGAGAAGCACCCGGAGCCGGAGGAGGAGCTGCTGTCCGGGCTGACGGAGCGTGAGCGGCAGATCCTCGCCCTGATCGGCGAGGGCATGACGAACCGCCAGATCGGCCAGCGCCTCTACCTGGCGGAGAAGACGGTCAAGAACCACATCTCGCGGCTGCTGGCGAAGCTCGGCGTGGAGCGCCGGGTCCAGGCCGCGGTGATCGCCACGCAGGCGGCGTCCGGGGCCGCGGAGGACCGCGCCGGGGCGCCGGGGCGCACCCGGCGCTGAGCCGGACGCCGGCGGCGGGTGCCGCGGGGGCGCCCGGAACGCACAGAGCGCGCGGAACGCACTGGGCACACGGGACGCACACCGGCCCGGACCGGTGCCGCCGGGGGCGGCGCCCGGTCCGGGCCGGTGTGCGTCCCCGGTCAGGCGCGCTGCAGCGGGGCCCGCCAGACCAGCCGGGTGCCCCCGCCCTGGGGGACCTCCAGCAGCAGGGTGCCGCCCAGCTGCTCCGCACGCTCGGCCAGGTTGCGCAGGCCGCTGCGGCGTCCGTCTCCGGGTATGCCCACCCCGTCGTCGGTCACCGTCAGGACCACCTCGGAGTCGGTGGCGCGCAGGTCGGCCTCCACCCGGTTCGCCCGGGCGTGGCGGGCCGCGTTGCTGAGCGCCTCGCGGAGCACGGCCACCACGTGGTCGGCGGTGGCGGGGGGCACGTCGGTGTCCAGCAGCCCCTCCATGCTGAGGCGGGGGGCGAAGCCCAGCGCCGCAGCCGCCTCCTCCGCGGCCCGGGCGGCCCGGGCGCGCAGGCTGGCCTCGCCGGCGGAGTCGCGGGCGCGCAGCCCGAAGATGGTCGACCGGATGATCTTGATGGTCTCGTCGAGGTCGTCGACGGCGCGCATGACGCGGTCGGCGGCCTCGGGGTGGTCGATGAAGCGGCCCGCGCTCTGCAGGGTCATGCCGGTGGCGAAGAGCCGCTGGATGGCGAGGTCGTGCAGGTCCCGGGCGATGCGGTCGCGGTCCTCCAGGATCGCGAGCTGCTCGGCGTCCCGCCGGTGCGCCGCCAGCTCCAGCGCCAGCGCCGCCTGGCCCGCGAACCCCAGCAGCGGCCGCACCTCCTCCTCGGTGAACGGCTGCTCGTCCTTGCCCCGGGCCAGCAGGACCACGCCCCGGACCTCCTTCTCCGCGGTGCCCATCGGCACGGCCACCGCCGGGCCGAGGCCCGCGAAGCGCGGCGGACCGGCCGTCACCCGCGGGTCGTGGCCGATGTCGGCGCTGAAGGCGGGCTCGCCGGTGGTGTACGCGGCGCCGGAGAGGGTCCCCTCGAACGGCAGCACCATGCCGCGGCGGTGCTCGGCGTGCTCCCCCGCGGAGAACCGCACGGCCAGCTCGCCCGGGGCGCCGGGCATCGCGATGTCGACCAGCTGGGACGCGGTGAACTCGAGGCTCCGCTCGGCGATGAGCTCCAGGACCTGCGCCTGCGAGCCGCCCGAGAGGAGGTTGCTGGTGATCTCGGAGCTGGCCCGCAGCCACGCCTGGCGGCGCTGCGCCTCCTCGTACAGGCGCGCGTTGTCGATCGCCACGCCCGCGGCCACCGCCAGGGTGGAGATCACCGCCTCGTCCTCGGCGTCGAACTGGGCGCCGCTCTGCTTGTCGGTCAGGTAGAGGTTGCCGAACACCTCGCCGCGGACCCGGATCGGCACGCCCAGGAAGGTCCGCATCGGCGGGTGGCCGGACGGGAAGCCGTAGGAGGCGGGGTGCCGGGACAGCTCCTCGATCCGCAGCGACTCGGGGTGCCGGATCAGCTCGCCCAGCAGGCCGTGCCCGGACGGCAGCGGGCCGATGCGGTCGACCTCGCCCTGCGACAGCCCCACCGTGAGGAACTGCGACAGGGTGCGGCCGTCCGGGCCGATCACGCCGAGCGCGGCGTAGCGGGCGTCGACCAGCGTCGCGCCGGCCTCCACGATGGTGCGCAGCACCTGGGTGAGGTCCAGCTCGCGGCCGACCGACAGCACGGCCTCCAGCAGGCTGTGCACCCGGTCACGGGTGCCCCTGGCTGCGTCGATGCGGGCCTGGAGCTCCTCGAGGAGCTCGTCCAGGCGCATCTGCGGCAGCCGGGCGGCGCCGGCGTCGCGGCCCACGTTGGTCCTCCTCGGTCCCGGGCGGCCGTGGGGCCGCCCGCGCTCCCAAGGTACCCGGACCGGTGGACGACCCGATACCGGACGGGCGAAGGACCTGCGGAGGGGCGGCCGGGGCCCTTCGGCCCCAGCGGGGCGGCCGCGCCGCCGGTGGAATGGCAGGGCCGCCGCGGAACCGCCCGGGCCACTCGCCCGCGGTCCCGCGGTGCCGGGCCGTCGCCGCGCCGCGGGTCCCGCGGAGGCCGCGACGGCGCCCGCCACGCCGCCCCACGTGCGGACGGCCCGTACCCACCCCGAGGCAGCCATGGACAGCGCTCCCCCGCAACGGACCCCCGGCCGTTCCGCGCGGTCCCGCGAGCAGTCGCGGCTGGACGAGCTGCTGGACGAGCTCCAGGCCCGCGTCGACGCGGCCAGGGTCACCCGCACCCGGATCCACGGCCTCTTCGAGGCGGTCCTGTCGGTCGGCCGGGAGCTGGAGCTCGACCAGGCCCTGCGCCGCGTCGTGGAGGCCGGCGCCGCCCTGGTCGACGCCCGCTACGCCGCGCTCGGCGTGGTCGGACCCGACGGGTGCACCCTGTCGCGCTTCCTGACCGTCGGGATCGGCGGCGAGGAGGCGGCCGCCCTCGGCCCGCCGCCCTCGGGCCGGGGCCTGCTGGGGGAGCTGATCCGCAGCCCCGGGCCGCTGCGGCTGGCCGACATGTCCGCCCACCCGGCCGCGTACGGGCTGCCGGAGGGGCACCCGCCGATGCGGACCTTCCTGGGCGTACCGATCCGGGTCCGCGGCGAGGTGTTCGGCACCCTCTACCTCGCGGAGAAGCAGTGCGGCGGCGAGTTCGACGCCGAGGACGAGGTGGTGCTGGCCACCCTGGCGGTGGCGGCGGGCGTGGCGGTCGACAACGCGCGCCTGTACGAGGAGGCCCGGCGCCGCCAGGCGTGGCTGCAGGCCGGGGGCGAGGTCATCGGCAGCCTGCTGTCCGGCAGCCCGCAGGGGCAGGTCCTGGGCCTGATCGCGGAGCGGGCCCGGGAGATCACCGGCGCCGCCGTCGCCGACGTGGCCGTGCCGCTCCCCGGCACCGGGGACCTGGTCGTGGAGCTGGCGGCCGGGGAGGGGGCGGCGGGCCGCGAGGGGCTGGTGCTGCCCCTGGAGGGCACCCTCACCGGAGCCGCCCTGACCGGCGCCGCCCCGGTGAGCAGCCCCGACGTGCACAGCGACCCGCGGCTCACCGCCGGTCCGCCGGGCGGCTCCGGTCTGGGCCCGGCGGTGGCCGTGCCGATGGGGACCGCGGCGGGGCGCACCCGGGGGGTGCTGATGCTGGCGCGCCGCCCCGGTGAGCAGCCGTTCACCGAGGAGGAGGTGCGGCCGCTGCTGGGGTTCGCGGGCCAGGCGGCGCTGGCGCTGGAGCTGGCGGCGCACCGGCGGGACGCCGAGCAGCTCGCGATCCTGGAGGACCGCGACCGCATCGCCCGGGACCTGCACGACCTCGCCATCCAGCGGCTCTTCGCCACCGGCATGACCCTGCAGAGCGCGGGCCGCTTCATCGACCACCCCGAGGCCGCCGACCGCGTCATGCGCGCCGTCGACGACCTCGACGAGACCATCAGGATCATCCGGTCGGCGATCTTCGGACTGCGGGCGCGGGAGCGCGGCTCCGGCCGGGGCCTGCGCGCCCGTGCGGCCCGGCTGGTGGACGAGGCCGCGTCGGCGCTGGGCTTCGCCCCCCGGCTGCGCATGGAGGGGCTGCTGGACACCGCCGTGCCGCCGGCCGCGGCCGAGGCGGCGGCGGCGGCCCTGGCCGCGGCGCTGGCGAACGCGGCCCGCCACGCCCGGGCCCGCCGGGTGGACGTCGTCCTGGAGGCCGGCGCCGACCTGGTGACCCTCACCGTCGAGGACGACGGCGCGGGACTGCCCGCGGAAGAGGGTGCCGGCGGGAGCGCCGACGGGGGCGGGGGCCCCGGGGACGGCGGGGACGGCGGGGGCCCCGGGGACGGCCGGGGCGGCCTGCGGGACCTCGCGCGCAGCGCCGAGGAGCTGGGCGGCGCCCTGCTGGTGGAGACGCCGCGCGGCGGTGGCACCCGCCTGGTGTGGCGGGTCCCGCTGGCGGCCCGCGCCGCCTGATCCGGGCGGGGAGCCGGCGGCCGACCACGGTCACGGACCCGGGCACACGTACGGACCCGGGCACAGGCACGGCCACGGGCGGGAGGTGCGGGGCCCGCCCCCGGGCGGCCCGGGGTCCGGGCCGCCCGGGGGCGGGGTGCGGCGTACGGCGCGGGCCGGCCGGCGTCAGCGGGTCCAGGACCAGTCGGCGACCTCGGGCAGGTCGGTGCCGTGCTCCCGGATCCAGTCGTGGTGGCGGAAGCGGACGTCGGCCATGGCCTGCCGCACGTGCGCGGCGCGCACCGCCAGCCCCGGCACCCGGTCGATGACGTCCATGACCAGCCGGTAGCGGTCCAGGTCGTTGCGGAGCACCATGTCGAACGGTGTGGTGGTGGTGCCCTCCTCCTTGTACCCGCGGACGTGCAGGTGCGGGTGGTCGGCCCGCCGGTAGGTGAGGCGGTGGATCAGCCACGGGTAGCCGTGGTACGCGAAGACCACCGGCCTGTCCCGGGTGAACAGCGCGTCGTACTCGTGGTCCGGCATGCCGTGCGGGTGCTCCTCCTGCGGCATCAGCCGGGCGATGTCCACCACGTTGACCACCCGTACCCGCAGGTCGGGCAGGTGGCGGTGGAGCAGGTCGGCGGCGGCCAGCACCTCCAGGGTGGGCACGTCGCCGGCGCAGGCGAGCACCACGTCCGGCTCGCCGTCGCCGTCGGTGGACGCCCACTCCCAGATCCCGGCGCCGCGTGCGCAGTGGGCCCGGGCCTGCTCCAGGTCGAGCCAGTCGAAGCAGGGCTGCTTGCCGGCGACGACGACGTTGACGTAGTCGCGGCTGCGGAGCACGTGGTCGGCGACGGCGAGGAGGGTGTTGGCGTCCGGCGGCAGGTAGACCCGGACGGCCTCGGGGCTCTTGTTGAGGACGTGGTCGACGAAGCCCGGGTCCTGGTGGGAGAAGCCGTTGTGGTCCTGGCGCCAGACGTGCGAGGTCAGCAGGTAGTTGAGGGAGGCGATCGGCGCCCGCCACCCCAGCCGGCGGGAGGTGCGCAGCCACTTGATGTGCTGGTTGGCCATCGAGTCGACGATGTGGACGAACGCCTCGTAGCAGGAGAACAGCCCGTGCCGGCCGGTGAGGAGGTAGCCCTCCAGCCAGCCCTGGCAGGTGTGCTCGGAGAGGATCTCCAGCACGCGGCCGCCGCGGGCCAGGTGCTCGTCGGTGGGGAGGGTGTCGGCCTCCCACGCCTTGCCGGTGACGTCGTAGACGGCCTGGAGCCGGTTGGAGGCGGTCTCGTCCGGGCCCACCAGGCGGAAGTCGCGGCGGTCGGAGGTGGCCTCCATGACGTCCCGCAGCAGGTCGCCGAGGACGCGGGTCGGCTCGTGGACGGAGCCGCCGGGCTTGTCGACCGGGACGGCGTGCCGCTCCAGCGGCGGCAGGGGCAGCTCGCGCAGCAGCAGGCCGCCGTTGGCGTGCGGGTTGGCGCCCAGGCGGCGCGGGCCCTCGGGGATGCCGGAGAGGACCTGCGGGCGGGGGCGGCCTTGCGCGTCGAAGAGCTCCTCCGGCCGGTACGAGCGCAGCCACTGCTCCAGCTGCCGCAGGTGGCCGGGGTCGGTGCGGACCTCGGCGAGCGGGACCTGGTGGGCCCGCCAGGTGCCCTCCACCGGTACGCCGTCGACCTCGGCGGGGCCGGTCCACCCCTTGGGGGTGCGGAGCACGATCACGGGCCAGCGGGGCCGGTCGGGGATGCCCTCCTCACGGGCGGTGCGCTGGATGACGGCGATGTGGTCGAGGGCGGTGTCCATGGCGTGGGCCATGGCGCGGTGCACCTGGGCGGGGTCGTCGCCGGTGACGTGGATCGGGTGGTGCCCGTAGCCGCGCAGCAGCTCGTCGAGCTCGCGCTCGGGGATGCGGGCGAGGACGGCGGGGTTGGCGATCTTGTAGCCGTTGAGGTGGAGGATCGGCAGGACCGCGCCGTCGCGGACCGGGTCGAGGAACTTGTTCGAGTGCCAGGAGGCCGCCAGCGGCCCGGTCTCGGCCTCGCCGTCGCCGACGACGCAGGCGACCAGCAGGCCGGGGTTGTCGAAGGCGGCGCCGTAGGCGTGGGAGAGGGAGTAGCCGAGCTCGCCGCCCTCGTGGATGGAGCCCGGGGTCTCGGGCGCGACATGGCTGGGGATGCCGCCGGGGAACGAGAACTGCCGGAACAGCCGGGCCATGCCCTCGGCGTCGCGGGTGACGTCCGGGTACGTCTCGGTGTAGCTGCCCTCCAGCCAGGAGTTGGCCACGACCGCGGGGCCGCCGTGGCCCGGGCCCCAGATGCAGATGGCGTCCAGGCCGCGGGCGGAGACCACCCGGTTGAGGTGGGTGTGGACCAGGTTGAGGCCGGGCGAGGTGCCCCAGTGGCCGAGCAGGCGGGGTTTCACGTGCTCGGGGCGGAGGGGTTCGGTGAGCAGGGGGTTGGCCATCAGGTAGATCTGGCCGGCGGAGAGGTAGTTCGCCGCGCGCCAGTGGGCGTCCAGGGCCGCCAGCTCCTCGTCGGCGAGGACGGGGGGGCCGGCGGGGGGTCGGACGTCGTGCATGGCTGCTCCTTCGCGGGGTCGCTGGACCGGTCGCAGTGCGTCGCTCGTCGGCGCCCGCCGGGGCAGCCGCCGCCTCGAGCCTGGTGGTCCGCGGACGGGGCCGCCAGGGCCGTACGGGGCACCCCCGTACGGGCCGGGCGGGCCGTGCGGGCCGGGGGTACCCGCGGACGGTCCGGTCATGCGGGGCTGTACGGGGCGGGACGGCGGGGGTTGTACGGGGCGGGACGGCAGGGGCCGGGCGGGCGGTGTCCCCGTCCCGCCGGGCGGCCTGCGGCGGCCCCGGACCGCCGCGGTCCCGCTGAGCCCCGGCGGGCCGCCGAACGTACGATGGACGGGTCCGATGTCCGGCGGCCCGAGGAGCGCTGCCATGGCCAAGAGCATCACCTGCCGGAGGATCTACGAGGAGGCCGCGCCCGGCGACGGGGTGCGGGTGCTGGTGGACCGGATCTGGCCGCGCGGGGTGCGCCGGGAGGACGCCCGCCTCGACGAGTGGCTGCAGGACGTGGCCCCCTCGGCAGACCTGCGCCACTGGTACGCCCACCGGCCGGACCGCTTCGCCGAGTTCCGCCGCCGCTACCAGGCCGAGCTGCGCGACCCGGAGCGGCGGCAGGCCCTGGAGCACCTGCGGGAGATCGCCGAGCACGGCGGGCTGACCCTGCTGACGGCGACCCGCGACGTCGAGCACAGCCAGGCCGCCGTCCTGGCCGTGCTGCTGACCGACGCCGAGTGACGGCGGGCGGCGCCGCCCCGGCACGGCGCCCCGCGCCCCGGGCCGCCGCGCGGGTCAGCCCGGGTCGCCGAGGAGGCCCAGCAGGGCCGCGGCCCCGGCGGCGCAGGCGACCCCGAGGAGGGAGAGCGCCAGCAGCCTGAGCCGCAGGGCCCGGTACCGGGCGGTGTACTCGTGCCGCAGCTCCCGGGCCCGGTCGGCGATCCGGCGCACGGTGGCGCGGGAGACCTCCAGCCGGTCGGCCGTGTAGACCCGCACCACGTCCTCGCGCTGCGGCCCGGTCAGCCAGGGCAGCCGGTCGGCGAAGGACTCCGCCTGCTCCCGGGCCGCCGCGGTCTCACCCTGCCAGAGCAGGTAGCCCTCCAGCTGGTGGATCCCCCGGTCGCTCTCCCCCCGCGGACCGGGCCGCCTCACCGGTCCGGGCCCTCCGTCTCGCCGATCGTCCGCCGGCTGCCGACCGTCTCCAGGGGCAGGCCGTGCTCGGCGAAGTAGGACCGGGCGGCGATGTCGGGGTGGTGCAGGTCGAACGCCGGGGACTCGGAGCGGATCCGCGGCAGGGTGAGGAAGTTGTGCCGCGGCGGCGGGCAGGAGGTCGCCCACTCCAGCGAGCGGCCGTAGCCCCACGGGTCGTCCACGGTGACCCTCTCGCCGTACCGGGCCGTCTTCCAGACGTTGTAGAGGAACGGCAGGATCGACAGGCCGAGCAGGAACGAGCCGATGGTCGAGACGGTGTTCAGCGTGGTGAAGCCGTCCGCGGCCAGGTAGTCGGCGTACCGGCGGGGCATGCCCTCGGCGCCGAGCCAGTGCTGCACCAGGAAGGTGGTGTGGAAGCCGACGAAGAGCGTCCAGAAGGTGATCTTGCCGAGGCGCTCGTCGAGCATCCGGCCGGTGAACTTCGGCCACCAGAAGTGGAAGCCGGCGAACATCGCGAAGACGACGGTGCCGAAGACCACGTAGTGGAAGTGGGCCACCACGAAGTAGGAGTCCGAGACGTGGAAGTCGATCGGCGGGGAGGCCAGCAGCACGCCGGTCAGGCCGCCGAAGAGGAAGGTGACCAGGAAGCCCACCACCCAGAGCATGGGCGTCTCGAAGCTCAGCGAGCCCCTCCACATCGTCCCGATCCAGTTGAAGAACTTCACCCCCGTCGGGATCGCGATGAGGAAGGTCATGAAGGAGAAGAACGGCAGCAGCACCTGGCCGGTGACGAACATGTGGTGCGCCCAGACGGTCGCGGAGAGCCCCGCGATGGCGATGGTGGCGGCCACCAGGCCGGAGTAGCCGAAGATCGGCTTGCGGGCGAAGACCGGGATGATCTCGGTGATGATGCCGAAGAACGGCAGCGCGATGATGTACACCTCGGGGTGGCCGAAGAACCAGAAGAGGTGCTGCCACAGGATGGGCCCGCCGTTGGCGGCGTCGAAGACGTGGGCGCCGAACTTCCGGTCCGCCTCCAGCGCGAAGAAGATGGCCGCCAGCACCGGGAACACCATGATGACCAGCACCGCGGTGAGCAGCACGTTCCAGGTGAAGATGGGCATCCGGAAGAGCGTCATGCCGGGGGCGCGCATGCAGATGATCGTGGTGATGAAGTTGACCGAGCCGAGGATCGTGCCGAAGCCGGAGAGGGCCAGGCCCATGATCCACATGTCGGCGCCGATGCCCGGCGTGCGGACGCCGTCCGACAGCGGGGTGTAGGAGAACCAGCCGAAGTCGGGCGCGCCCTGGGAGGTGAGCAGGCTGCAGATCACGATCAGCGACCCGAAGACGTAGAGCCAGTAGGCGAACATGTTCAGCCGGGGGAACGCCACGTCGGGCGCGCCGATCTGCAGCGGCATGATCCAGTTGGCGAAGCCCGCGAAGAGCGGCGTGGCGAAGATCAGCAGCATGGCGCCGCCGTGCAGCGTGAACGCCTGGTTGTACTGCTCGTTGGAGAGGATCTGGGTGCCCGGACGGGCCAGCTCGGCCCGCATCACCAGGGCCAGGACCCCGGCGATCAGGAAGGAGGCGAACGAGGTGAAGAGGTACAGCGTGCCGATGGTCTTGTGGTCGGTGGTCGTCACCCACTTGACGATCACCTTTCCGGTACTGGTCCGCTCCGCGCGCGGTGGTTCCGCGCCGACGCGGCCCGCTCTGTCCGTCGTGGTCACCGGGACACTCCCTCGCGGTCGACAGCGGTCCGACCGGATCACGATGGCACGCGGCACCGACAACTTCGAGTAGTCACGTCACTGCGTAGTGCAATCGGGGGACCGGCCCGCCGGCGGACGCGCGGCGCACCGCCCGGGACCGGGGAGGCCGCCCCGCACGCCCGCCGGCCCGCGGCCCGCCGTGCCCCGCGCCGCCGGCCGACAGTCCGCAGCCCGGCGGGGTGCGCCCGGTCGGCGGGGTGCAGCCGGCCGGCGGCGCCGGGGTGACGTTCGGCCCTGGCGCCCGGGACCGCCGGGCCCTGCGCCGCGCGAGGGGCCGGAGGCACGCTGGTGGCGTGACCTGATGCTGCGGACAGCCCCGAGGAGGGGATGGCCATGACCACGCCGGTACTCGACGCCGGAACCCTGGAGACGCTGGTCGCGGCCGCGGTCGCCGCCCCCTCCATCCACAACACCCAGCCCTGGCGGTTCCGCCTGGACCCCGCCTCCCGTGCCGTCGAGGTGTACGCGGCGCCGGAGCGGGCGCTGCGGCTGGCCGACCCCACCGGGCGGGCGCTGCACGTCTCGGTGGGCGGGGCGGTGTTCAACCTGCGGGTGGCCGCCGCCCACTTCGGCTGGGAGCCGGTCCTCGCCCTGCTGCCCCGCCCGGCCGACCCGGCCCTGCTGGCCGCGGTCCGCCTGGCCGGCCCGCCGCGGGCCGCCCGCCCCGCGGACGCGGCGCGGCCCCGCTGGGAGGGCCTGTACGAGGCGATCTGGCAGCGGCACTCCAGCCGGATGCCGTTCAGCGACCGGCCGCTGCCGGAGGGGCTGCCGGAGGCGCTGACCGCCGCCGCCCGCACCGAGGGCGCGGACCTGCGCTTCCCCGGCGCGGAGGAGTCGGTGCGGCTGCTCGCGCTGACCACCGAGGCGGAGCAGCGCAACACCGGCGAGCCCGCCCGCCGGGTGGAGAGCCGCTCCTGGATCACCGGCCCGGACGGGGGCCCGTACGGCATCCCCGCCACGGCGCTGGGCCCGCAGGACGCGGAGGCCCGGGTGCCTATGCGGGACTTCTCCGGGCGGCCGCTGCGGCGGCACCTGCCCACCGCCGACTTCGAGTCCCACCCGCACCTCGCGGTGCTGACCACCCGCCAGGACCACCCCGTGGACTGGCTCCGGGCCGGCCAGGCGCTGGAGCACGTCCTGCTGCTGCTGACCGCCCACGGCCTGCGCGCCTCCCTGCTGCACCAGGCACTGGAGTGGCCGGACCTGCGCTGGCTGCTCCGCGACCCCGGCGCCGCGGTGTGCAGCCCGCAGATGCTGGTCCGCGTCGGCTACGGCCCCCAGGGGCCGGCCACGCCCCGCCGCGCGGCGGCGGAGAGCATGGACGAGCGGGCGCTGCTGCACCGCGTCCGCTGAGGGCGGCCCGGAGGGCCGGAGGATGCGGAGGGACCGTGCGGCGCGGGCGCAGGGCCGGGCGCGGGCCGGACGCGGCGTCAGGAGGTGCGTGGGGGGAGCGGGAGCGGCACCGCGGGCAGGCCGTCGATGGAGACGGCGTTCTTCCGCTCCACGTAGTCGGCGTGGAACGCCTCGTCCCGGCGCCCGAAGTACCGGACGAGGAGGTCGCGCTCGCCGCGGTACTCCAGGAACGGCACGGCGTACCCGCAGGAGTCGCTGACGCGCTGGGCGTGGACGAGCACCACGGCGCGGGCCCCCGGGTGCCCCGACACCTGCGGGAAGTGCCCGATCAGGCCGTCCCACCGGGGGTCGTCGCGGAACACCGGCTCCCCGCGGCCGTGGACCCGCACCACGTTGGGCGTCGCGCCGAACGAGCACCACATGAGGGTGATCCGGCCGTTCTCCCGCAGGTGCGCGAGGGACTCCGCGCCGCTGCCGGTGAAGTCCAGGTAGGCCACCGTGCGCTCGTCGAGGACGGCGAGCGACCCCCTGGCGCCCTTGGGGGAGATGTTCACGTGCCCGTCCGGCGCCAGCGGGGCGGTGCCGACGAAGAAGACGGACTGCTCCTCGACGAAGGCCCGCAGGCGTTCGCCGATCCCCTCGTGGACGTGTGCCATGCGCCCATGGTGGCGGCTGTCCGCGGAGTGGACCAGGGGGTGTCCGCGGTGCGGACGGGCAGGGCGGGCGTCCGCGGGCGCACGCGGGCGCCGGCCGGGAACGGACGCCCGGGTTTCGGCGGCGGGAGAGGGCGGGCAGGAGCCGTTCGCCCGCCGGAGGTTCCGGGGGCGGCTCGGCCGGAGGGGGAGCAGCATGAGATCGGCTGTCACGGGAGTCCTGCTGTCGCTGGCGCTGGCCGCGGGAGGGGTCGCGGCCGGGACCGCCGCCTCCGCCGCGCCGGCGCCGGTCCGGGCGGCGGTGGCCGGCAGCGCCGCACCGGGGGGCGGGGCGGCCGCGGGCGCGGACCCGGCGGCGCGGACGGGCGCGGTGCGGACGGGCGCGGTGCGGACGGACCGGGCCCCGCAGGCGGTCCGGGCGGCCCTGCCCGCCAAGGTGAAGATCAGGAAGCGGCACCGCAGCCGCCGGAGCCACGGCTTCTTCTCGGGTGTCGTCCTCGTGGTCGTGCTGGTCCTGGTGCTCGCGGCGATCCTGGTGGCGCTGCTGCTGGCCCGCCGCGCGATGCGCCGCAGGCGCCTGTGACGCCTCCGCCGGAGGCGGGGACGAGGGCGGCGGAGGCCGGCCGTGCCGCGGGCACGGCCGGCCGGCGGCGTCAGCCCTCTCCGTCCTCGCCGCCCTCGGCGGCCTTCTGGGAGAAGCCGTCGTGCCATGCGGCCTTCGCCCCGGAGTCGCCGATCCGGTAGACGTCCACGACGGCGCCGGCGCCCACCGCCAGGCAGAGCACGGCGACGACGGCGCGCAGGGCGACGGGGGCCGTGCGGGGGCGGGCAGCGGCGTCGCCGGCGGCCGGGGCGGCGGCGGTACCGGCGGCGTAGCGGCGGGTCGTCCACCACACGGCGGCGGCGAGGACGACGAGGCCGGCCGCCCAGGGGAGCATCCCGTCGCCGAGCTCCGCGTGGCGGCGGACCAGCGGGTCGCTGTCGACGTGCCGCTCCAGCCACTCTCCGGCGTGGGTGGACAGCGGGACGAAGCCCAGGGTGACCAGCGCGAGGACGGGCAGCGCGACGCCTATGCGGCGGGCGGCGCGGGGAAGCAGCGCGGCGACGACGAGGACGAGCGCGGTCAGCGGGACGAGCACGATGACGGCGTGCACGAAGAGCACGTGGGCGGGCAGCCCGTTGATGATCTCGAGACTCACGGGACGGTCCTTCCGGGGAGTGAGCCGGTCCTGGCGGCCGGTCCCGGGCAACCTACTACATGAATGTAGACAGAAACGGGGCCGGACGGCAGTGCCGTCCGGCCCCGTGCGCTCCGGCCCGGGCGCCCCCGCCCCTACAGCAGGCGCGTCAGGCGCGAGCCGATCGACGGCGGCGCGAGGGCGTCCCGCAGCACGACCGGGACCTTCACCTCGCCCTGGCCGCTGCCGACGGTGACGGTGCCCACCCGGGTGCCCGCCCCGGCGGTGTGCGGGAGGGAGCCGACCGGGTCGAGGCCGATGCCCACCTTCAGGCCGGACCAGCCGACGACCGTGACGTCCCGGGAGACGACCGCCGGGACCCGGCCGCCCAGGCCGTCGTCCACGTAGCCGACGACGTCGCCCTTCCGCAGCACGGTGTGGTCGGTGAGGCTCTTCTGCGCGGCGGCGATGATGCCGCCGCTGACGTCCAGCGCCTTCTGCAGGATGCCCGCGCCCTGCTGGCCCATCACCACGCCGATGATCAGCTGGGTGGTGCCGCCGACCTGCTTCTCGGCCGCCCACATCAGGCAGCCGCCGGCGGGGGTGCTGGAACCGGTCTTCACGCCGATGACGTGGTCGCCGGTGGCGAGCAGCTGGTTGTTGTTGAAGATCCGCTGGCCGTCGCTCAGCACCACGTTCTGCGTGCTCACGACCTGCCGGAAGACGTCGTCCTGCATCACCCGCTCCGCCAGCTTCAGCTGGTCCGCAGCGGTGGACTTCGTCGACGCCTCCAGGCCGCTGGGGTCGGTGTAGACGGTCCTCGTCATGCCCAGGCGCTTCGCGGTGTCGTTCATCCTCTGGACGAACGCCTCCTGGGAGCCCGCGTCCCAGCGGCCGAGGAGCCGGGCGATGTTGTTCGCCGACGGGATCAGCAGCATCTGCAGCGCCTCGTACTCGCTGATCTTCTGCCCCTCCGTCACCTTCACCACCGACTCGCCCTCGGTGACGCCCTTGGAGTAGTCGGACACCGCCTGCTTGTCGGCGGTGAGCACGGGGCCGTCCTCACCGGGCTTGAGGGGGTGGTCCTGGAGCACCACGTACGCGGTCATCACCTTCGTGACGCTCGCCATCGGCGCGGGGGCGGCCGCCCCGGACCCGCCGAGGCCGCCCAGGCCGTAGACCTCGGCCACGGCCTGGCCGTCGGTCGGCCACGGCAGGTCCGGCCTGCTCCCGGGGAACGCGTAGGAGGCCGGTCCGGTGGACCTCACCTCGGGGCCGGGCAGCGGACGCAGCAGCTGGACGACGCAGACGACGGCGAGGACGAAGGCCAGGAAGACGCTCCAGACCGTGATCCGCCGGACCGCGCGGCGCAGCGGCGTCATCGGGCGCGCGCTGAGCGAGGCCAGGACCTCCATGGCCTCGGAGGTGGTCTCCGGGGTCCGCGGCGGCTCCGGCTCCGCGTCCGGGCCCTGCCCGGGCCCGGACGGGGAGACGGGGTGCGGCTGCGGCCGGGTCACGGGCCGGGAGACCGGCCGGACGGCGGAGGACGCGGAGGCGCCGGAGACGGGCGCGGAGGGCGCGGACCCGGCTGCGGGCGCGGGTGCGGCACCGGCGGCGGTGGCCCCGGCGGGCACGGCACCGGCGGCCGTGGCTCCGGCGGCGGCCGTGGCGGCGGTCCCGGTGGGAGTGGTCCCGGTGGGAGTGGTCCCGGCGGGGGTGGTCCCGGTGGCGGCGGCCTGAGGAACCTTCGGCAGCGGCACCTCGGTCACCGGGGCGTCCCCGGTCCCGGGTGCGTCGCCGGGTGCGGGGGTGCCCCCGTCCGCCTCGGCACCGGCCGCGGCCTTCCGTCCGGCCGGGGTCCCGGGCCGGTCCGCGGTCCCCGCGGCGCCGGCCTCCGTCCCGGTGCCGGTCCTCCCCTCTTCCACCTCTGCCTCTGCGCCTGCCTCTGTCCCCGCCTCTTCCGTCCCGGTTTCCGGATCTGCCGTCACCACGGCACTGCCGACGCGCCGTTCGGCCTTTCCGGCCTCCTCCGGCGCCTCCGCTCCGGCTCCGGCCTCCTCGTCCTTCCCGGCGCCGGCCTTCCCGAATCCCGCCTTCCCGAATCCCGCCTTCCCGGTCCCGCCCTTCGCGGTGGCGGCACCGGACGACCGGCCGGCACGGGACGGCGCCCCGTCGGCCCGCAGGGCGAGGCGCGGGTCGTCCGGCACCGCAGTGCCGCCCGCGGTCCCGGTCCCGGCCCCGGCGTCGTCCGCCGCCGCGGCCCCGGCCCCCGTCGTGGCGCCCCGCGCGGCACCCTCCGCGGGCTCCGTGCCCTCCGCGGGCTCCTCCCGGTCCGGGACGGCCGTCGCACCGGCGGGGAGGCGCAGCGTCCGGGTGGGGCTGTCGGCCGGCAGCCGCAGCATGGTGGTGGGGCTGTCCGTGCCCCGCACCCGCAGCTGCACGGTGGACTCGGCCCGGACGGCCGTCCCGCCGTCCGCCTGCTGCTCCGCGCCGGCGCCGTCCCGGGCGTCCGCCGCCGGTGACGCACCGCCCTCGGCGGAACCGCCCGGAGACTCACCGTCCGGATCGGCGCGCCGCCGCTCCTCGTCGCGCTCGACCGTGCCGGGGGACTCGCCCACGTGACCCAACCTCCTCACACACCTGGCGGAACGCCCTGCGCACCGGCGTCCCGCCCCACAGCGGACAGTCTCCGCCACGAACATGATGTCGCCCGTCCAAGCCCCGTCCGACCGGCGTTTCCCCGGGTCCGACACCCCGGACACGTGGGTGACGAGACCCGGGCGGACACCGGTTCCCGGGTCACGATTCAGAGGCGGTCTCGACAGCAGGGTGTGAGAGGCGTCACTCTGTCATTCATCCACGCGGGGAGGCTTGGATGGGCAGGAGCCGCAGAACAATTCCCGAGGAACTGCTGCTGCTCGCTTTGGACCCGGCCACGGGTACCACGGCGCAGCCGCAGACCCTTGACCTCGGACTCGCCGGGGCACAGCTCGTCGAGCTGGCCCTGGCCGGACGGATAGTCCCGGACGGAGATCGTATCGCCGTGGTGCTGCCGCGGCCGACGGGTGACCCGACCCTGGACCACGCGCTGGAGCTGCTGCGCAGGCGTGGCAGCGCGGTGCGTGCCGTGCACTGGATCGGCGGGCCCCGGCTGGGGCTGCGTCAGACGTACCTGGCGCACCTGGAACGGTGCGGCATGGTGACGGCGGTGCCGGGCCAGGTGTGCGGGGTGCTGCCGACGACGCGCTACCAGGCGTCCGACGAGTGCACCAACGGTGCGATCAAGCAGCGTCTGGACACGGCCATCAGGACGGGCGTGCCACCGGACCCGCGGACGGCCGCGCTGGCCGCGCTGGCGCACGCCGTGGGCCTGGGCAAGCACCTCTACCCGGGCAACGAGGGCCGGTCGTCCAGGTCGCGGCTGCGCGACCTGATCCGGTACGACCCCCTGGGCGGGATGGTGGCCCATGCGGTGATGGACGTGCAGAACGGCCTTCCGGCGCAGGCGCAGCGCGGTGCCGGCGGGCCGAGCCGCCCGGGGTCGCGGACGGCCGTCGGGCGGCCCGGGCGCGGGGCGGCGGCCGCCGTCGGCCCCGGCATGGCGCACGCGGTGGCGCGCTAGCGCGGCGGGGCCCCGCCGGAAGGGGCGTCCGCGGGAGCCGGTCCCGGAACGGGACGGCCGGAGCGGTCCGGAGGGCGGCCGATCGGCAGGGAGTGTGCCGGTCGGCCGCCCTCCGGCATGTCCGCGGCGCACCCGATCCGATGAGCCGGACCGATTCCCCGGCACCGGATGATCCACGGTGGCATGCTCGTCCTGTCGAGGTGGTTGGAACGAATCCGAGACCCACCGGAGGTCGCCGTGTCCGCCAGCATCAATCCGACCGTGCGCCGCCGCAGGCTCGGCGCCGAGCTGCGCCGCCTCCGCGAGCAGAAGGGCATGACCGCCGAGGAGGTGGCGGGCCGGCTGATGGTCTCCCAGTCGAAGATCAGCCGGCTCGAGAACGGGCGGCGCAGCATCAGCCAGCGCGACGTCCGCGACCTGTGCGAGGTGTACGGGGTCGAGGACGAGCGGATGCGCGAGTCCCTGATGGCGATGGCGCGGGAGTCCCGGCAGCGGGGGTGGTGGCACGCCTTCGGCGACATCCCCTACAGCGTCTACATCGGCCTGGAGGCGGAGGCCTCGGCGGTCCGCAACTACGAGTCGTCCTTCGTGCCCGGCCTGCTCCAGACGCGGGAGTACGCCCAGGCGGTCGTGACCGGGATCCAGCCGGACACCGACGCCGAGGCGGTGCGCCGCCGGGTCGAGGTGCGGATGGAGCGCCAGCGGCGGGTGCAGGGGCCGGACCGGCTGGACAACTTCTGGGCGGTGGTCGACGAGGCCGCCCTGGCCCGGGTGGTCGGCAGCCGGGAGGTGATGGCCGCCCAGATGGAGCGGCTGGCCGAGCTGTGCGAGGAGCCGCATGTCAACCTGCAGGTGATCCCGTTCGCCAAGGGGGCCCACCCCGGAATGACCGGGGCATTCTCCATCCTTGAGTTCCCTGAGTCAGCAGATACGGCTGTTGTTTACCTCGAAGGAGTGACAAGCGACCTCTACCTGGAGAAGGAGGCCGACGTCCGTCGCTATACCGGTCTCTACGACCACCTGATGGCCGCGGCGCTCGGCGTCACGGATACCCGGTCGCTGATAGCCAGGTACGCGAGGGAGTACGCACAAGATGAACGCGGATAACAGCAGCGCTCCGGTGTGGCGCAAGAGCAGCTACAGCGGCGCCAACGGCCAGTGCGTGGAGGTCGCGGTCCCGCAGGTCTCCACGGTGGCCGTACGCGACTCCAAGGATCCCGGGGGACCGTCGCTGGCCTTCTCCCCCGAGGCCTGGTCCGCCTTCGTCGCGGCGGTCGGCCGCGGCTCCTTCGACGCCGCCTGAGCAACCGGGGCCGGCACGCCCCTCCGGCCGCAGCGGACCGCGGCCGGAGGGGCTGACTGCTGCCGGGACGTCAGGGGTCCGCGCTCACCGGTAGGTTCTCCGGCATGACGATCGCACCGGAGTCCGGCGGCTCCTTCGAAGCGCTGCAGGCGGGTGCCGTCCGGGACGCCGACGGCCTCCGCGCCCTCTACGAGGCCCCCGGCGACGCCGCCCGGCGCAAGGAGACCTCCTTCCTCACCGACGCGGCCCGGCGGCTGGTCGGCTGCGCCTCCCTGGTCCTGGTGGCGACGGCCGACGCCGAGGGCCGCTGCGACGTCAGCCCCCGGGGCGGCCCGCCCGGCTTCGTCTCCGTCCTCGACGGGCGCACCGTCGCGATCCCCGACGCCACCGGGAACAGGCGCATCGACTCCCTGCAGAACATCGTGCGGACCGGCCGCGCCGGCCTCCTCTTCGTCGTCCCCGGCCGCGACACCACCCTGCGGCTCAACGGCCGCGCCTGCGTCTCCGCCGACCCGGAGCTGCTCGCGGCGCTCACCCCCGTCGGGAAGCCGCCGCGCAGCGCGATCGTGGTGGAGGCGGAGGAGGTCTACCCGCACTGCCCGAAGGCCTTCCTGCGGGGCGCGGCGTGGAAGCCGGAGCAGTGGCTGCCGGCGGACGCGGCGCCGAGCTCCGCGGAGGTGACGCTGGCCCAGCTGGACGTGCCGGGGCTGACGCTGGAGGACGTGCGGCGGAGCGAGCGGGAGTCGCTGCAGCACCGCTACGCGTGAGGGCGGCGGGGCCCCCGGGGGCCCCGCCGCCGCACCGGCCGGGCGCTCAGGCCGCCGGGTACCGCCGCGCCCAGGAGCCGTCCGCGCCGCCGGGCCCGTGCAGTTCCGGCCCGTGGGTCATCTCCAGGGCGAAGTCGTCCGCCAGGGTGAGCAGGGTCCCGCGGCCCTCCAGCTCCCCCAGCCACTCCGGCGGCAGCGCCGTCTCCCCGTGCAGCACCCCCAGCAGGTTGCCGCAGACCGCCCCGGTGGAGTCGCTGTCCCCGGAGTGGTTCACCGCCAGCAGCAGGCCGGAGCGGACGTCCTCCGCCACCAGGGCGCAGTACAGGGCGATCGCCAGCGCCTCCTCGGCGACCCAGCCCTCCCCCAGCGACTCCACCCGCTCCGCCGACGGCGGCCCGGCCCGCACCGCGTCCAGCGCGCCGCGCAGCGCCGCCGTGGTCTCCTCGTGGCCGGGCCGCTCCGAGAGCAGCGCCAGCGCCAGGTGGACGCCCTCCTCCAGGGTGCCGCCGCGCACCGCCGTGTGGACGACGACGGCGAGGGCGCCCGCCGACAGGTAGCCGGTGGGGTGGCCGTGGGTGAGGGCGGCGCACTCCATGGCGAGCTGGAGGACGAGGACCGGGTCCCAGCCGACCAGCAGCCCGAACGGCGCGGAGCGCATCACCGTGCCGCAGCCCTTGGAGTGCGGGTTGCGGGGGTCCTGGAGGGTGCCCATCCGGCCGTCCTCCAGGCCCGACAGGCAGGCCTGGCCGGGCGCCCGCCGCGCGTACAGCCACTCCTCGCGGGCCAGCCAGCCCAGGTCGGGGCGGCGCTCGTCGGGCCCCCAGTCGCGCTGGGTGGCGGCCCAGCGCAGGTACGCCCGGTGGACGTCGGTCGGCGGGTGCCACACCCCGCTGTCGCGCCGCACGTGCGCCCGGATCAGGCCGTCGACGGTGAACAGGCTCATCTGGGTGTCGTCGGTGACCGCGCCGCGCCGCCCGTAGGCGGGCACGTAGCCGGTGACGCCCGCCGGGCCGTGCGCCGCGCGGATCGCGGCCAGCGACTCGAACTCGATCCCCGCACCCAGGGCGTCGCCGACCGCACCGCCGAGCAGGCATCCGCGCACCCTGCTGCGGAAGTCCTGCTCCTGCGCGCGCGACCAGAGTGCCTGCACGGTCGGATGCCTCCTCGTCCAGCGCGGCCCGCCGGCGGCCGCCGCCCCCGCGGAACTGTATGCGAAGAGCGGTGCGGGGGCCGTACAGGTCTACGCATGCGGACAGCGGCCGGCTCCGGGCGCGCGGGGCCGGGCCGCGGACCTGCGGTTCAGCCCTCCAGCAGCGGCAGCAGTTCCGGCAGGTGTCCGTCGGAGGCGAGGGCTGCGGCGCGGCGTTCGGCG
This sequence comes from Streptomyces sp. NPDC001380, assembly GCF_042895785.1. Taxonomy (NCBI): domain Bacteria; kingdom Bacillati; phylum Actinomycetota; class Actinomycetes; order Kitasatosporales; family Streptomycetaceae; genus Streptomyces; species Streptomyces sp. NPDC001380. The sequence goes on along the minus strand of NZ_JBIAWP010000010.1, from coordinate 27 downwards.
GGGACCTGGCCGTAGAGGGTGGTGCGC